>JAQVNN010000003.1:17456-61882 GCA_028703105.1 Paludibacter sp. | reverse complement strand
TTATATTTATTATTATAACAACTTCAGAATCAAAAACAAACTAAAAGGACTAAGTCCGGTTATGTTCCGAACTCAGTCCTCATAAATTTTAATTATTAATCCGTCCAACTTTTTGGGGGCAGATCACTGATGAGGTGGCTCTTAATTTTTTCTACATCTGTGACCTTTTGCAGGTTCATCTACTAATTTGTCCGGATATCAGACTTGTCGCGTTATGAGATTTTCAACTTTTTCTATCCGGGAATCATGGATTACGCTTTTGATGAAGAGGGTATTGAAGTTTAAATTGGTATGTTGAAAGCATGTTTCAAAAATTTAGCAATCTCCTCCCTTTTTACTTTTTTTGTTTTTATAGGCTTTGTTATTATTGATAATAAGATAATTTCATTAATTTTGGCAGTTGTTTTTGTTTAATTAGTAGTATAGCCGAACGACAATTTTTTATAAATAACCACCATGGATTTTAAGACCTTCTGGAAAGAAAGCCTCGCAGGTTTTATTGTGAAGCGAATTTTGCTGGCAATTGTTATTCTTGTCACACTGGCCTGGATAACCCTGATTCTGATTGATCAATACACGCATCATGGAGAATCGGTTACTGTCCCGGATCTGCAGGGTTTGTATATAGAAGAAGCTCAGAATCTGCTTGAAAATTATGATTTATATACTCAGGTAATCGACTCGGTTTATGTAAAGGATAAAGCCCTTGGAACAATTGTGGAGCAAATTCCTCCGGCCAGTTCTTCCGTTAAAAAAAATAGATCAATTTACCTGATTCTGAATAAGCGTCAGGTGAAAATGGTTCCTTTTCCGGAAGTTAATGATGTTTCATTCAGACAGGCAGACGCATTGATAAAATCTCTTGGTCTGAAGGTTTCTGGCGTAGTGCATAGGCCATCAGAGTTTAAAGACCTCGTTATCGATGTAAGTTATAATGGTCAGCATATTGAAGCAGGCACCCGTGTACCGGAAGGTAGTGCTGTTGTATTGGTAGTCGGCAGCGGAGTAGGAGAGGAAATCTCAATTATTCCCAATTTGATTGGAAAAACTTTTACAGATGCAAGAAATGAAGCATTTGCATCTTCATTTATCATTGGAGCAGTCAATTATGATACACCTCCTGTTGAAGATGAAGATCAATATATGATATACCGGCAAACTCCGCTTGCCGGACAAAAAATACCGGATGGCACCCGTATTAATATATGGCTTACTAAGGACAAAGATTTAATTGAACGGTCATTCAATAATCAATTTGAGGAAGAAGAATTTTTCTAAACAGGAGGAAATTGAAATTGGAAGAAGAATATTTAGAAGAAATTGAAGATGATGAGGTAGTTCCCGAGCAGGAGCTTTTTGAACATTACCGCTTTGTGGTTGACAAAGGTCAGAGCATGATGCGGATAGATAAGTATCTGGTTAATATTATGGCCAGCATTTCCAGAAACCGCATTCAGGAAGCTGCAGATGCCGGCAATATCCGGGTAAACGAAAAACCAGTAAAATCCAGTTACAGGGTAAAACCCGGCGATGTGATTACCATAGTATTAGCTTATCCTCCTTCAGAATACATCATTGTTCCACAAGATATCCCCATCGATATTGTGTATGAAGATGATGATATCATACTTGTTAATAAACAGCCCGGTCTGGTAGTGCATCCCGGATTCGGAAATTACGACGGCACTTTATTAAACGCGATTGCTTATCATTTAAGAGATAATAAAGATTTTGATCCGAATGATTCCAGGTTGGGATTAGTGCATCGCATCGACAAGGATACATCAGGATTGTTGTTGATTGCCAAGACAGAAGAAGCCAAGCAACACCTGGGAAAGCAATTTTTTGAAAAAACAACGAAACGCCGGTATTATGCCTTGGTCTGGGGGAATGTCAAGGATGATGAAGGCACCATCACCGGTGATCTGGCAAGGGACCCGAGTGACAGGATGCGTTTTACAGTCTTTCCGGAAGGAGAGAATCCGTATGCCAAATTCGCTATTACGCATTACAAGGTATTAGAGCGATTCGGTTATGCTACCCTGGTTGAATGTCGTCTCGAAACCGGCAGAACGCATCAGATCCGGGTGCACATGAAACACATCGGTCATACATTGTTTAACGATGAGCGATATGGCGGAAATGTAATACTGAAAGGGACCAGTTCGGCCTATTACAAGCTGTTTGTGAAGAACTGCTTTTATATTTGTCCACGACAGGCGCTGCATGCCAAAACTCTTGGATTTGTACATCCCCGAACACAAGAATACATGGATTTTGAAAGTGAAATACCAGAAGATTTTCATAAATTAATTGACATGTGGCGTGAATATGCCCAAACCCATTTGAATTTATAATAAAATGAAACCCACTATCGCGATTGTTGCGGGAGGAGATTCCTCTGAAGTTGTTGTATCGCTGAAAAGCGCAGCCGGATTGCTTTCGTTTATGGATAAAAATCGGTATAATTTATATCAGGTAACCCTAACAAAACAGGCGTGGCTTGTGGATATTTCAGAAAATGAAAAAGCAGAAATTGATAGAAAAGATTTTAGTTTTACCTGTGAAAACAAAAAAGTTAAATTTGATTTTGCTTATATCACCATACATGGCACACCAGGTGAAGATGGTATTTTACAAGGTTATTTTGAATTAATCGGACTTCCATATTCTACTTGCGGGGTGCTGGCGTCGGCACTTACGTTTAATAAATTCACCTGTAATCAGTATCTGAAAAATTTTGGTCTGAAAGTTTCTGAGGCTGTTTTATTGCGGATCGGACAAACAATCAGTGCCGACGAGGTAGCTGAGAAAATCGGCTTTCCGTGTTTTGTTAAACCCAATGTAGGTGGCAGTAGTTTTGGCGTGACTAAAGTTAAATCGAAAGAAGATGTTCAACCGGCCATAGAGAAAGCTTTCAAAGAAGGAAATCAAGTGATGATTGAGGCTTTCATGCAGGGAACAGAGGTTACTTGCGGAATTTATAAAATCAAAAGTAAGTCGGTTGTTTTGCCTGTTACCGAAGTGGTTCCTCACAATGAATTTTTTGACTTTGACGCTAAGTACAAAGGTCAGGTTGACGAGATAACACCCGCTCGCATCAGCAAAGAACTGACAGAAAGAATTCAGCACCTTACTTCCGCAATTTATGACATATTGGGATGTAAGGGAATCATCAGAATAGATTATATTATTACCGAAGGAGAGGTAATCAATCTGCTGGAAGTCAACACAACGCCCGGTATGACGCCAACCAGTTTCATTCCCCAGCAGGTTCGGGCAGCCGGATTGGAAATGAAGGATGTGTTGACGGATATCATCGAAAATGAACTAATCCATCGAAAATAAGTGCTCATGAATAGTTTTGAAAAAATATCTGCGTTGGTTAACTCCGCTATTCAGCAAACAAAATGGCAGAAGGAACCAGGGGGGCTTTATGATCCTATTGCCTATACGATGGGACAGGGAGGAAAGCGGATTCGTCCTGCTTTAACCCTGATGGCTTGTAATTTATTTTCTGAAAATATCGAACTTGCCCTCAAACCAGCTATTGGCATCGAAGTGTTTCATAATTTTACCCTGTTGCACGATGATATCATGGATAAGGCAACCATCCGGAGGGGAAAGCCTACCGTACATGTAAAATGGGATGAAAATACGGCCATTCTTTCAGGAGATGTGATGCAAATCATAGCGTATGAGCAACTTCTGGAAACTCCGTCTCAACATCTGAAAAAAGTTTTGGATTTATTTACCAAAACGGCTGCTGAGATATGTGAAGGTCAACAGTATGACATGGAGTTTGAACAACGAGACGATGTATTGCCGGAAGAATATCTTGAAATGATCCGGCTTAAAACGGCAGTATTGCTGGGATGTTCCCTGAAAACAGGAGCCATCATCGGAGGTGCATCTGAAGAAGATGCACAGCATTTATATGATTTCGGAATCAATATCGGATTGGCTTTTCAACTCAAAGACGACTTGTTGGATGTGTATGGAAACACCGAAATTTTCGGAAAGCAGGTTGGGGGAGATATCTTGTGCAATAAAAAGACTTATCTGCTTATTCATGCCCAAAAAGCGGCTCAGGAAGATATAAAGACAAAACTGCATTACTGGCTGAATGAACCTACACCTGATCCGGGAAAAAAGATCCGGGAGGTGACCGGGATTTATAATCGGCTGGGAGTCAGAAAAATATGCGAAGACGCTATGAGTTCATATTATGAAAAGGCCATCGCATTTCTTGAAAAAGTCAGTGTACCAACAAATAAAAAGCAGGAATTGAGAAAATTAGCTGAAAAATTAATGTTTAGAAACGATTAATTTTTTTATCTTTGCAAGTGTATGATTTTTTATTGAGGAATAACACATATTACAGTTTAATTTTTTCATGCCATACCGTCGTTTACCTAATACTGACCAATCGAGATTAAGAGCGCTTCGTTCCGCCATTCAGA
Source organism: Paludibacter sp. (assembly GCA_028703105.1). GTDB lineage: Bacteria > Bacteroidota > Bacteroidia > Bacteroidales > Paludibacteraceae > Paludibacter. The sequence goes on along the minus strand of JAQVNN010000003.1, from coordinate 57,419 downwards.
AAGAAGATAAATCAGGATACAATAACCATGTTGTCGCATTCAAGACCATTCTTGAGGCAAAGAATTTTCTTTCGGTATTTGAAAAACAGCAGTTACAATATCAGCAAACACTCGAAAATCAGGTAAACGCCAACAAAAGGTATCAGCAAATTATTCACAATGCGCGGCTGTATATTTCTCATTTTATTCAGGTTTTCAATCTTTCGGTGATTAGAGGCGACATAAAAAAGGAGCATAAACTTTTCTATCAGTTGGATCCGGAGGTGCATAACGTACCTGATTTAAGTACAGAGTCAGCTCTCTTGCTCTGGGGCAAATGCATCATTGACGGAGAAAATGAACGCATCCGGAACGGAGGATTGCCTATTTACAATCCTGCCATAGCCAAAGTTAAAGTTCATTATGAGATTTTCAAGGAATATAAATCCACCCAGAAAATTTATCAGAACTCAACAACCCGTCAATGGGAAGAGCTTGTTAATCTACGAACCAAAGGTGATGAAATCATCCTGGATATCTGGAACCAGGTTGAATCCTATTTCAATGGCATGGAGCCTTATGACAAGTTGGAAAATTGTCGTGAATATGGGCTTGTGTATTATTACCGCAAAGGGGAACCCGAACTTACCAAATCGTCTCAGAGGGAGTGATAATCCTATCCATTTTAATATCAAAAGAGGCAGAAGGAATACTTTCGTAAAGCTGAAAATCAAAACCGATTCCCCATTTTATTATGCTTTTGCTTTTTAAGTACTTGTCGTAGTACCCCTTTCCCCTTCCAATTCTTCTTTTTTTCCGGTCGAATGCGATTCCGGGAACGATTACCAAATCAACAGCTTTCAGGTAATCGTGCCCCGATTTAGGTTCCATAATCCTGAAGTTTCCCTGTACAAGCATTTCTTCAGATATAAAAGGCCTGATAGTCATGTGCTCTCCTTTTACTACTGGAAGCAGAATGTTTTTAGCATGACACCATTTTCGGATGAAATGATGTGTCGGTAATTCATCTGAAACAGACCAATACATGAGCACGGTTTTGGCTTTTATAAATTCAGGCATCTGTTCAATTTTGCCATAAACAGCCGTGGCTTGTTCTTTTTTAAATGATTCTGTGATGTTTTTTTTTCTGGCTTTAACTTCTGCGCGTACAATGTTTTTTTGAGAGTCAGTAAGGTCATCATCAAAAGACCGGATGAAAAGGTTTTTAAACAAATAAATCAGATTTTTCTTCATAGGTAGAAATAAAAAAATTAATAATCATAATTGTCCTGCTTCAACGAGGAGAATGACTCTTTCCACAATTTTGTCATTTCCTTTTGAGTCATATTCAGATTTTAAATTAGAACCGAAAATTCGTGCAACTCCCTGCCAGAAAAATGCAGAAACACTTCCGCGATAGTTTTTAATCAAATCATATGAAGTGGAATTGCATTCCCTGTCAATCAGTTTAAGAAGCAATCTGCCCTGGTTGAGAGTTAGTTTTCGAAGTTCAGGCTCATATCGTTTAAAAATTTCCTTCTCATAACGCGCGAGGTATCTTTTGCGTTCATTTTCTTTGTTGATATCCCCCAGTAATGTGTTTACGCGGATTAATTCAGAACTTACAATTTTGGCATAAGGTAACGCCTTCTTTACATCCCGGACAGTACGCCAATAAAACTCTTCCTGACGTTTGCTTTTGAACTTCATTTTAGGAAACACATAGATGTCTCTCAGAAATGCCAGGTAAACAGTATCGTTACCCAAAATCTGTACCGCAAGTCTTTGACTTCCAGGCAGTAATGCTTCTTGGGTTGGCTGTGCGGATAACTGAATGATCAACCCGCTCATGAAAACCATTAATATCAATATGTTGAGCTTTCTATTCATCGCTGCAAATGTATGAATTTTGAATTAAAAAAACAATACTATCCTATTTGCATATAACAGTCAAATATTGGAGAGTTATCACTAAAATTAAAAGATGTGATTATATCCAAATTATCGTGTAAAATTTTGTTTTTTTCTCTGATGTTTGATATTTTTGAGACGTGCTTGTTTGCAAATTATTTTACCCGAAACCTTACATTCATGAAAAGAATTTTCTTTTTCCTGATGGCATTATTGCCTTTTTCTGCTTTGTTTGATCAGATTGCTTATCCAGTTCCTTCATCGGTCTCTGTTGCGAACACATCTGTTTCTGATGTGAAAAACCGTATGCCTTTTCACAATCCTGCGTCTTTTTCAGCAAGCACTATGCCTCAGATTGTTTGTTCTTTTGAGAACCGCTATATTATAACAGAGCTTGCCACAAAAAGTTTTTTAGCCATTTATCCCACAAAGCAATTTATTTGTGGATTCTCGTTTGCTCACCACGGATTTTCGCTATACCATGAAATCATGATGGGGATGGCTTTTTCCCGCGATTTTTCTGGAAAATTCAGTTTGGGGATGCAGTTCAATTATCATACGGCGTATTTTGCTTCTTCAAACAGTTACCATGCAACTGTATATCCGCAAATCGGACTCAATATTCCAATTGAAGATCATTTTCTAATCGGGTTTCATGTCTTTAATCCCTTTGGCGCTCATATAAAGGGGGAGTTAGCAACAAAATTTGTGCCTTCGGTTTTTAGTCTTGGATGCGCATATGATTTCTCGCAGGCTTTCAGTTGGCGGTTTCAGGCAGATAAAGAACTTAGCAGTAATTACCGTGTTGCTACCGGGTTCGATTATGCTATGACAAGCCATACGAGATTCCAGTTGGGTGTTTATGCTGCGGGGTTTTTGGTCCCTTGTTTGGGTGTTGGTTTTGGTATCAGTTATTTTACTATCGATTTGGTTGGGGAGTTGCATCCCTTAATGGGACTAACTACCATTGTACAGCTTCAGTTGTCCTTCAACAAAAAATAAAACAATCGTATCCCTGAATTATGTTACCTGATTGTATGAGAAAATTATTAATATCGCTGTTGTTATGTTGTTTTTTTTGTGCTTTTTTGATGGCTCAACATCTTGCAGCAAACATCTCTATTGACCAGTTTATTGCAGATGTATTTGAACAATATAATGAAGAATCGGGAGCTGAACTTGATTTTGATGGGTTTTATGAAGAGCTTGCTTTTTTAAGTCAGCATCCGATTGATTTGAATTCTGCCGAAAGGGAAGATATAGAAAAAATGATGTTTCTTTCTGATATACAAATTGAGAATATCTTATACTACAGATATAAGGCAGGAGAGTTTTTATCCATTTATGAACTATTGTTGGTTGAGGGGTTGGATATGACAGATATCCGGAGGATGCTGCCTTTTGTGACGATTTCAAAAAGTAAAGCGACACAGGAAAAGATAAACCTGAAGAAAGCCTTCAAATTTGGGAAGCATGAAATACAAACACGTTTTGATCTGGTACCTGAACAGAAAAAAGGATATATCAAAGATGGAGCCCATAATTCGGCCTATCGTGGAAACAAACTGTATCATCAATTAAAATACCGTTTTGATTATAAAGACAGGTTATTTGTAAATTTCACAACAGAAAAAGACGCGGGAGAACAATTCTGGGGTAAAATGCACAAAGGCTGTGATTTTATTTCGGTCTCGGTTCAGGCAAAAGATATCGGGTTGATAAAAAATTTAATTTTAGGAGATTATCAGGTGGGTTTTGGACAGGGACTTGTTATTTGGCAGGCATTTAATACAGGAAAATCATCCATGCCAACCAAGGTGTGTAACCTGAGTTCCGGATTTAAAAGATATGGCTCAACTAATGAATATAACTATCAGAGAGGATTGGCTTTAACGTTGCAACACCGGAAGTTGAACCTGCATATGTTTTGTTCCAGAAAATATGTGGACGGGAGTGTGCAGGAGAATGTTTTTTCTGGTTTTTATCAAACAGGATATCACAGGACGAGCACGGAAATTGAGAAAAGAAGGACTGTCAGGCAACAGGTCGCGGGGGGTAATGCTATTTATAAGGGAATGTGGTTTCAAATCGGGCTTAGTTCTCTGGTGATGAGACTTGACAAAGAACTGATTCCTGAAACACATCCATATAGTTTATTTTATTTTCAAGGAGACAGGCAATGGGTTACAGGTATAAATTATCGTTTCAGGTTGAATAAGTTTAATTTTTTTGGAGAAACAGCTTTTACTGATATGAAACATCCGGCCATTATTACCGGTATGACTTGTTCTCCTCTGTCAAGAGTAAATTTAGCTTTGTTGTACCGCTATTATGCTCCTGAATACAATTCCTTTTTTGCATCTCCTTTTTCTGAGGGCTCTGGAACCGGGAATGAACAAGGTGTGTATTTGGGAGCTGAAGTGTTGCCCGCAAAAAAATGGAAGATTGCTTTCTATGCTGATAGTTACCGTTTTCCATGGTTGCGTTATGGGATAGATTTTCCTTCGTTTGGGACAGATCTCTTTTTGCAGTTAAACTATACCCCGGTTCGTAAGTTAAGCCTCTTTATCAGGGCAAAACACAAACAATACGGAGCAAACAAGTCGGGTTCATCGCAGGTTATACCGGAGATATCCCTGAACCAAAAAACCTCTCTTCGTTTTCAGTCGGTTTATGAAACAGGGAATCTGAAATTTAAACAACAGGTGGATGCTAATGTTGTTTCCGGGGGTTTGGAGACAAGTACTTTCGGTTTGGCTGCGCTTCAGGAAGTGAGTGTAAATTTCAGTAAAATTCCTTTGAAGCTGGATTTCAGCTATCTGTTTTTTGATGCAGAGAATTATGATAACCGTATATACATTTATGAAAAGGATATACTGTATGCATTTAGTATTCCCGCTTTTTCAGGAGCAGGAAGCCGTTATTATGTTAATCTGCGTTATGATGTAACTTCGGCGTTGAGTTGCTGGCTGAAATTTTCTCAACTGCTTTATACTGATGGGAGAGAAACAATAGGAAGTGGTTATGAAATGATTCAGGAAAACAGAAAAACAGAAATAAAGCTGCAGGTTCGCTTCAAGTTCTAAAAAAGAGCATATTATGGTGCTGTAATATATCAATAAAATAAATAATTAGCACGTTTTGCAATCTCCACATTGCAATTCTACAAAATATTTGTACTTTTGTAGTGTTTTCCGGAACGAAGTTCGGGTAAAAAACGTTATATCAACAGACAAATTATCATTATAAAAAAAATGAACTTACTGAACCAGATCATGGAGCGTGCTAAAGCCAATCCACAGCGGATTGTCCTTCCGGAAGGAACTGAAATACGCATCCTCAGAGCTGCAGATATTGTTTTAAAAAATAAAGCAGCAAAAATAATCCTGATAGGAAACAGGCAGGAAATAAACTCTTTAGCAAAAACTGAAAAGTTAGATTACATTGCAGAAGCTGTGATTGTTGATCCCGAATTGGACAACCATATGGGTAAATATGCAAACCTGTTGTATGAAGTGCGTAAAAACAAAGGTATGACCATGGAGGAAGCTGAGAAATTCGCAAAAAATCCCTTGTATCTGGCATGTCTGATGATTAAAAACGGCGATGCTGACGGAGAACTTGCAGGGGCGCAAAATACCACGGGAGATGTGTTGCGACCCGCTTTTCAAATTGTGAAAACAAGACCCGGAATCTCTGTTGTATCCGGCGCTTTTCTAATGTTTACTCCTACTCCACAATATGGAGAAAACGGTTTACTTCTTTTTGCCGATTGTGCAGTGAACCCGAATCCATCAGCAAAAGAACTTGCCGAAATTGCTGTTTCTTCAGCTGAAACAATCAAATCCATTGCCGGAATTGAGCCTAAAGTCGCCATGTTGAGTTTTTCAACCAAAGGCAGTGCAAAGCATGAACTTGTTGATAAAGTTGTTGAGGCGACAGCCCTTGCCAAATCAATGTTCCCGTCTTTGCAAATTGATGGAGAATTGCAAGCAGATGCCGCTTTGGTTCCAGCTGTGGGAAAAAGTAAAGCTCCCGACAGTAAGATAGCGGGACAAGCGAATGTGTTGGTGTTTCCTGATTTGCAGGCAGGTAATATTGGCTATAAAATGGTAGAACGTTTTTCCGGTACGCAGGCTGTAGGGCCGATTCTACAGGGAATGGCTGCTCCTATCAATGATTTATCAAGAGGATGTTCTGTTGACGATATTGTAAAAATGATTGCCATCACGTCGAATCAGGCAATGAAGCAATAAAATTTATATAACCCGTTTAGATTTCAGAACCCAAATGTAAGGCAGCATCAAAAAAAAATTAAAATATAATAATAACATGGCAAAAATAATTACGGAACCAATCGAACGGTATGGGCTGAGTAAGCGAAACAGGAAGAGAACCCTGTTTTCGCGCATAGGCGTTGTTGGTTGTGGAATCGAAGGAAGTGAAATAGCAACCACTGCCGCTTTGAATGGAATGGAGGTAGTGTTTTTAGAACCCAATAAAGAGAAAATTGCGAATGCTTTCAGCAGAATAGAGGCTAAATTAGATCAGAAAATTACCAATTGGGGACTAACTTTAAATGAAAAAAAGGCTATTCTTTCACGTGTGCAAGGGACAACCTCCTATGTAGATTTTCAACATTGTGACTTTGTAATCGAGGCAATCCGTTATAATAATCAGACTGGCGAGCGACAAGTAGATGAAAGGAAAAAAGTATTCCAGCAACTCGAACAAGTACTTGAACCCGATGCAGTAATAGCATCGAATGTCACAACTGTAGTTGTAACCGAACTTGCTTCTGAACTGAAATATCCGGAAAGGTGCATTGGTGTGCATTTTATGATTAATACTCCGGGTTCACAAATTCTCGAAATTGTATCGGGTCTGCATACTTCTCAGGAAACTTTCGATAAAGTCAGTAAGTTTGCACGTATGATTAACCATCAGTATATTTCGGTGATGGAGTCATCCGGCTTGGTCAGCATACGTTTATTTCTTACACAACTCAACGAAGCCTGTCAAATTTTGATGGAAGGCATTTCGAATGTAGAAGATATAGACAAAGTCCTTACAGTCGGTTATGGTCATAGTCAGGGAGTTTTCCGGACAGCAGATAATATGGGCATTGAGAAAATTGTGAAGTTACTGAATAACCTGTACGAGGAGTATGGTAATATCAAGTATAAGCCGTCGCCTGTTTTATTACGAATGGTACGGGCAAAAAATTACGGGGTAAGTACCGGAAAAGGATTTTACGTATATGACGAATCAGGTAATCTTGTAAAATAAGGAGGAGATTCATATGAAAATTTTAGTATTAAATTGTGGTAGCTCATCAGTAAAATACAAGTTACTTGATATGACTACCAACGAAGTGCTTGGTTCGGGAGGAGTCGAAAAGCTGGGAATGAAAGGCTCATTTCTCAAGCATACCCGAAAGGACGGCCAGAAAGTTATGCTTGAAGGAGAAATTCTGGAACATCAGGTTGCCATTGAATATATATTGGGCGTGCTGACAAGTAAGAAGTATGGAGCCATTGAATCAATAGAAGAAATTAATGCGGTAGGACACCGCGTTGTACATGGAGGAGAAAAGTTTAATTCAAGTGTCCTTATCAACGACGAGGTTATCAAAAAAATTGAAGAATGCATTGAGATTGCTCCTTTGCATAATCCGCCAAATTTAGCCGGTATTCGTGCCATCAGTGAACTTTTGCCTGATGTTCCTCAGGTTGCGGTTTTTGATACAGCATTCCACCAGACAATGCCTGACTATGCTTATATGTATGGAATTCCTTATGCGTTATATCAGAAATACGGTATTCGTCGTTATGGCTTTCACGGGACCAGTCATCGTTATGTCTCCCGTCGTGCCTGTGAGTTTCTTGGACTGGATGTTCAAAAAACCAAGATAATAACAGCACATATTGGCAACGGCGCTTCTATTACAGCCATTAAGGATGGTAAGTCGATAGACACGTCCATGGGCTTTACGCCTATAGAAGGATTGATGATGGGTACCCGTTCCGGAGATGTAGATCTGGGTGTGGTTACTTTTCTGATGGAGAAAGAAATGATAAATTCTTCTTCTGTTTCTACTTTGTTTAATAAGCACAGCGGGGTATTGGGAGTATCCGGTGTATCTTCGGATATGCGTGATATTGAAAAAGCAATATCCGAGGGGAACGAACGTGCCATATTAGCACTGAATATTTATGAATACAGGATAATTAAATACATCGGGTCTTATTTTGCTGCGCTCAACGGAGCTGATGTCCTTGTATTCACGGGAGGAGTAGGAGAGAACCAGGCAAGTACCCGCGAGAAGGTATGCAGGAGTTTTAGTTATATGGGGCTGAAAATAGATGAAACGTTGAATGCAAATTCTAAAGGGAATGAAGTTCTGTTGAGTACGCCCGATTCAACCGTAAAAGTAGTCGTTATTCCTACTGACGAGGAATATATGATTGCTTCCGATACAATGGAAATTGTAAAAAATTAAATTTCAGTCGCTGCGGCAGCATCGAGATATAGTGCTGCTTCACCGACGTAGTTTCCCACGTGAAAAGCCGGATATTTCAAGGCATCAGAAGTTTCCCGGGTAATTTCACGAATAATTCCGGACTTATTTTTTCCGGTAACTAAGAAGACAACCTGATCGGCATTGTTAATTGTTTTGCCGGTCAGGGTAATTCTTTTTTGCCCACTTACAGGGTGTGTCGCTGTATCGACCAGTTTTTCAGAATTGAGTAGTGCCATGTTATCCGGAAAAATGGATGCAGTATGACCGTCATCACCAATCCCCAATAAAATAATGTCGAATACAGGCACCCCCTTTCTTGCCGGTAATTCTTCTCTAAGGAGATTTGCATATCTGACGGCTTCATTTGCCGGAATGTCTTCTCCTTTTATTCTGAAGATATGTTGGGCAGGAACAAAAGCATATTGCAATAAAGCATCGTAAGTCATACCGAAATTGCTTTCAGGATGAGCTGGTTCTACGCATCTTTCATCTACCCAGAAAAAACGGATAACTTCCCAGGGAATTGCAAAACGGTATTTATTCCCGGTAAGTAAGGTAAATAATTGTTTGGGTGTCGATCCTCCCGATACAGCCATGTTTAATGTTTGATTTTGTTGTTGTTTGGCTATAGCTAGTTCCTGTATAAGAGTAGCAACCGCATGGGCTGCCAGTATGGCGTCATCAAAAATATGTGTTTCGGGTTTCATGAAAAGTTGTTCAGCTTTTTATTTTTTATTTATGATGTTTGTTATTTCTATTATTCTTCTGGCTCACGCCATTTCGTATATTTATCTTCGAAAAGATTGTTCGACTCTTTGGGACCCCAGGTGTTACATTCATAAAAGTACAGAGGAATATCAGGATTCTCGTGCCAGGCCTGAATAATCGGGTCAACAAATTTCCAGCTGGTTTTGACAGCATCGGCACGCGCATATAAGGTTGAATCACCAACCATACAATCCAGGAGCAATCTTTCGTATGCTTCCGGGATTTTCGTTTCGGCCAGATCGGCATATTTAAAAGCCATATTTACGTTGTGTACTTTGTATCCTGCTCCCGGAATCTTCATCCCAAAATCGATGGCAATTCCCGCATCAGGATGAATCCGGAGGATAATCATGTTGTTTGGATGTGTCAGGCACAACTGTTTGAAAAGCTGATGAGGGGCATGTTTTAGGTGGATAACTACTTCGGTAACCCTTGCCGGAAGATGTTTCCCTGTACGGATATAAAATGGGACATCCCCCCATCTCCAGTTGTCGATATAAGCTTTAATTGCAACAAAGGTTTCAGTCCTGGAGTTAGGGGCTACTCCGTGTTCCTGACCGTATCCGGGGTGCATTTTATCTCCAACATGGGTTGCGATGTATTGTCCGCGCACAACCTGGTCCGGTACATCTGTCACTTTGATTGGACGAAGAGCCTGCAACACCTTTACAGTTTCGTTGCGGATAGATTCTGAATCGAAGATAGCAGGAGGTTCCATAGCAACAACTGCCAGCACTTGTAACAAGTGGTTTTGAATCATATCTCTCAGAGCTCCCGATCCGTCGTAATACCCGCCACGATCACCCACTCCGATTTTTTCTGCCGCGGTGATTTCTACCCTGTCGATGTATTTCCGGTTCCAGATAGGTTCAAAAAAGCCGTTATAAAAACGGGTAACCATAATATTTTGAACCGTTTCTTTACCGAGGTAGTGGTCGATGCGATAAATCTGATCTTCGTGAAAGCCTTCATGCAGTTTCTTATCGAGTTCGATGGCAGTAGCATAGCTGTAACCGAACGGTTTTTCCACAATGATTCGTTTCCATCCGTTTTCTTCCTGATTTAAACCATATTTGACGAGGTTGGCAGCAACTACTTCGTATAAAAACGGTGGAATAGAAAAGTAATAGATGATATTTTGTTTGATTTCAAGTTCAGCAGAAAGATTGTTGATATAGTCTTTTAATCCTTCAAAATCCTGTTCGGTTTGGTTATGTACTTTTTTATAATAAACCAGATTCAGAAAACCCTCCAGTTTGTCCTGGGCGTTTCTTATGCCTTCAGACGCAAACTCGGTGAGTGCAGATCTCACATCTTTCCGATTAGACAGCACATCCTTTTCCTTGCTCCCTGTTCCGATAACAATGAAATTCTTCGGCAGAAAGTTATCCAGATAGAGTTGAAAAATGGCAGGTAATAACTTACGTCTTGATAAGTCTCCGTTTGATCCGAAAATAATCAGTATCTGGTATTCTAAATTTTTTTTGGAAAACATGGTTGTAATTTTTTGTTCTATGAATCCAAACAAATTAAAGGGGTGATTTGTTTTCCGGAGAATCTTTATCTGATACGAATAGTCTGACCTATCCTTAACATTTTTTTAGTAGAGATTCCATTCAGACGGCACAACGCTTTGACACTGGTCCCGTTTCTGGAAGCGATTCTGCTGAGATTATCCCCTCGTCTGATTTTATAGTATTTGGCAGCGGCCATTGCCTGAACTTCTTTTTGATAATAGAAAGAGTGTTTCTTTGTGATCAGGTATTCTTCTTTAAAAGGAGAGCCGTAAGCAAAGTCAATTATTTTAGCCGGGTTCATGGCGTTGCCGAGAAAGCGGATTTCGTAATGGAGATGCGGACCGGTTGAACGTCCGGTACTTCCTCCTAAGGCGATAGGTTCTCCTGCAGCCACATGCTGGTCAAGAGAAACCAGCACCTGAGAGAGATGGGCATAGACAGTTTCTAGTCCGTTATCATGCCGGATAACCACATAGTGACCATAACCTCTTCTGTCGTAATCAATGATGCGGATTTTTCCTGCAAAGGAAGATACGACAGAATCTCCGGTTTGTAATTTAATATCTGTTCCATAATGATAGCGATATCTTCTCGGACCAAAATGAGAAGTAACATGTCCTGGTACTGGAACACAGAAAGAAGATAAATCAATTTTTACAGAATCGGGAAGACTGTCGATGGGAATTTTGTAGGGATTCAGTTTGGTACTCGTCCAGATGTTGTTGTAAATGTCATCAGCAGGATGATTTTCCATCAGATCGTCCGTTTTATCATGGAGTAGTTCCTGATAAAAATTGGTTGAATCTGCGTTTAGGGTTATGGAAGAAATTTTTTTGTCTTTGTCGTTCGCATAGATGTTTTTTGATAGTAACATTGGCAGAGCCAGTATCAAAATCAGGAATCTTTGGGTTACTCTCATGTTAAAATACTCGTATAATAATCAAATCTCGTCGTTAGCGTATAAATAACTCAGTTGATTCTGTTTGTAATCAAAAATTTCATTTTTATTAAAAAATCTTTTTAACTCGATAGCCGCTGTTTCTGCGGAATCAGAGGCATGAATGATGTTTTCCTGCACACTGACACTATAATCGCCCCTGATAGTACCGGGAGCAGCATCCCGTCCGTTGGTCACACCCGTCATCGTGCGTACAATCCGGACGGCATCAATGCCTTTCAGACAACAAACAATGACAGGAGTTGCCATCATAGAATTCTTAATTCGTTTAAAGAAAGGCTTTTGAGTCAAATGAGCATAATGTTCAAACAAAATTTCATCTGTGAGTTGCATCATTTTCATGCCGCAAATCTGAAGTCCTTTTTTTTCAAATCGCCGGATGATTTCACCGGTTAAACCGCGTTGTATGGTGCACGGTTTTATAATAATAAGTGTTTTCTCCATGATATTCAGGTGTTTATAGGTGGGGTTAAAATTTTTCAAAGATAAAAAAATAAGCTTTCTTAACCAAGCCTATTCGGCATTTTTAACTAATAATTCCCCAGTTTACCACATTTGTTTTTAATTTTTTGAGCTGAGAAGCCAGGATGAGATTATTATGTTTTTCTAATTTAGGGTCATCGTTCAGTATTTCGAGGGCAAAATTCCGGGCAATTTCAAGCATTTTGCCATCCCGGGCTAAATTGGCAATTTTCAGTTCGAACGGGATACCACTTTGTTGTGTCCCTTCCAGGTCGCCGGGGCCTCTGAGTTGTAAATCGGCTTCTGCAATTTCGAAACCATCATTTGTACGGGTCAGAATTTCCATTCTTTTCCGGGTTTCAGTGGCAAGTTTAAATCCGGTGAGGAGGATGCAGTAGGACTGATCTGCCCCCCGGCCTACACGTCCCCTGAGTTGATGTAATTGCGAAAGTCCGAATCTTTCCGCATTTTCGATGATCATGACTGAGGCATTGGGGATATTCACGCCCACTTCGATTACGGTAGTTGCAACCATGATCTGGGCCTTTCCGGAAACAAATAATTGCATTTGATGGTCTTTTTCTGCAGGTTTGAGCTTACCGTGTACCATGCTGACTCTGAAATCAGGGAAACATTCTCTGAAATATTCATATCCTTCAGTTACATTCTGAAGATCCATTTTTTCGGATTCTTCAATAAGCGGATAGACAACATACACTTGCCTGCCTGCCTGAATTTGCTTGTAAATAAAGCCATTCAGTGCTTGTCTTTTGTTTTCGTAATAATGATAGGTCTGAACCGGCTTCCTCCCTGGCGGAAGTTCATCAATAACTGATACGCTCAGATCGCCATAAAGTGTCATGGCTAAGGTACGTGGGATGGGGGTGGCGGTCATGACCAGCACATGGGGCGGTTGGGCATTTTTCTTCCACAGCTTGGAACGTTGTTCCACACCGAAGCGATGTTGTTCGTCAATGATGACTAAACCGAGGTTGTTGAACTGAACTACATCTTCAATCAGGGCGTGGGTGCCGACTAATATATGGAGTTCGCCCGATTGCAGATCTGTATGGATTCTCTCCCGTTCTTTCGGTCGTGTAGAGCCGGTAAGCAACGAAATATTCACACCCAGATCTTTGATAAAATCTTTCAGAGTATCGTAATGTTGGTTGGCTAATATTTCAGTCGGTGCCATAATACATCCCTGGTAACCATTATCCACCGCAATTAAAATGGCCATCAAAGCAACCAGGGTTTTACCACTGCCCACATCGCCCTGTAACAGGCGGTTCATTTGTTTACCGCTTGCCACATCGGTATGAATTTCTTTCAGCACCCTTTTTTGTGCGCCGGTCAATTCAAAAGGCAGGTAATCGTGATAAAAAGTATTGAAATAATGTCCGACTTTTTTCATGATCAGTCCACGTAGGTTTTGCTCTCTCCATTTGGTTTGCTGCAATATATTCAGCTGCACATAAAACAATTCTTCAAACTTGAGTCGTTGACGAGCTTTGTTGAGGGCGTATGTGTTTTTGGGAAAATGGATGTTGAGAAGCGCATCTGTCAGGTTCATCAGGGCATATTTTTTCAGCACATAAGCAGGCAGCGTTTCAGGGACACCCGCTTGTAAATACGGCAGGAGACCCTGCATGATTTTCTGAATAGCTTTTGAGTTCAGAAAACCGGATTTCATCTTTTCGGTTGTGTTGTAAAAAGGTTGCAATCCCAGTTGTTCTACCGGGGGCAACTGAGAAGGTAAATCCATTTCCGGGTGAGCGATGTTGAATTTTCCGTTAAAAAAAGAGGGTTTACCAAACACTACGTAGGTAATTCCGGCTTTGTATTTTTCCAGTACGAATTTGATTCCCTGAAACCAAATTAGTTCAATGGTATCTTTCCCATCGGTAAAAATTGCGGATAATCGCTGTCCACGTCCCGTTCCGATTTTATCGAACCGGAGTATTTGTCCTTTAACCTGGATAAAAGGCATGTTTTCAGTAATCTCGTGGAGATAGTAAAACCGGCTGCGATCGATATATTTGTAAGGATAATGCCGTACCAAATCATCAGCCGAACGGACATTCAACTCTTTTGCCAGCAAGTCGGCCTTTTTCGGTCCGACACCCGGCAGAAATTTGATATCGAGGTGTAAAAGCTGCATTTATTAGTTCTCAAAATAAGCGAATATCTTTCTCAAAGCATCGTTTCTGCTAGTTTTAAATCGAAAGGCGTAGTGATTTTAATGTTTTCACGATTGCCCTCCACTAAGCTGATTTTTACACCCGAGGCTTCCACCACGGAGGCATCATCAGTAAATAAAGGAGAAAAATCTTGCTGATAAGCTTTTTTCAGTATCCTGGCATCAAAAACCTGTGGCGTTTGCACTAACCTGAATTTATTGCGGTCAACCGCCAGATTTTCATTTCCTTCAAGTTGCCTGATGCTTTCAACCGGCTCAATAACAGGGATGGCTGCTCCCGATTGTTTCGCTTCCCGGAAACAGGCAGCTATGGTTGTTACGCTAACCAGGGGTCTCACGCCATCGTGTACAGCAATCAATCCGTAGTTTTTTGCCATGATCAATCCGTTTTTTACCGATTCAAACCGGACCGAACCGCCGCTCGTCACCTGGTGATGCGTTTCGAAGGCATACTTTTTGCAAAGCTTGCGCCAGTATTCAATTTGTGTTTCTGGAAGTACAACTATCACATCAATTTGATGGTTGTATTGAATAAAAACATCGATGGTATGCATGAGTACAGGTCTGGATTTCAGCTCAATAAATTGTTTCGGAATGTCGGTTTGCATGCGCTCTCCTTTTCCTCCTGCAACGATAATCACGGTTTCAGTAATCTTGTCTGATTTGACCTGCATATACATCGGTTTTATTATTCAGGAACAAAGATAATAAAAAATAATAGACAGATATAGCATAAGATTTTGTAACTTTGCGCCTAAAATTTATCCAGTTATGAAGCATTTACTTCTCATTATCCTGACGATATTCTTTTCAGCCAATATTTTTTCACAGTCAGTTAAGCCTGACAGCATTCGGCCGGATACAGTCAAAAATGTTTTCCGTGAGATTTCCGGAAAAGTTAAACCGGGAAGTGGTGAAGTGATATTTCATCAGGATAAACGGATTGAAAAACTGGTTACAGAAAATGCGGCAGCTGCTAGTGTTCAAGTTGTACATGGATACAGGGTACAGGTATTTTCAAGCAATGTACAACGAACGGCCAGAGAAGAAGCTTTCAATATGGAACAAATGCTGATGGAAGCATTTCCGGATATGAAAGTGTACGTTAGTTACAGTTCTCCCTTCTGGAAAGTGAGGATTGGAGACTTTCACACCCAGCCGGAAGCCCGTAGTTTTACAGAAGAATTGCTCAGGAAATTTCCGGCACTCAGAAAAGAAACTTACACCGTAAGAGACCGGATATCGGTTTCAGAAAAATAAGAACAAATGGATTTTAATTACAATAAACCGGTTTCGTTCGACCCGGAAAAAACTGCTCAGATAGCTGCGCATTATAAAGAAATTATGAAGCTATTGGGAGAAGACGTTGAAAGAGAAGGATTAATAAAAACTCCCGAACGTGTTTCAATGGCGATGCAATTTTTGATGCATGGTTATGAGCAGGATCCCGAAGAGATTCTCATGTCGGCTAAGTTTTCCGAAGATTACCGGCAAATGGTCATTGTCAAAGACATTGATTTTTATTCGATGTGTGAGCACCATATGTTACCATTTTTTGGTAAGGCACATGTGGCTTATATTCCGAATCATCATATAACAGGATTAAGTAAAATTGCGCGCATTGTAGAAGTCTATGCACGTCGGTTGCAGGTTCAAGAGCGCATGACTACTCAAATTAAGGAGTGTATTCAAAAAACGCTGCAACCTTTAGGTGTGATGGTTATCCTTGAAGCGCAGCACTTATGTATGCAAATGCGCGGGGTACAGAAACAGCATTCGATCACTACCACCTCCGACTTTACAGGTGTATTTCAGCAGGCAAAAACCAGGGAAGAATTTATGAATCTCATAAAGAGGAGTTAAGAAGGTCAAACCCGGCTTTATCAGATTTCTTTTTCGGGGTCATCCCCAAAATTTTCCTTTTTTTGAATGATATATTCCGGTCTGTTTTTAATTTCTTTGAAAAGATTTCCAACGTATTCTCCGATTATACCAATGGTAATCAGCTGAACTCCTCCGAGAAAGGTGATTAATACGAAGAGGGATGTCCAACCAGTATCGGCATGGGTAAATCCCAATATTTTACCTAAAACGAACCAAATTGTTAACCCAAAAGCTAGTATTACAGATAAGAAACCAATTGTAGTGGCAATACGTAAAGGTTTTGTAGAAAAATACAGCATTGAAGTTGTAGCCAATTTAAGCATTTTAGAAAGCGGATATTTGGTTTCTCCGGCAAAACGAGGATCTCGTTCATAGTAGTATGGAACTTGTTTGAACCCTATCCAGCTAATCAGGCCTCTTATATATTTTCCTTTTTCGTGTAATTTATTAAATTCCCGTATGATGCTTTTATCAAGCAATCGAAAATCTCCGGTATCAACAGGAAGTTTTATTTCAGATAGAGAATTCAGCATCCTATAAAACCACTTTGCAGTTATTTTCTTGAAGAACCCTTCTCCCTTTCTTTGTTTTCTTACACAATAAACAACCTGAGCACCTGTATCATTCATTGTTCTTATCATATCAGGAATTAGTTCAGGAGGATCTTGAAGGTCAGCGTCAATAATAACGGCCATATCACTAAAACAGTGATTTAATCCAGCTGTTACCGCTTGTTGATGTCCAAAATTTCTGGAAAATGAAATTACTTTTACCCTGGAATCTGTTTTGGCAATACTGCTCAAAATTTGTTCAGTTTTATCATAACTGCCATCATTTATAAAGATGATTTCAGACAAATATTTCATTTCGGATAATACCCGGCTGATTCTTTTGTATGATTCATCGATAACCGCTTCTTCGTTAAAGCAAGGTACGATTATGCTTAATGACATATTCATGTTACATCAGGATTTAAAAGTATAGAATTTATTCAGGATAAAATTGATTATGGTATATACAACGATTGAGAGTAACTGACAAAGATACGGATCAATCGTTGTAAAATTCAGCAATAAATACAGATTTCCCAGTTGAACTGCATATGATATGGCAAAAGTAATTATAAATTTATAAAATGTAATACTAACACGCGTTTTACTTTTAAAAGTCCATAGTCTGTTCCAAATAAAACTGTTGATTAATCCGGCGATATAACCAATAATATTTGAAGTATAATCCGAGAAATGCAGTGTTTTAAGTAAGCCCCAGATTACTATTGCAGTAATCAGGGTGTTGGATATACCAACAATTCCGAATTTGAATAGTTGTTTTATAGTTGGGTTGGTTTTCATGTTGTTCCGTTTTTAATAGATTTCCGGAAATCTGCTATTACAAGGATTAAGATCAATAAATAGATAAAAAATGCTGGCCATACAGGTAAGATTGTTTTGAGCCTTGAACAACAAAGATAGGCATAAAATGATATTGACATTATTCCAACCGAATACAGGATATTTTTTCTAAGCACAAAGAAATACACAAAAGCAAGCACATCACCCAGATATAGATATCTTTCGTGCATTCCGGGTAGCAGAAAAGGGGTGATTATTACACTCAGAAAAGCAAGTTCAACCCATTGGTCTAACGAAAAGTGAAATTTTTTATTACTCAACCAAATACCGCCAATCAGGACAATAAAAAATGTAACAATCATACCCGCAATTTTTACAGATTCATAATAATTATTGCTGATCCAGGTGTAAACATTGGGTAAATATAGTGTCAACGCCTGATAATTGTTTGCCTGATTAACATAGATTGTTAGTAGTTCACTCATTGGTCTCCCATATAGCCATGCAGGTAAAACAGAAACCACAAAAATGAGAGGTACCAGCAGAAAATAATACCAGTTGATTTTTTTTCTCAGTAACATAACGAAATAAAATGGCAAGATAAACACCCCTTGTAATTTAAATGCTATAGCCATTCCTAACGAAAAACAAGATGCAAATTGTTTATTGATCAGGGCAAAATAAACCCCGGCGACAACAAAGGATGAATAGATCGAATCGCACTGTCCCCACAAAGCACCATTAGCCATAACTGTTGGTATCCATGGAATTAGAGCTAGCGAAATCCATAAATTCAAGGGATTTTTATATTTCAAGTAAATGATTTTACCGGCAAAAAAGGCTAAAATATATTCAAAAAGGATTGAAATAAATTTTATGGAATATAAAGGATTTATCCCAGTTTTAGCAAGGATAATCAGGATATAAATGTATGGAGGCGTGTAATTGTAAAATCGGTATTTTAACGATGAAAAATAGCCGTTTGAAGATATAAAATCCATCCAGGGATTTAAAAAAAAATTAAAGTCTCCTGAACGAAAAGGAAGCAGTAAAAATTTAAAGAAGAAGCCCGAGAGAATAACAATGAACCAAAATTCTCTTTTGTTGAGTTTCTTAAAAAATAAATTAAATTTATATTGTTGTTTCATATTAGATTAAGTTGATTATTTTTGACCCTGATTTTCAAACAGAACCATCAGTTAATTGGAATTAACGACTTTATTATTCGTGTTATTTGAAAGGTTCTTATATATTTTAATGAAGACAAACCCTTTTTTAAAAGTCTTTATTAGTTGCCATTTGTTACCATCTTCAAACTCATTAATTAATTCGTCCTCAACATTTGAAATGTTAGAATATAAAAAATACTGCCGGTTTTTTTCATGGTGAACAATTTTATCTTCATTGATTAATTCTATGAAACGCCTGTTACCATAAAGACAAAAACCCGCTGAAATATCGTTATAGTTTATATTATTAGCATCAATGTATTCAAAACATTCTTCACGTAAATCGTAATAAGTCAAATGTCCTAATGTGGTGTCCCAGGGTTTGGCAATTTTATCAGGATAGATCCATAGATGTCCGGTTGTCTGAGCAAAGATAATCAGCATAAAAGCAAGCTTTATCTTTTTTGGGGTGAAAAATGTTGTGATACCATGTAAAGTAAACACTGTCAATAAGAAAAATTGAGGGAGAAAATATCTCGATGAAAAAGGCATCCTGGAAATAAAGACAAATATCAAATAAAGCCCGTTAAATAAGATAAACATCAGCATAAATGCCTTCAGTTCATGTGATAAAACAGTTTTACTTCGTACAAATTTGAATAAAAAATAAAAGCTCAGTATCCAGATAACAATACGTCCGTTCTCTACAGATCGAAGAGTAAATTCCACTAAATGTTTTACAACCTGGAAGAAACTTTCCGGCATCATATAATGTGTAGAATATGATGAATCTGAGAAAAACCATCCGTTAGAAATAAGATAAAAGGTATAATATGAAGTTAAAATTATAAAGGTCGGGATGTAGGGTAAAGTTATAGAGAAAGATTTTTTGAAATTAAAACTACCATTGTTTTGTAAAAAGAGATAATATTGGTGTGAAACATATAATATTATTCCAGCAAATACACCACGCATATTAATACAACAAAGAAAGAAGACAGCGATTGTAAGTAATCCCTTCTTATTGAAAATTATTGCTCTGAGGGCAATGACAAAAGCTGTAAATAGAATAAAATCAGGAGAAGAGACAGCAAATTGGGAGAGTAATGTGGATTCTAACAATATTATGGTCAGAATAAGGGCAATATATTCCTTCGGAAATAAGACCGATAACATTTTTTTGATATTATACGATAGTATGATTGCCCAAAAAGCGATAAACAGATGATGTACCCATAGCTTATATCCCAATATTTTCCAGAGCAGAGCAGTCATCATGCCCATTAGCGGGGCGTGATATCCAGTTGCTGAAATTCCATCAGGTACATTTGTTTTTGAAATAAAAAAATCTCGAAAATTTGTAAGGTAAAACCAATGTGCTTCCTTCGAGACTTGTTGTATATTGTCCCAAAAGAAACAATTGTTTATCGTTAATATCCTGATTACAATGTATATTATTGTAACTAAAAAATAGAGATAATTGTTTTTCACCATTCCTCTTCGTGTATGTCTAAAAAACTTTATTTGTTGTATAAATCACACAAATAGAAGTTCCCGAATTTAAGAATTTTACTGTTTTTGATATCAATATTGGGACTTTCATTTTCCCTGATAATATTTATTGCATTGTTACGAAATAGTTCGTTACCAAAATTATATCGTTCAAGCGATAATACCTCCCTGAATCCACTCTTATTTTCACCATAAACAACCTTTTCTCTGAAAGTGTTTGCATTCATTTGAGTATAAAAGCAAATATAAATGTAGGGCATATTTACTGTATTTGTAGAAACATAAACAGGAGCCTGACTATAATTTTTCTCCGCGTATTTTACAGCTTCTTCCAGTCCAAAAGCAAAGTTATGTTTAATCTGCTTTTGTGCCAAAAGAAAATAATTTCCTGTAAAGACCCCGAAAAACAACATATAAATACCAATTATAAACGGATAAAATTGTTTTTTATATTTTGTTTTGATTAGGTTGCCTGCATCAAGGATACCAAGTACCGTAAAGTAGAGAATGGGGAAAAAAATAATATTGATTCTGTTGATGTTAACATGTGTAAAAATGCCCAGGGCAAACGAGCTGATTAACCAGAAAAAAGAAATGTAATGAAAAGGTTTATGAATAAATGACTTGTTTTTGAAAATGCCGAGCAACCCAAGAAAAAAAAACGGTAGCGAAACATGATAGACTGTCCCAGAAGAAGGGAGAGCATTGTATATGTTGTTATCTGTTTGTAGAATAAGTATGTATATAAGTCGAAGGGCGTTTTTCAGTAGGGTAATGGCAATGTTACCAGAGAACAAATTGAAAACTACGGTTGTCCTGTTGCTATCAAGTTTTGGGATAGTTATCTTTCCCCAATGAATTTCATTAAGGCCAAAATGATTTATCAGAATAAAAAGCAGGATAGGGGTAGCTATTGTAAAAAAAATCAACAGACAAAAGAACAATTGTTTTGGAGAGAGAAGCTTTTTTATTAATAAATAGGGTAAAACAGCAATGAAAAATAATGGGATTATAAGATACGAAGTGCCATACGCATAGAGACAGATTGCAAATATGGCAAAAGAAAGGAAATAATAGCCAGGTGCTGAATAAATGCCTTTAAACAAGAAATAGACAGCAATTAAGAATAATACAGGGAAGATGTTGGCCTCCAATCCCCAACGGCCAGCCATGATGCTCCATGGACAAATTGCGAGTATTGCAAGAGCAAGTATTGCTTTCTTTTTATTCAAAATCAATTTAAAGAGCAAATAAAAAACAATTAATGAAATACAACTGAAAATGGTATTAACAATCCTGATGGAAAAAGCATTTAATCCAAAAATTCGAATAAAAGGTATTGATAAGTAGGCATATAGAGCATTTTGTCCACTGCCCCATGACACAAAATGAACAGGATAAGAATTTCCTGAACGGTCTTTTCCTGTGGTCATAATCGAAAACGCTTCGTATCCTATTGATGCCTCATCTTGATTTAAGCCGCCAGGAACAACTGAAATAGAGGATGATCGTACAAATATACCAACAAAAAACAAAATGAAAATAAAAACAAAATGAATCCTGTTGTTATTTTCAAAGGATGCAGGTGTTTTTTTTAAATCCATTTGTTAATTGATTACCATTATCTTCGTTATAGTGTTTTGTGTGCCATCTTCGTTTGCGCAAATGGCAAGGTATATACCGGTATTAACTTTTCTGCCATGAGCATCTTTGCCATCCCAGGTTGCAATTCTTCCATTCGAAATTGTTTGGTAAATAAGATTTCCGTTTATATCTGTAATTTTTACCTGGGTCTTTTCAACAAGTCCTGTAATCGTGATAATTCCATTGTAGTTTTCTCTGACCGGATTTGGATAAGCATATACATCAGAATAAATATCAGTAGGTTCAGCAGCGTCACTTTGGAAAGAAATCAATCCGTTGCCGGTACCAATAAATACCTCTCCTGAAACAGGATTAATGGCAAGAGATAATATATCATTTGACAACAGTGGGCTGTTTGAGGTAGTGAAATGATGGATGGTTTCCTGTCCGTTTTCTGACATCAGATAAAGTCCGGAAGTGGCCGTGCCGATCCATTTTCTGTTTGCTCCATCGACAGCGATGGCTTTAATTTTCTCGTTTTCAAGTAAATAATCGGCAAGATCCGTTCCGTCGTTGCGTGGGATTTTAACTCTTGAGCAAGTATAATCTGGTTCAAAAGCCCTTGATGGGTTGTAGAAGAGTAAAGGTCCCATGTCTGAACCGACCCAAAAAACTCCATTTCTATCCTGAGTCAGGCAATACAAATCAACAGGGTTAATAAAACTGCCTACATTGTCGAGATCTGGAAATTTAGAGAGAAAAATACTTTTGTCGTCACTTGTATCTGTTATTGTGCCATTGTCGTCCCAAACAATAATGCCTCCTCCCCTGTAGGAAGGAATCCATTTTTGGTCTGGATCCTGGTTTGAAATAGTGATTCCTCCATAAGTTTCTAGAGAAAATGTGGTGTTTGAAAAAGGTTCTGCAGGAGAAAACCATTCCGGCTCTTCTGGTGCAGGTTTATTAAGGAGTACTTTAACCCCGGATTTCATGTTACAGAGGAGAAGATTTTTGTCTTTATCGAATACAGCTCCGTCTAAGCGTATATAATTATAAGGATTTCCATCACTAACTGTTTGAATAACACCATTTGTGTTTGTATGATTATACCAGTTATAAAACTCATTGTTTTTAAACTCGTATAGCCCTGTTCCATACGATGTCACAAAAAAGTGGCTGTGATCATCCGGGTCAACAGCAACATTCATAAAGTCTAACGCATCATATTCGGTTATTGATTTAATTTGATTTCCACCAATATTTGTCCATTCTTCATTTTCAAATATCATTACCTGTCCAATTCGATAATATTGAGCACCCCATCTTCCACCGTTGACTACAAATAATTTCTCTCCGGCGAAGGTCATGCTCCACGGGATATTAACTGCTGGCCCTTGAGGTTTAAAATAACTGATTATAGGAGCTGTTCCACTCTGAAGTTTGAATGATACAACGCCAAGAGCGCCTCCTGCCACCCAATATGCATCATTTGCCGGGTCAAACTCGATGTCACTTGAACTAAGCAGATTTTCCATGCCTATTTCGAAGGACTGATTCAAATAATAAACACTATTAGAACCGTTGCTAGCAATAATTTTATTATTGGATAAGTTAATACTTGAGATGTTGCTGACTGAGCTGAGTAATTGGCTCCAACTGCTGTTGTCTTCCAGTTTATAGAGTTCTCCGTTTCGCAACAGGAGCAGTTTTCCGGCAAAAGTAAAAATCTTCTGAAAATTGCCCGATCCGGGCAGTCCGGTTGTAGTTTTCCAGTATTCATAGTTAACTAAATTGCGGTTATCGGCATCAGCATGATATACTGTGTTGGCTGTGACAGCATATATTTTATTATTGTGGATAGTTGTTGATAATACTTTTATTTCAGTTGAGTTCTGTCCAATGATATACGTGTCGGCAATTTCTTTTTTTTCCATGTTTAGCAACATAATCCCGAAATCACAGGAGAGATAGGCATATTTGCCGAAAAAAAACACATCGTTAATTCCTTTACTGGAACTCATTTGTTTGTTATGCAAATCCGGGATGTTGCTTACGCCCACGGAATGCATGATGTCAATATTCCCGTTTTGATAAATAATAAGCAGCTGATTATTTATCTTGTCGTACTCGATTTTTGTAATATTAGCATCGTTTAGACCGCTTATTTTACTGTAAAATTGCATAACAGCATCTTCTTTGCTTATAGAAAATAATGCTCCATCGCTAACAGCATAGATATTACTGGTTGATTGTGCTAATTGAGTGACACTGTTGTAGGCCAGGTGGGTTCTCCATTTCCCCATAGCGACAGGTTGGTCGGTCTGACCCGAGACAACAACGACAAACAAACTGATTATCGTGGTAAATAATCCTCTCTTCATCATATGGATTGATTCAAATATTTTTTTAGTTCATTTATAGCTAACGCTCTATGACTGATTTTATTTTTCAGGTCACTGCCAAGTTCTGCAAAAGTTTGTGAAAATCCATCCGGAATAAATATCGGGTCGTATCCGAATCCTGTCTTTCCTGCCGGTTCACGGATGATTTTTCCTGTAATTTTTCCTTCAAAATACCGTATTTCCCCGCTTTCAATCAATGCAACAACAGTTCTGAACTGTGCTTTCCGGTTTTCAACACCATCCAGCTCCGACAACAATTTTTGCATGTTTTTCACGGCATCTTGTTCGTCACCAGCATAGCGAGCAGAATATACTCCCGGACGCCCATCGAGCGCATCAACCTCCAGTCCGGTGTCGTCGGCAAAGCAATCGTAACCATATTTATTGTAGATGTATTGTGCTTTTAACAAGGCATTGCCCTCCAGTGTGTCAGCTGTTTCGGGGATGTCATCAAAGCAGTTAATTTCTTTCAGACTTAATATTGCGATGCTGTCGCGCGAAACACTTTTTACTTCATCTAATTTGTGCGCGTTGTTTGTTGCAAAAACTAATTTTCTCATATCTTAATGTAAATCAACAAACTGCAAAGATAATTATTTTCATGAATAATTTTCGTTAAAGTGATGGAATTCATGGATTACATTTTGTAAGCAATAATAAAAAAATGTTATTTTTGTAGGCGTTATGCGATTTGAACTTTCATTATGTTATAAATACCCCGATTTTGGGGATAAGAATGAAAATTGATGCCAAAAGGACAAAGAATTAATTTTAGTAGTAAACTGGCTGTTGTGGCTGCTGCGGCCGGATCTGCCGTTGGGCTTGGGAATATCTGGCGTTTTCCATACGAGCTTGGTCAGTATGGTGGTGCCGCGTTTTTAATCATATACCTTGTTTTCGTTGTGTTAATAGGCATGCCGGTGATGCTGTCGGAGTTTGTTATTGGCCGTATGGGACAAAGTGATGCCGTTGGATCTTTCAAAAAGTTAGCTCCTAAAGGAAAATGGTGGTTGATTGGCGTGATGGGAGTATTAACATCTTTCCTGATCATGGGATTTTACGCTGTTGTTGCAGGCTGGACACTTGAATATATTTATCAGGCAGTTGCCAATCAGTTTGTAAATAAGGATACAGCTACCTTGACACAGGTATTTGTGGATTTTTGTACCGATACCTGGCGACCACTCATCTGGCTCTTCGTTTTTATGATTATATCAGCAATAATAATTATGTTGGGAGTGAAAGACGGCATTGAAAAAAGCACGAAATTCCTGATGCCTTTGCTTTTTATTATTATTGTTGCATTGGGGATAAGAGCAGTTACGCTTCCCGGTGGTGTTGCCGGATTAAAATTCCTTTTTCAACCTGATTTCAGTAAAATAACTTCAGGAGTAATATTAAGTGCCATGGGGCAAGCCTTTTTTTCTTTGAGTCTGGGAATGGGTTGTATGATTACCTACGGGTCGTATATCAGTAAGAAAAATCATTTGTCTCATACAGTTGTTGAAGTATCACTTATGGATACTCTGATTGCAGTGTTGGCTGCTGTTGCAATTTTTCCTGCTGTATTTTCTTTGGGAATCAACCCCGGATATGGTCCGGAGCTCGTATTTATCACTCTTCCGAATGTTTTTGCACAGATGCCCGGTGGATATGTATGGTCGATCTTATTTTTTATCTTGCTTTGTGTAGCAGCACTTACTTCGGCAATTTCACTGATGGAAGTTGTTGTCGCCTATCTTGTTGAAGAAATCAAAATAAAAAGATTAACGGCAACTATTTGGGTTACAATCATTATTTTGTTTTTGGGAGTATTGGCGTCTCTGTCTTTTGGAGTATGGAAAGAGGTAAAAATTTTTAACATGGGCTTCTTTGATTTGTTTGATAATGTGACTTCAAAAGTGCTTATGCCCATTGGAGGGTTGATGATTTCTGTTTTTACGGGATGGGTATTAAGCAGAAAACAGATCAGAGATGAAATCAGTACGCATGGCCGGTTCCCGACAAAGTACTACAACGCATATATTTTTCTTGTAAGGTACATTACTCCCATTGGAATTTTGTTTGTAATTTTAAATCAGCTGGGTCTTGGCAGATGGCTCGGATTATCCTGAATAGTATGAAAAAAACAGTTCTTGCTTTTTGCCTTATTGGCGGGTTTATCTTTTCTGAAGCGCAAACAAATAATAAAGAAGTATTCTCGCTTACAAATGTGCATCATTATGTCGGCCCTTCTGTCGTAGAATTAGCAGATCCGTACTTGTCGATCCTGAACTATACAGGTTACGGGATGAGGTTGGAGTACACTGATGTCCGTTATTTTAACCCGCATAATCCTGTTTTATCTTCTTATAGCAGGATAGCAGGATTAGCTGCTTTAACAGTCAATCCACAATCGACAGCATCCGTAACTTACATTGGAGGAAATGTTGCCTGGGGCATGTTATACGAATACCGTGATTTCAGTAATTTCGTATTACTTGCGGGAGCTAATGTTGATTTCGATTTTGCATATAAAATGAACTCCAGGAACGTGAATAATCCGTTTAACATGGATTTAGCAACAGACCTGAACGCGATGCTTTGTGTAAGGTATATTTATCCAACGAGAAAAAGAACGCTTAAATTTAGTGCAAGCATCGAGTTTCCACTGGTTGGTTGTATGTTTGTTCCATACCCGGGTTTAAGTTATTATGAAATGTATTCATCGAAAGCCTATGGTGAAGCCATTCATTTTTCATCTTTGCATAATAAGCAAGGTATGAAACAGCAAATATCAATTGATGTGCCGTTTAAATACTCTTCCTGGTCATTTGGTGCGCGTATGCATCAGTTAACTTATCAGGCCGGAGAGCTGCCGTATAGTTTTAATGAATTCTCTCTTTTTGTAGGGATTACCTACGATCTGATTCGTTTTTCCGGTCGAAAGGTGGCCGTTCCTGAAAGTTTTGTCAGTCCCGGATATTAATTTTGTAAATTTTCGTATCATGAAAATACAATATTTTTTACTTGTAATGATGTTGGCTGGGTTGAGTTCCTGTTTGGAGGAGTTTCCTTATCCAGCAAACACCTATCGCGAAAATTTTGAAACTCTATGGAAAATCGTGGATACACGCTATTGCTATCTGGATGTTAAAAAGATAAATTGGGATTCAATACGTACGGTTTATGAGTCTCGTCTTGCTACTGATACAGTAGATGAAGAAACTTTTTTCTACGCGATGGCGGATATGCTTGCAGAGTTAAAAGATGGTCATGTTAATCTCTATTCCGCATTCGATCGAAGTCGTTACTGGAATTGGTTTACTGACCATCCGGCTAATTTTAATACTTCTTTGATTTATGAAGATCGTTATCTCGGGAATGATTATCGCGTTGTAAACGGGTTGCGGTATCAACGCATTGCAGACGGGAAAGTGGGTTATGTTTATTATTCAAGTTTTGGTGATAGTTTTTCTGATCGCAATATAAGTTATTTGTTTCAGTATTTCATGTCTTGTGAAAACGGGTTAATTATTGATGTGCGAAATAACGGGGGAGGTTCGGCTGATTTGTCGGGCAGATTGGCATCTTATTTTTTTGAAAGAGATACGGTTAGTATGTATTTGCGGCATAAAACAGGTTCAGGGCATATGGATTTTTCCGAGCCTGTTCCAATGAAAACTACAGCGAATAAAAAGATTCAGTGGCGGCGACCGGTTATTATTCTGACGAACAGAGCATCCTACAGTGCCACTAATTTGTTTGTATGTATGATGAAAGATGCCCCCCAGGCGTTGATAATTGGAGACAAAACAGGAGGAGGAGGGGGGTTACCCCTTTCAAATGAGCTTCCCAATGGCTGGATGGTGCGTTTTTCTGCCAGTCCTATGTATGACGGGAAAATGCAGCACATCGAGTTCGGGATAGACCCTGATATCAAAGTAGATCTTGATTTGGCAGATGTGGTAAAGGGAAAGGATACGTTGATTGAATATGCTGTAGATATTTTAACAAGACCATAATCAATCATTTTGATACCTGTCAGGTTTTAAAAACCTGACAGGTATGAGAGAAAAACAACGAACAATGAGAAAACTTAAAATAACAGAATTAAACCGCCTAACCCCAGATGAATTTCAGCATGAAACAAAAACCCCGTTAGTGGTTGTGTTGGATCATGTCAGGAGTTTGCACAATGTAGGGTCCGTATTTCGAACCGGAGACGCATTTTTGATTGAGGCGATATACTTGTGTGGTATCACCTCAACGCCTCCGCATCCTGAGATTCACAAGACAGCATTGGGAGCTGAGGATACCGTTCAATGGACCTATTTTGAAGATACCTGTAAGGCAGTTGAACATCTTAAAGCGGATGGTTATAAGGTATATGCTGTAGAGCAAGCAGAGGGCAGTACAATGCTATCAGACTTGACTTTGAAAGCAAATCAGAAAATTGCGATAGTATTTGGAAACGAGGTTAAAGGTGTTCAACAAAAGATAATTAATCAATGTGACGGGTGTATCGAGATCCCGCAGTTTGGGACTAAACACTCATTAAACGTGAGTGTTGCGGGAGGCATTGTCATTTGGGAAATATTTAAAAAATTACATCATGGACTGGAGAGATAAATTAAATGCCTTGAAACAAGATTTACCAGAAGGAGAAGAAGTCCCTGTTGTGAACGAGCCTATCAACAAACGACAGCAGGAACCTTTACGGATTGAGTTAGATAAGCGTAACGGGAAACCGGCGACCATCATTTCTCAATTTGAAGGAACAGAAGACGAATTGAAAGAATTAGGAAAAACACTCAGGGTAAAATGCAGCTCAGGAGGTTCATCGCGTGATGGAGAAATATTAATTCAGGGAGATTTCCGCGAAAAAATAGCCGAAATCTTAGCAGACCTCGGCTATAAAGTAAAGCGGATTAACTTCCCTACACCTCCCACTGTTCTAAAGAATCAATCAGGTCATCGAAAGTTTTGATGGTTGATTTTTCTTGTACTTTAGCAATTTGGCTGACAACTGCATCGTTGTAGGTTTCAGCAGGAACATCTCGTATAATGCCGAGAGCAACAGGGAAATCAGGAGCTTCCATGTAAATCAGCTTTAGATGCAGAGTTGGGTCAGGGTTCTGCGCATTGTGTGTGAGAATGTCGTTTTCAGTGATGCCATTTTCTCCGATAGTTACCACTTTCAGGTTAAATCCATCCAGCACCAGCCCTTTGTTCCTGTCTTTTCCAAATATCATTTTCTTTCCATGTTCCAGCACGATGACTCTATCTTCACGGGTTGCTTTTTCCGAAAGCCATCCGTGTGCTCCATCATTAAAAATGATGCAGTTTACGAGACATTCAACCACAGAAGTACCCTTATGTTTTGCCGCAGCCATCATGGTCATTTGCGATGATTTTAAATCCACGTCTAAGATTCTTCCGAAAAAAGTTCCCCTTGCCCCGATGGTGATTTCTCCCGGGCGGAAAGGATGCTCTATTGTGCCATAGGGAGATGATTTAGTTACATACCCTTTTTTAGTTGTAGGAGAGTATTGCCCTTTGGTTAAACCGTAGATTTGATTGTTGAAAATCAGTACATTGATATCAATGTTGCGACGTACGCTGTGAATAAAATGATTTCCTCCGATGGCCAAACAGTCTCCGTCGCCGGTGATTTGCCAGACTGTCAGACCGGGATTAGCCACTTTTACCCCCGTTGCGATGGCAGCGCCACGCCCATGGATGGTATGAAATCCATATCCGCTGATGTAATAAGGCAAACGGGAAGAACATCCGATACCGGATATAACAGCTGTATTTGTCGGCGAAACGCCCAATTCCGCCATCACTTTTTGCAGGGAGGACAGGATGGCATAGTCGCCACAGGCAGGACACCAGCGCACATACTGGTCGCTTTTAAAATCCTTGGCCGTATATTGAATTTCCTGATTTTTCTGAATTGTTTCCATGATGTATTATTTTAAAAGTGAACTGATATGCTCTTCCAGTTCGGAAGCAGAGAATGGTTGTCCCTGCACTTTGTTATATTGCAGGTATTCTCCCGGAACTTTGGTCCTTAGGAAAGAAACAAACTGTCCGCTGTTCAATTCACAAACAACCACTTTTTTGAACTTTTTAATCACCTCTGCTGTGTTTTTAGGCAGCGGATTGATATAATTGAAATGAGCCAGGGCAACTTTTTTTCCCGTTTTATTGATGTTGTTCACAGCAGTAATCAAATGTCCGTGTGTAGAGCCCCATCCGATTATCAACAAATCAGCTTCAGGATTTCCTTCAATCTCTACATCAGGAATGACATTGGAAATATAATCAATTTTGGCCTGACGGATATCCACCATGCGCTGATGATTGAGTGGATCGGTTGAAATAGCGCCGGTATTGTAATCTTTTTCCAGTCCCCCGTTGCGATGTTCAAATCCGGGAGTTCCCGGGATGCTCCAGTAGCGGGCTTTCGTCTTTGGATCACGGGCGGTAACTTTAATTCCTTCCATGCCTGTTTTTGGATAATTTGGTTTTATCCCGGGCAATTCAGCCAGTCTGGGCAATTTCCATAGTGAAGAACCATTACCAATGAAACCATCCGTAAGTAAAATAACCGGCGTCATGTGTTCCAGCGCGATTTTGGAAGCCATATAAGCGTAATCGAAGCAGTTTGCCGGAGTAGAAGCTGCCATTACGACAACCGGGCTTTCGCCGTTTCTTCCATAAAGAGCCTGGAGCAGGTCGGTTTGTTCTGTTTTGGTAGGCAAACCGGTTGAAGGGCCGCCCCGCATGACGTCAACAATGACGATAGGCAATTCTGCCATCACAGCCAATCCAATTGCCTCTGTTTTCAGTGCCAGTCCTGGTCCGGAGGTATTTGTTGCAGCAAGAGCCCCCGCAAAAGAAGCTCCCAGCGCCGTGGTAATGCCGGCGATTTCATCTTCTGCCTGAACCACTTTCACGCCCATGTCTTTTCTGAGTGCCAGTTCATGCATAATATCCGAAGCAGGGGTGATGGGGTAACTTCCCAGGAAAAGCTCAAGATCAGCTTTTTTTGAAGCGGCAATCAATCCCAGAGCAGTAGCCTTATTCCCATTGATACTTGTATATTTTCCTTTTGGAGTTTCTTCTGATTTATCAACCAGATAGGTCGATAATGCAAGATGAATATTATTTCCGTAATTAAATCCATCGGTCAGCACTTTAAGGTTGGCATGCAGAATATCCGGTTTTTTTCTGAATTTTTTTTCCAGGAAATGGATAGCCTGGTCGATTGGCCGGTTGAAAAGCCAGCAAATCAGTCCAAGAGCAAACATGTTTTTACTTCGTGTTACGGATTTACTATCCAGGTCAAAATCCTTCAGGCTTTCTTGTGTAATCGATGTGAGTGGAACTGGAACTAATTGGATGGTGTCTGAAAGTCCCAGCTCCTCAAAAGGATTTTCTGTTGTAAAATTTGCTTTTTCCAAATCTTTTTGGCTAAAAGAGTCTGCATCAAAAATCAGGACGCCATGCTTTTTGATGTCCTTAGCATTTACTTTCAGTGCAGCCGGATTCATGGCCACCATCACATCTGCATCATCACCCGGTGTATAAACTTTTCCAGAACCTAAATGTACCTGGAAACCGGATACGCCACCCAATGTCCCTTGTGGAGCCCGGATTTCAGAAGGAAAATCAGGGAAAGTAGATATTTCATTCCCTAAAATAGCCGATAAGTTAGAAAACAAAGTGCCAGTAAGCTGCATGCCATCTCCCGAGTCACCGGAAAACCGGATCACCACGCTTTCTATTTCGGTTGTTTTGTTTTTATCCATATCTATATGGGATTTATTTTTTATTTTATTTTGTTCATAAACCTGACAGGTATTTAAAACCTGTCAGGTTTAATTATATTAATAGCAGAGGATATAACAATTAAAACTCTGCATTGTTCGGTGTTCTCGGGAATGGAATCACATCGCGTATATTCGCCATTCCAGTCACAAACAACATCAGGCGTTCGAAGCCCAGTCCGAAGCCGGCATGAGGTGCTGTTCCGAAGCGGCGGGTGTCAAGATACCACCAGATGTCTTTTTCAGGAACGCCCATTTCAGCAGCGCGTGTTTTGAGTTTTGTATAGTCTTCTTCCCGTTGAGAGCCTCCGATGATTTCTCCGATTTTCGGGAACAGTACATCCATGGCACGAACCGTTTTTCCATCCTCGTTTTGTTTCATGTAGAAAGACTTGATTTCTTTTGGATAATCAGTGAGGATAACGGGTTTTTTAAAATGGTTTTCCACCAGATAGCGTTCGTGTTCCGATTGGAGGTCGGTACCCCATCCAACCGGGAATTCAAATTTTACCCCTTTGGCAACAGCCTCTTCCAGTATTTTGATACCTTCCGTATAAGAAAGTCGCACGAAATCATTGTTGACAACAAAGTTTAACCTTTCTATCAATTCTTTGTCATACATTTCATTCAGGAACTTCAGGTCATCCTGACAATGTTCCAGTGCCCAGCGGATGCAATATTGTATAAAATCCTGCGCCAGTTGTATATTTTCTTCAATCTCATTGAAAGCTACTTCCGGCTCAATCATCCAGAATTCGGCCAGGTGGCGTGGTGTATTGGAGTTCTCCGCGCGGAAAGTCGGACCGAAAGTATAAATAGCGCCCATAGCCATAGCAGCCAATTCTCCCTCAAGCTGTCCGGAAACCGTCAGACTGGTTTGTTTTCCGAAGAAATCATAATTGTAGTTTATGGATCCGCTTTCATCTTTTTTTAGATCATACAGGTTCATGGTAGTCACCTGGAACATTTGTCCGGCGCCTTCACAGTCGGATCCTGTGATAATTGGAGTATGGAAATAGAAAAATCCCCTTTCGTGGAAAAAAGTATGAATCGCCATTGACATGTGGTGACGGATGCGAAAGATAGCTCCGAAAGTATTGGTCCTCGGACGCAAATGGGCGATTTCTCTTAAAAATTCGAGTGTGTGTCCTTTTTTCTGAAGCGGGTAGGTTTCCGGGTCGGCGATGCCGTAAATTTCAATTGTATCTGCATGTACCTCTACAGCCTGTCCTTTTCCCATCGATTCGGTTAGTTTTCCGGTTACACTGATACAAGCTCCGGTGGTAACCGGCTTGAGGTATTCTTCTCCGAACTTGTCATTGTCCACAACAATCTGAATATTGTTGATGGAGGATCCATCATTCAGAGCGATGAAGCTTACATTTTTATTTCCGCGTCGGGTTCTTACCCAACCTTTAATATTTACATCAGTGCCAAAGTCAGTTCTTTTGAGGGCATCTGAAATTACAGTTCTGGTCATCTTTTTTATACAAAATTAATGGTAATTCAACTAATCTGCAGATAAGTTCCTGAATAAATTATCGTTAGATTTACAAATTGACCACAAAAATAATGAAAAAATTTCAAGTGGCATAAAAGAATTGTGAACTCCTTTGTTATAAAACGTCACAAAGATAATGTTTTCAACTCCTGATTCGCAGAAATATGGATTACATAGCCCGATATACTTGCATAACCCAGCTTAATCGTATTTTGAATATCCGGGGACTTTTATTAGCTTTGCTTTTTGTAAAAAATGAATTATGTTTAAAAAACTTGTAGCCATCGAGCCTGTGAGTTTGATTCCATCAGCAGAAAAGGAATTGTATTCACATGCCTTTGAAGTAATAATGCACCCCGATATACCATCAAATGATGATGAGGTCGCTGCTCGTATTGGTGATGCTGATGCCGTACTTTTGAGTTATACTTCCCGGATTACGCGTTATGCGTTAGAAAAATGCCCGAATGTAAAATATATCGGGATGTGTTGTTCCTTATATTCTCCCGAGAGCGCCAATGTTGATATCCGCTATGCAGAGCAGCGGGGAATTACGGTAACGGGAATCCGTGATTATGGTGATGAGGGTGTTGTAGAATATGTAGTTAGCGAGTTGATTCATTGTTTGCATGGATTCGATCAGGAACCATGGGATGGTATGGCACGCGAAATAACCGGACTCAAGGCAGGAATTATCGGTTTGGGGAAATCAGGTGGTATGATAGCTGACGCATTGAGTTTTTTTGGTGCTGACATTGCGTATTTTTCCCGTTCTGAAAAAAAAGAAGCAACAGCCAAAGGTTATCGTTTTCTTCCTTTAGTCGAACTGTTGGCTCAATGCGAGGTTGTTTGCTGTTGTCTCAATAAAAACACTGTTTTGCTGCATGAGGCAGAGTTTGAACAGTTGGGAGATAAAAAGATTTTATTCAACACCGGCTTGTCGCCGGCCTGGGATGAGACACCATTCCTTAAATGGATTGTCGGCGATAACCGTTGTTTTTGCGATACACAGGGAGCATTAGGGGGAGAACATTTGCTGAAACATCCGAATGTTCGTTGTATGCAGATATCCACCGGCCGCACCCGTCAGGCTTTTATCCGCCTGAGTGAGAAAGTGCTTGCCAATATTTCAGAATACAATCGGAGAAACGATATTTTGTAGGGTACTTACTATCGACCATCCGGCAATTTCGGGAGTGGCACTATACACGTCCACTACCGCATGTACCTGGTCATTCTTAATTTCGACGCGCTGTGTGTCGCCAATAAATCCGGGAGTTGACTGCATGGTTACCTGCATTTTCCCGGGTCCAACCGAAGCAATAGAAGCGGCTACAGCGACATTAAGTCCTGTTGGGAACATATCTATTGCTTCGCGAGCCGTTCCTGAAAAAACGATGCATTTTTCTGTTTCCATAACCGGGTTGTAGAAGGGGTAATTACGCAACCGGTACTGCCCTTTTTCATTGAAGAAGTTTACCGATGCGTTGCCCATCAGGGTGGCAGTACGAAGTACATCAAAACCTCCGGTTGCCCCGGAAGCGATGTACACCTTTGTACCATGAGTTTTAGCTGTAGCTTTTACTTTTTCATAAAAAGCGGTGTCAGCAAATGCTCCCATAGATATAGTTACGATAGATGTTCCGTTTTCCAGCACGGGTAAAGCGATTTTCTTCATAGCAACAGGAGATGCCGCTTCCACCAGATAGTCAGGCTTCAACGCCAGTAACTCTTCCAGGGAGGAACAGGCAATACAGCTTTTACCAATTCTATCAGCCAGCTGTTCCGCCTTTGAGATTGAACGTGAATAGGCTGCAATTAAATCATATTCAGGTAATAAACCATTGATAACAGCGTCTGCAACAATATTGGCGAGGTATCCGCAACCGAAAATAGCTAATTTTTTCATGCCGGCAAAGATAACCCTATTTGTGCAAACTTCAAAAAATATTGGATTACTTGCAAAGGTGGCAATTTATAGTGGCTACTTTTTCATGTTCGTAGTTCCTATCTTGGTCATCGCGCACCTGAAACCGATGTCGTTGGCTGACTTGTTACGGTCGAGGTACCTGCGTGAAGCCGGATGCAGCCAGAAGATTGGATCTTTCCATGAACCGCCTTTATACACACGGCTGTCGGTCGATTTGTGATATTCGGGCAGGAAGGTGTCCAATACATCCACGCTGTCGATTCTGTTCAGAGTGCCACGAGTTGTGTACTGGTCAAAGACCCATTCGTTTACATTGCCGGCCATGTTGTACAGGCCAAAATCATTTGGAGCAAAAGATCCAACCGGAACAGTTCGCGAGAAAACGTTTGAATTGATGTTGGCCCCAGTTTGGTTATAATGTGCCTGTTGTTGACTTTGCTGAAGACGGGACAGTTTTCCGTGACTTTTTTCAGCCCAGGGATAAACCCTGACTTTATTTTCCAGGTCTGTACTTTTGCGGGCGTAAGCAGCAAATTCCCATTCGTCTTCCGAAGGCAAACGAAAATCAGGATACACGCCGGAATATGTCTTAGCGAGATTATCCTGTTGACTTGTATAGAATTTTTTTGATGAAAATACCGTGTTCTCAACAGCTTCAAGAGTCGTCATTTCAGCGATTGCCCTGAAGTTCGGAGCCTGAATTACTCCGGCTTTGATAAGCCGTAAT
The DNA here is from genome assembly GCA_028703105.1 of Paludibacter sp. GTDB lineage: Bacteria > Bacteroidota > Bacteroidia > Bacteroidales > Paludibacteraceae > Paludibacter. The sequence goes on along the minus strand of JAQVNN010000003.1, from coordinate 21,223 downwards.
TCGTTGGTACGGTCGCTTCTCCAGGCACAATAGGCCGCTGCCTGTTCCCAACTCACGCAAACCACGGGATATTCATTGAATGAAGGATGCGTGAAATAATTCATCAGGAAAGGTTCGTTATCGCTCAAACCTTTTGTCCATGCGTTAATGTCGGGCTTCGCCTTTTCAATGATTTCTGGAGCAACATTGGAATACACTGCCGTCAACCAGCTTTGATATTCCCGCCAGTCAATATTCCGAACTTCATGCTGGTCCATATAAAAACTATTAACCGAGAGTGTCCGGCGGGTGTTTAGTTCATTGGGACGAATCCTTCGGTTGGCGGTTTCAAACTCTTCCACGTCATCAACCGTAAAACTCCAGCCTGGAATTTCCACCATGCCCGGAGGCACCTGAGAAGACAGCCCGCCTGATCCGCGGAAAGCATTTCCAGCTTTGTAGTCATAAGGCCATCCGGTTGTTGAACTTGTAATGCCAATACTCTTGTTGCATGAAGTAAATGCAACAGCTAATGATAAAATGAAAGCACTGGATAAGATGCGTAACATATTGTTGAATTTTAGAGTCAAACGATACAAAATTAACGATTTTATGTTCAAATAAACGAGAATAAGCATTATTTCGTATAATATTTTCTTAAATTTGCGGAGATTAATACAAAATGGAAGCTCAACATGAACGATTCGGACTTATTTCTGAAGCTAAATGGCAAATTATATGATTTACGCACGCCCATCGTCATGGGAATAGTGAACATAACTCCCGATTCGTTTTTTGCATTCAGCAGGTATAAATCCGACCGTACACTGTTACAGCAGGTTGAGACTTTCTTGAATGATGGGGCAACCCTTATTGATATCGGTGGTTATTCTACCCGTCCGCAGGCTGAACCGGTTTCGGTTGACGAGGAGATACAAAGAATATCCGAAGCGCTCGAACTTATTTGTAAAAAATTTCCCGAGGCGGTTCTTTCGGTCGATACCTTCCGGTCGCCGGTTGCCAGGATGGCTGTTCAACAATATGGTGTAGCAATGATCAACGACATCAGCGGGGGGACGCTTGACCAGCAAATGTTCGAGACTATTGCCGGTTTACAAGTTGCATATGTGTTGATGCATACCAGGGGAACTCCTCAACATATGCAGGAGCATACAGATTATGAAGATGTTGTTGCCGAGGTGTTGCAGTTTTTGGCTAAAAGAGTTGCTCAACTTCGTTTGTTGGGGGTACATGATGTGGTGATTGATCCTGGTTTCGGATTTGCAAAAACACTAGAACAGAATTATGAGATGATGTACAAATTAGCTTTTTTCAGACAAATTCAGGCTCCTCTTCTTGTGGGTGTTTCAAGAAAATCGATGATTTATAAATTGTTGGAAACAGACCCTGAAGGGTCGTTGAACGGAACCACTGCCCTGAACATGCTGGCGCTAATGGGAGGAGCTTCCATCCTGCGGGTACACGATGTGAAAGAAGCGGTTGAAACCGTTAAAATATTCAAGGCTTACAGTCAAACAACAAACAAGATATAGAACTATCCTATGGGGTTTCAAATTGGGTTTAAAGACATAGTCGATATTGTTCTGGTGGCAATTCTGCTTTATCAGCTTTTTTTGTTGCTGAAGAAATCCGGAGCACTGAATGTTTTCCTGGGGATTCTGAGTTTCCTGATTATATGGTACCTTGTTTCCTATGTTTTCAAAATGGAATTATTGGGGGGCATTTTTGACAGGGTTGTGAGTGTTGGAGCATTTGCACTGATTGTTCTGTTTCAGGATGAGATACGCCGTTTTTTTTCGAGGTTGGGAACAAAAAGAAAATGGGTTTTCGGCAATATGCTGAAAAAATTTTTTGGAAACGGACATGCCGATACGGAGAAAACAGATTATAACATTGTTCAGATTGTACTTGCATGCCGGAGTTTAGCCAAGCGTGCCGAAGGCGGACTAATCGTACTTACCCGAAAGAATAATCTGGAGACTCATGCCCAGACGGGTGAGGTAATTGACGCGATGATTAATTCCCGCTTGATTGAGAATCTTTTCTTCAAAAACAGTCCACTCCATGATGGAGCTATGATCATCAGCAACGATAGGATTTATGCCGTATCCTGTATCCTGCCTGTGTCAAAAAACCAACAAATTCCAAAGCGATTGGGGCTGAGGCATCGTTCCGCTTTAGGCATTACCGAACAAACTGATGCTATTGCTATTGTAATATCTGAGGAAACCGGAAAAATTTCTTACGCTATCAACGGAGAGCTAACCTTAAATGTGAAGCCTGAAGAATTGGAAATGCTCCTTTCAGAAGCCTTGTATGCCTATAAATAAGTTGTACGTCTATAAAAAAAAAGAGACACCTTACGGTATCTCTTTTTATATTTTAGTTCCGGGATATAATCCGTAGGAAACTTATTCGCTATTCGTTAAATCATGCTTTTCCTGCGCTACCCAGCACACTTTTAGTTTTGTGCATGTACAGTTTTTTCAGTTCTTCACGGGCAGGCCCTAAATATTTACGCGGGTCGAATTCGCCCGGATTTTTCGCGAAAACTTCACGTACGGCAGCCGTCATCGCCAGACGACCGTCAGAGTCGATATTAATTTTACATACAGCAGAAGCAGCTGCACGGCGCAACTGATCTTCCGGAATGCCGATAGAATCTTTCAGTGCACCACCATATTTGTTGATGGTTGCAACATATTCCTGGGGAACAGATGAAGAACCATGCAACACGATTGGAAATCCGGGAATCTTCTTTTCGATTTCTTCCAGAATGTCGAAGCGTAATGGAGGTGGAATGAGGATGCCATTTTCGTCACGGGTACATTGCGCCGGGGTAAATTTGTTTGCTCCATGCGATGTTCCGATAGAAATAGCCAGAGAATCTACACCAGTACGTGAAACGAAATCAATTACTTCTTCCGGACGGGTATAAGTGTGGTGTTCCGCAACCACGTCATCTTCTACTCCGGCAAGAATACCAAGCTCACCTTCAACAGTTACATCTTTTGAATGAGCGTATTCAACCACTTTTTTTGTCAAAGCAATGTTTTCTTCATATGGAAGATGAGAACCATCAATCATCACGGAAGAAAAACCCATATCGATACAATCTTTACAAAGCTCAAAGCTGTCCCCGTGGTCAAGGTGTAACGCGATAGGAATAGCGTGTCCTAATTCTTTAGCATATTCAACAGCTCCCTGAGCCATGTAACGCAATAATGTTTGGTTGGCATATTTGCGGGCACCGCTTGATACTTGTAAGATAACCGGAGATTTTGTTTCAACACAAGCTGAAATGATTGCCTGTAACTGCTCCATGTTGTTGAAATTAAATGCAGGAATAGCGTATCCGCCTTCTACTGCTTTTTTGAATAAGTCTTTGGTGTTAACTAATCCAAGTTCTTTGTAACTTAACATATACTTATTATTTTAGTTGATAATCTTGCGTACAAAAATAGTGAAATTTTGTCAATTCGCATGTAAAAACTGTTTATTTACACCATAAAAACATAATATGAAGGATAATTGTTCAACTATAGTCCGCTCTTGGATAAAGAGTGCATATATCCGGGTTACACAGGTAATGTTTTTGAGCCTGCAGATGAATTCAAAGGTGATTTCGCTCGATCTTATTTTTATGTCGTAACTGTTTATCAGGATTTGGCTTCCTACTGGAATTCCCCGATGCTGAATAAAAATTCCTACCCGGTCTGGAAGCCTTGGGCAATTGAGTTGTTAAAACAATGGCATCAGCAGGACCC
>JAQVNN010000003.1:0-17356 GCA_028703105.1 Paludibacter sp. | reverse complement strand
GTATAGAGGCAAGGCCACTACCATCATTGTAAACGGGTCGGTGGTGGGAGTAACTAATGCTGAAAGAATAAGTAGAATAACGAAGGCATAGGATCTTACTTTTTTGAGCATATCCTTATGTACCAATCCCAGTTTGGAGAGCAGGTAAGCCAGCACCGGCATCTCAAACATTACTCCCATACTGAAAGTAAGGATGTATAGAGTGCCGAGATAGGATTGAACAGCGATTTGGTTCGGGACTAAAGAAGATACTTCATACGTACCCAAAAATCTGACCGTAAGAGGAAAAATGATAAAATAGCTGGCAGCAACTCCCAGGTAAAACAGAAAGGAAGAAGACAAAAATACGAATCCTACATGCGACTTCTCGTTAGGGTACAAAGCTGGTTGTACGAACCGCCAGATTTCAAATAAAATATAGGGTATAATTAAAATAAGCGCAATGCTAAAAGAAGCGCCGATGTGAGCAAGAAACTGACCGGCTAAGTTGATGTTGATAAGTTCGATATTAAAACTTTCCGGACAGAATCCCGGCAAGTTAATCGCATTGCCAAGCGAACAAAGCGCACGATAAAACCAAAAGTCAGAACTTAATGGAGCAAAAACAATCTTTGTGAAAACGACCTCTTTTGCTGTGAAAATTACAGCAACAACAATCACTATCGCGATAAGAATACGAAAAATAGTCCACCGCAATACTTCCAGATGTTCCCAGAACGACAAGTTTTTTCCATCATCAACTTCTTCGGGCATAACATCTGGCGCTTATTTATCTTCCATGTCTTTTAGAGTGGAGTTTATTTCGTCGTCAACCTCCTTCACTCCTTTTTTAAACTGACTAACCCCTTTTCCAAGTCCGCGCATCAGTTCAGGAATTTTCTTGCCACCGAAAATAAGTAATACTACAAGGGCAATGAGAATGATTTCACCGGTACCCAGTGCCCATAAAGTTACCATGTCCAACATAATATTGATTTTTAAATTGAGACTGCAAACATAGATAAAAAAGTTGATATTTTGATGACTCTGTGTATAAAAATCAAAGAATTGGCGATTGGATGTATAATTAAACGTTAATAGAACTTACCAATGAATTATTTTGTGACAATTTTTGGGGTTATTGCTCATTTGTGTCAATAATCCTTCAGATTCCATGTATTTTAACTTCTTTCTTTCTTTTGAAGTCCAATTTCTTATCAAATATAATTTACCTTTATCGGTTTCTTGTTTTATAAATTGGGGTTGCTCTCCGTCTTTTATTTTTGTAATCACTTCAGACATCTTATCAGCACCTTGTTTTGTTAATTTCATATTGATACTATTGCTCGTATCTATTGCTTCTATCTCCGGCCTTCCTTGAGTCAAAATGGCTCCTCCATCTATCTTTGACGAAATCTTATGAATGGTATAACCGATATTGTAAATATCATGATTCAATATTGCCCATTCCGTGCAATAAGACCCTCTGTAATATGGGGATAATCCCCAATGTAGATTCAAAACAAGTGGAATGTTTTTTATAGTTGTACTTTTTATCATTGTAGTCCCCTGAACAACAACCAAATCAGGTTTTATTTTTTCTAATTGATCCTTTACCTGGGGACTATTGATGTTTTCAACTGTTATCAACGGGGTTTTTACAGTTAAAGCAGTCCATTTATTTCCCAATATCCGGTTATATTCTTTAGTTGTTTTTTTCTTATTGGCTAAATGTGCAAGAATAATGAAGCATGATTTCAATATTCCTTTTTTAAGTATTTTCTTAATCAAATTGCTTCTTGAATTTTCTCTAATCACTAATTCCAGCGTATGATCTTCTGCAATACGATTTACAAAGTAGTTTAAATATACCGGAGTTCCGATTAAAACAACAATCTTTAATTTAGCCATTTTTTAAGTTGTGTTTTTAGCTGAAATGAGGACCTAAATTTTGACAAGTGCATGTTGCCGTTATGAACTACAGGATTGAATCGATGTAATAACAACTGACCATTTACCCGGTTATCCAAAGGGAAATAATTTTTTTCCATTATGGTTGTAATTCCTATGTTCATTCCTAATTCTACGGAAACAGAAATAATGTTTTCATCAAAACTTCCATTTGGATAAGAAATTAAATTTGTTTTGTATCCTAATAGTTTTTCAAGAATTTGTTGAGAAATTTCTAATTCCTTTTGTACTTCTTCAAGGGTTAAATTGGTTAAAATTTCATGCTTATGAGAATGATTGCCAATATGAACGAGTGGATTTTGAGCGAATATTGTTAATTCATCCGGCGTCATGAATCTACTAATATCATTGTCTGTCTCTAACGACTTTGATCCCAAATTTTTTATCACATAATTCTCAATTTCAACGACACTTTTCGATTTTAAGCCGATTATCTCCTGTAAAATAGCTTCATTACTTCGACCAGCCTTTTTTCTGTGGAAATACAAGGTGTCTGACCAGAATTTTTTCCATTATCCAAATAATCTGTAGGGACATAAAATACTGCCGGAATCTTGTATTCTTCAAGTACCGGAAGAATGTTGAACTGATTGTAATAGCCATCATCAAATGTTATTAAGCCGTATTTTCTATTTGGATTCAATTGCGTCGAGCTTATTTTTGTAGGATCGATAAACTCATATCCGTTATGAAGGAAGTAGTCGATAAAATTTTTAAATCGGGATACTGTTAACCGCTCTTGAGGATAAATCAAATTTCGTTCAAAATCTGCATCTTTTTCCAAACAGGCATGAAATAAAAAAGTATTCAACCCGGGCTTCTCGCCAAATATTTTCAGGTGTATGTTGGATGTAGCGTTATCCAAAAAATTAATTGCGGATTTAGCAAGCATAGTACATGATAAAACATAAAAGTTTATACAGACAAAGGTAATTATATTTTACTAAACGCGAAAAAAGAGCTCAATTATACCATTTGAGTTATAAGCATTTATAGAAAATAATTTTTAACAACAAAAAATAAGTTGACCTGATTGCCGGTCAACAAAAAAATATGATATTTGTTGTATTCTTAAGAATCAAAAAATCTATTATCATGAGCACAGTAAAATTCAGGTATATCGTGCTTTTTATCGTTTTAGGTATATCTGTGGTTTTTGCACAATCAAAAAACGGTGAATACAACGAGTTCAGGGGGAAAATCATTGATGGTTCGACCAATGTGCCGCTGTCATATTGTAATGTGCTGGTTTCGGGGATGAATATCGCAACCGTAACAAATACTGAAGGAGAATTCCTGTTAAAGGTTCCTGATATGTTTGAAGATGTAAAGTTGGTTATACGACATATTGGTTATAAAAACAGGATTATTGGACTGAACGAGCTGGTACCGCAGAAAGGTATAATTGTAATGGAACAGGCCGCTTTTCAACTTCCACAGATTGATGTGCTGATGCAGGATGCTAATGTGCTGGTGAAAAAAATGTATGAAAAAGTACCCGAAAATTATTCATTACAGGAAATGTTCATGACTGCATTTTACCGTGAATCCATCCGCAAGAGGAGGAATTATGTATCTTTGTCCGAGGCGGTGATTGACGTACAAAAGCAACCCTATGATTCATATCGTAGTGATCTCGCAAAATTATACAAAGCCAGGAAAAAAACGGATTACACGAAACTCGACACGCTGGTCTTTAAATTGATGGGAGGACCATACAACAACCTTTATCTGGATATGATTAAATATCCTGCTTTTCTTTTCTCTGACCAAATGTTTGAGAAGTATTATTTTACATTTGATAGAATTGAATGGATGGATGACAAGTTGATATATGTGGTAAATTTTAATCATCGTCCTTCAACGGAAGAAGCTCTTTACAACGGGAAGTTTTACATTGATGCTACCACCATGGCTTTAAAATCAGCTGTATTTAGTTTAGATTTAAAAAATCAGGATCAAGCAATTGCCCTGTTTATCCGGAAAAAACCTCTGAATGCCAAAGTTACTCCCGTGCAGGCCGATTATCGCATGGATTATATTGAAAAAGACGGGAAATGGTATTATGCATACAGCAGGATTGAACTGGGCATGAAAATCAACTGGAAGAAAAAGCTTTTCAATACGAATTATTATGCTGTTATTGAAATGGCCGTCACTGACAGGGAAGGCAGTTCCGACAGCAAAGCGATAAAATTCAGGGAGCGGTTGCGTTCGAATGTTATCATCAGCGAAACTGCGGATGGTTTTTCTGATCCCGACTTTTGGGGTCCGCTCAATGTAATTGAACCGGACAAGCCAATCGAAGCGGCTATCCGGAAGATTCAACGACAATTGGAACGATAATAGTATTTGTTTTAACATCAAACGTTTTCAGGATAAATTATGTGAATTTTAGGTTTATCCTGTGACTTTATTTTTTGTTTTTACAGTTGCGGGCTTATCAATAAAATCAACATCATTAAACAAAACCACCTCAACAGGTGTTATTTCCGTACTTATGCGATTTTTATTAAATTTGCAGTCAATTTAAAAAGAGTATGTCAGATACAATTATACACGAAGTAACACAAAGCGAATATAAGTACGGATTCACGACCGACATTGAGACGGAAGTGATTCCGGTTGGGTTGAATGAGGATGTGGTGCGAATGATTTCTGCCAAAAAGAATGAACCGGAATGGATGCTGGAGTTTCGATTGAAAGCATACCGCCACTGGCTGACGATGAAAATGCCGGAATGGGCGCATTTGAACATTCCGGAAATTGATTATCAGTCGATTTCCTATTTTGCAGCTCCCCGTAAGAACGCTCCCCAGAGCCTGGATGAGGTGGATCCAGAATTGCTGAAAACGTTTGATAAACTGGGTATCCCGCTCGAAGAACAGAAGGCCTTATCGGGTATTGCGGTTGATGCAGTGATGGACTCGGTTTCGGTGAAAACGACTTTCAAGGAAACACTGGCTGAAATGGGAATTATTTTCTGTTCATTTAGTGAAGCGGTAGAGCATCACCCCGATCTGGTGAAAAAGTACATGGGAACGGTGGTGCCTCATACCGATAATTTCTTTGCTGCGCTAAACAGTGCAGTTTTCAGCGACGGCTCTTTTGTTTATATCCCGAAAGGAGTACGCTGTCCGATGGAATTATCAACTTATTTCCGTATTAATGCCATTAATACTGGTCAGTTTGAACGCACGCTCATCGTGGCTGATGAGGATAGTTATGTTTCTTATCTCGAAGGCTGTACTGCTCCGCAACGCGATGAAAACCAATTGCATGCTGCCATCGTTGAAATCGTGGCGATGAAAAATGCGGATGTGAAATATTCGACTGTACAAAACTGGTATCCGGGTGATAAGGATGGGAAAGGAGGTATCTACAACTTTGTGACTAAAAGAGGAATTTGTAAAGGTGAAAACTCGCACATTTCCTGGACACAGGTGGAAACCGGTTCGGCCATCACCTGGAAATATCCTTCCTGCATTTTGATGGGGGATAATTCATCCGCAGAATTTTATTCTGTTGCGGTGACTAATCATCATCAGCAAGCAGATACCGGATCGAAAATGATTCACTTGGGGAAGAATACGAGTTCACATATCCTGTCGAAAGGTATATCAGCAGGGGTAAGTCAGAACAGCTACCGGGGTCTGGTAAAAGTAGGTGTCAATGCTGAAAATGCCCGCAATTTCTCCCAGTGCGACAGTTTGTTGCTGGGGGATAAATGTGGTGCTCATACTTTTCCTTATATGGAAGTAAACAATGAGTCGGCCATTGTGGAACATGAAGCGACCACTTCTAAAATTTCCGAAGATCAGATTTTCTATTGTAACCAGCGGGGTATATCTTCTGAAGATGCTGTTGGTTTGATTGTCAATGGTTATGCCAAGGAAGTGGTGGATAAGTTGCCGATGGAATTTGCTGTGGAAGCGCAGAAGCTGCTACAGATTACTTTAGAAGGGTCTGTGGGATAGTGGTTAGTTATGGGTTTAAATGTTTAAGAGTTTAAAAGTTTAACTTCTCTAACTTCTTAACTCTCAGCTAATTTTTGTTTTAATTGTAAATTGTGAATAATAAAATAGTAAATAACCTCATGTTAGAAATAAAAGATCTGCATGCCAGTATCAATGGCAAAGAGATATTAAAAGGACTGAGTTTGTCGGTAAAACCCGGTGAAATTCACGCCATCATGGGACCGAATGGTTCCGGAAAATCAACACTTTCTTCGGTTATCACGGGAAATCCTTCTTTTGAAGTAACCCAGGGAAGCATTGTTTTTGAAAGCAAGGACTTACAGAAAATGGCACCCGAAGAACGTGCCAACGAAGGCATTTTCCTGAGTTTCCAGTATCCGGTGGAAATTCCGGGTGTAAGTATGGTCAATTTCATGCGTACCGCCATCAACGAGCAACGTAAATACAGAAACTTGCCGCCCATATCGGCTACTGATTTCTTACGGATCATGCGTGAGAAGAAAGCATTGGTTGAAATGGATAACAAACTCACCAACCGGTCGGTAAATGAAGGGTTTTCAGGAGGAGAGAAGAAAAGAAATGAAATTTTCCAGATGGCCATGCTCGAACCCAAATTAGCGATTTTAGATGAAACCGATTCCGGACTGGATATCGATGCACTTCGTATTGTAGCTAACGGCGTTAACAAGTTGAAATCTCCCGAAAATGCAACCATCGTGATTACGCACTATCAACGTCTGCTTGAATACATCATACCGGATTATGTGCATGTGTTGTACGATGGAAAGATAGTGAAATCGGGAGGCAAGGAACTGGCGATGGAACTGGAAACCAGAGGTTACGACTGGATTAAACAGGAGGTTGTGGTTTAGACGAAAACAAAATTTGCTTGCATGGAAAAACAATATATTGATTTGTACAAAGCCCATCATTCGCTGATAAAGCAACATGCGGCGTCCGTGATGAATGCATCGCGAGACGCTTCTTTTGCTTTATTTGAAAAGCTGGGTTTTCCGACAACCAAACTCGAAAACTATAAATATACCGATCTGAAAGAAGTGCTTTCGCCGGATTACGGACTGAATTTCAAACGTCTCGATTTCCCGGTGGATCCTTATCAGGCCTTTAAATGTGATGTGCCAGGTATTCATTCTTTTCTGTATTTTGTGGTTAATGATGCTTTTTATCCTGAAAACAACCAACAAAACGTAGATTTGCCGAAAGAGGTGGTTATTTGTAGCCTGAAAGAAGCTGCGGAAAAATATCCTGATCTGGTGGCAAAATATTATGGTCACTTGTCAACACAAAAACAAGACGGTCTGGTTGCTTTTAACGGAGTCTTTGCTCAAGACGGTTTCTTTATGTATGTGCCGAAAAATGTCCAGCTCGACCGCCCCGTGCAGTTGGTAAACATCATGCGTGCTGATGTCGATTTTATGGCCAACGCGCATAATCTCATCATTGTCGAAGAAGGAGCAAAAGCACAATTGCTGGTTTGCGACCATACCGTTGACGATGTACGCTTTGTCTCCAACCGGGTTACAGAGGTCTTTGTAGCTGAAAATGCTACATACGAGCATTACAAATTGGAAAATACCCACATCAAAACAACCAACTTATCTACTTTGCTGATTGACCAACAGGCTTCTTCAAATGTACTGGGTAATGTAATAACCCTGCATAACGGCTTGACTCGTAACAATATTGAAATTGCACTAAATGGTGAAAATTGCGAAACAGAACTTTGCGGGATGGTGATTGCAGACAAGAAGCAACAGGTAGATAATTTTACAGCTGTATTACACAACATGCCGAATTGTCATTCAAATGAACTCTTTAAATATGTGTTGGATGATGTCTCGAAAGGAGCTTTTACCGGCAGGCTCTATGTCGCCAAAGATGCACAAAAAACGCGGGCTTATCAGACTAACCGGAATATCCTGCTGAACCGTACCGCGAAGATACGTACCAAACCACAGCTTGAGATTTATGCCGATGATGTGAAGTGTTCGCATGGTGCTACGATTGGTCAGCTCGACGAACAAGCGATGTTTTACATGCGTAGCCGGGGCATTCCTTATGAAGAAGCCCGTTTACTGCTGATGTTTGCCTTTACTGCTGATGTTATTGATAACATACGCATTCCGGCCCTTGCCGACCGCATGAAGATGCTGGTGGAGAAAAGATTGAGAGGTGAATTGTCAAAATGTGAAGGGTGCACGATCTGCCAGTAACATTTCTTAGATCTGAGACCAAATTTTTTATTTTTCCTTGGTTTATATTCAAAAAAATACTCAATCAGTAAAAAAAGCATGCAAAAAGTAAATAATTAATCTTTTTCTGAAAGAAAAAATGTTGTTTTGGCACAAATGTATTAATTTTGCGTAGGAAAAATTGGTAGGGAATTCCTTTTTTGTTTGTTTTAATGAAATCTTAAGTATTATAACTGTAAAATTATCTTGTTTATGTTACATCCTGATTCAATAACATTAGCCTTAACTCTATCTGGCGTTTTTATTTTGTGTGTATTGCTCTTCTATTTTAAGCATAAGAAAAAGCCAAAAATTATACAATTGATCAATGAAGCTAACACAACAAATTCACGACAGAATATGGAGCAACTTCGTGAAATTGCAGATAAGCTCAACGTTATTCTTACAGATAAAAAAATGTACACGAATCCGGAATTGTCCATTCATGATCTTGCTGCAATCATCGGCACAAACCGTTCGTATGTTTCATCCTCCATTAATATTTTTTATAACCAGAACTTCTGTTCATATATCAACCAGTACAGGTTGAATGAGCTGAAAGAAACAATAAAAGAAGAAAATTACTTTACACAAAAAGAACTTGCCGTCAGGTGTGGATTTGGGTCAATTGACACCATGAAAAGAGCTGTTAAACAGAAGACCGGGTTGTCAATGAAAGATTGGAAAGAACTACTCGTAGAAGAAAAGCACAAAAATGACAATCCTAATTTCAGACAACTAAGAAACTGAGTTGTGTTTCTTTATTTTTATCCGGGATGCGATAAAATTGAAGTTTATATGACAGGTCGCAATTGTAAATGCCCCAATATTTATTACTTTTGTGAGCAAATTGATAAATAATCAACATGAATGTACTTCTACTCGGTTCCGGAGGACGTGAACATGCCCTCGCCTGGAAAATGGCTCAGAGTCCAACATTAAACCAATTATTTATTGCTCCCGGAAATCCCGGAACTGCGACTGTTGGTACAAATTTACCGGTTGCTGTGGATGATTTTCCGGCAATCAAAAAAGCAGTACTGGAGAATGCAGTTGATTTAGTGGTGATTGGTCCTGAAGACCCACTGGTAAAAGGGGTGGTTGACTTTTTTTTGGCTGATGAGACGTTGAAAGACATTCCGGTGGTTGGCCCCAATAAAACAGGTGCTCTGCTGGAAGGAAGCAAGGACTTTTCAAAACAATTCATGTTCCGACACAATATCCCCACGGCAAAATACCTGAGTGTTACCGGAACAAATCTTCAGGAAGGAATTGAATTCCTTAAAACCTTGCAGGCGCCTTATGTGTTGAAGGCGGATGGATTGGCTGCCGGAAAAGGTGTGCTTATTTTAAATGATCTGAATGAAACAATTACGGAGTTGAAAAATATGCTCGACGGTAAATTCGGTGCTGCCAGTAAAACAGTGGTGATAGAGGAGTTCCTTTCCGGGATCGAATGTTCTGTGTTCGTGATTACAGATGGTAAACATTATAAAATACTACCCGAAGCAAAAGATTACAAACGCATCGGAGAAGGAGATAATGGCCTGAATACAGGCGGTATGGGGGCAGTTTCACCGGTTCCTTTTGCTGATGAAATATTCATGCAGAAGGTTGAAAAACGGATAATCAAGCCGACAGTTGAAGGATTATACAGCGAAGGAATTATTTATAAAGGGTTTATTTTCTTTGGACTGATAAAAGTCGGCAATGAACCTTATGTGATCGAATACAATGCCCGGATGGGTGACCCGGAAACGGAAGTAGTGATGTTACGGCTCAAAACGGACATGGTGGAATTGCTGGAAGCTGCTGCGAAAGGTAATCTGGATGAAAAAACGGTTGTGTTTGACGAACGTGCTGCTGTAACGGTGATGCTTGTTTCAGGGGGGTACCCTGAAGAGTATGAAAAAGGGAAGGTGATTGCAGGTCTGGATAAAGTGGAAGGTAGCATTGTCTTCCATGCCGGTACCGCGGAAAAAAACGGGAAAATCGTCACATCCGGAGGACGGGTGATGGCTGTAAGTTCGTACGGAAAAACGAAGGAAGAAGCCCTCGTGCAATCATTTAAGAATGCTAAACTCATTGATTTTGATAAGAAATACTTCAGAGCGGATATTGGATTTGATTTATAAACTACAAGGCTGAAACATGGCAAAAATATTAATCATTGATGATGAACGCAGCATCCGTAACACCCTGAAGGATATTCTGGAATTTGAAAAGCATCAGGTGGTGTTGGCAGAGAATGGAAGACAGGGACTCGACATAGCTTGTAACCAATTGTTTGATGTAATTTTTTCAGACATCAAAATGCCTGAGATGGATGGAATTGAATTGCTTACAGCGTTGAAAGAAAAAGAAGTGGAAGCGCCTGTGGTGATGATATCCGGACATGGAAATATAGAAACTGCGGTAGAGTGTATTAAAAAAGGTGCTTTTGACTTTATTGAAAAACCCATCGATCTGAATCGACTCCTGATTACCGTAAGAAATGCCCTGGATAAAAGTACGCTGGTTACAGAAACTAAGATATTGAAAAAGAAGGTGGCGACGAAGCACCAAATGATTGGCCGGTCACCCGCCATTCAAAAAGTTAGGGAAATGATCGAGCGGGTAGCTCCGACCGATGCGCGTGTGCTGATTACCGGTTCGAATGGAACGGGGAAAGAGGTTGTTGCTCGGTTACTATATGAAAAGAGCAACCGGGCGGGAGCTCCTTTTGTGGAGGTGAATTGTGCTGCGATTCCTTCTGAGCTTATTGAGAGTGAGTTGTTCGGACATGAAAAAGGATCTTTTACTTCAGCCATTAAACAACGCATCGGGAAGTTTGAACAAGCTGATAGCGGGACTATTTTCTTAGATGAAATTGGAGATATGAGTCTCTCGGCACAGACGAAAGTGCTTCGTGTCTTACAGGAAAACGAACTGACACGCGTCGGGAGTGATAGAAGCATCAAAGTAAATGTACGGGTGTTTGCGGCTACGAATAAAAACCTGAAAGCAGAGATCGAAAAAGGAAATTTCCGGGAAGACCTTTATCATCGGCTGAATGTTATCCCGATTCATGTGCCAGATCTGGATGACAGAAAAGACGATATTCCTTTGCTTGTGGAGCATTTCGCCGGATTGATTTGCTCTGAACAGGGTACTCAACTAAAAAGATTTGAAAATGATGCGGTATCTTTGTTGCAACAAAAAAGCTGGAACGGAAACATTCGGGAGCTGAGAAATGTGGTAGAAAGACTGATTATCCTCGGAGGGAATCCGATTACCAAAGAGGAAGTGAATTTATTTGCATGATATCTTTACATCTCTTACTTGATATGAAAACAATTATACTCACCTAATAATACTTTAGCAAGATGAAAGATTTAAAATCGAATGAAATTATATTTGCAATCACAAAAGAGGATTTGCAATTTGAGGCAAAAGAAAGAATCGGCAGAGAATTAACTGAAGAAGAAATTTATATCGCTAAAAAAGGACTAGAAAGTGGTTTGCTTACTGATATAGGAACTGTTTATCAGACAATTTTTCAAGAAATGATTTAAAATGATAGAGATTAAAACAGATAGTCAAGAAGCAAAACGCAAAGCATTGATTTAGAAAAGCATTTAGTACCTTTTGATCTGAAAGTGCACATACAATTAAACTATCGGTCAACATATTTTTGCGTCTGTGCTACATCAAACCTGATAGATAGACTAAAATTGAAAGCTTGTTAAGCCCTTATACAATTTTTAGTGAGTTTGAACAAGTAAAATTAGTAACTTTGAACATTATAATAAACAAATAAGAATGTTGACAAAAGAATATATAAAAGATTTGAAAAGCAATGGTAACGGTGATATTGGACTACTTGTAAAAAGTTATCGGGACAGTGGTTCTTTGACTTTTATTCTTGAAAACCTGGGACAACTACCTAAAGACTTTGACGGGAGTTTCTTGCTGGACTTGCTTAAACATAAAAATTCAACCGTTAGGCTTTGGACAGTTAAAACAATCGGAAAATTAGTAAACGAAGACTATCTTCCAATACTTAAAAACGCAGCCCTAAATGACAGTGACACAAACGTAAGACGTGAAGCTGTTTCTTCAATTGGACGAATGAGAACGATAAAAGGACAAAGAATCTTGACTGAAATTATTCAAGACAATGACCCTAAAATCGTTTGCCAAGCCATTCGTGGATTACTCGTTTTTAAAGGTGACAACAAAGTTGATGACAGCTTAAAACCATTATTAAATCATGAGAACGAAATGGTACGGACCGTTATTTACAAAGAGTATTTTGCAGAGCAAAAAGATAAAAACACACAACCTCATACAGAGAGTTACGATTACTTGAAAAATGTTGTTGTTAAAGCTGACACCATTGAAACAATGAAGTTATTGAAAGATGAAAGCATACATTTAACTTTCACTTCACCGCCCTACTACAATGCAAGAGATTATTCAATTTATCCAAGTTATAAATCATACTTAGAGTTCCTAGCAGAAGTATTCAAAGAAGTTCACCGCATTACAAAGGAAGGACGTTTCTTGATAGTAAACACATCACCAATAATAATTCCGAGAATCAGTAGGGCACATAGTAGTAAACGTTATCCAATTCCTTTTGATATTCATCCTTACTTAATGGAAATGGGTTGGGAATTTATTGATGACATTGTTTGGATGAAACCAGAAGCGAGTGTAAAAAACCGAATTGGTGGTTTTCAACAACACAGAAAACCACTTGGTTACAAACCAAATGCTGTAACCGAGTATTTAATGGTTTATAGAAAATCAACGGAAAAACTTCTAGATTGGAACATTCGTCAATACGGTTGGCAGACTGTTCAAAACAGTAAAGTTCCCGAAGGTTACGAAACAACAAATGTTTGGAAAATTGATCCTTGCTTTGATAAGGTCCATTCTGCAGTTTTCCCTGTTGAACTTTGTAAGCGAGTGATTCAATATTACTCATACAAAGGGGACTTAGTTTTTGACCCGTTTGCTGGAAGCGGAACAATGGGAAAAACTGCAAAAAGTTTAAATCGTTTCTTTTTTCTGACAGAAAAGGATAAAACTTATTTTGATTATATGAAATCAAAAAAATCAAAAGAAATGTTTGACAAATTTGAAACAAAATTTTTAACTCTTGACGAATTTAAAGAAATAATAAAGTAATTATGCCATTAAACACAGAAGCAAAGAAAAACATCATCAAAAAGGTAATTTCAAATCAAGATTACAGAGATGAAGTTTTAGTAATTATTGACGAAATATTTTTGGATTACTGTATCTCATTTTTCAAGCAAGTTGTATATGCAAAAATTGATACACTTGGAGAAAAATCTGATTGGTATAAAAAGGTGTTTCTAAATCAAAATTTACCAAAAGAGCAAATTGCAATCAACTCTGGATTGAATATGAAATCAATTACAAATGCTTTCAACTCATCAAAAAAGGAGGTTGTAATTCGAGCATCATACGACAATTATAACAGGCTGCAAAAGACGATTGAAGATTTAGTTTCAAACGGCAATAATATTGAAGTAAAACTTTCGATTAAATTTAAAGACGTTTCAGTTGATTTAACAGTAGCAGAGAGCTTAATCGTTATAAACACAATAGCAGTTAAACGGGCAGAAATTCGTGGTGGAATGTGGAGTGCAGTCGGCAAACAAGTTGAGAAGCCATTAATGACAACGCTTTGTATGCTTTTTAATGTCCCGTTTGAATATCACGTACAAGAAGATAATCCTGATAGTTTTAGAGAGGTTGATTTTTATGTCCTTTCAAAAGATGGTAAAAAACTTAGAACAGAAGTTAAACTGATGGGTAAAGGAAATCCTGAGAGTGCAGATGCAATTTTTGCAAGAGAACCAGCAATATTTCTTGCTGACAAACTTTCAGACAAAAACAAACGACAAGCAGATATGTTAAACGTTCAATGGATTGAGTTAAGAAATGATGATGGTTACAAGCGTTTTCAGGAAGTTCTTAATGCATTGAATGTGCCAAACAGCGATTTCAATGGTGATTTATACACACGATTAGACAAAATATTGACTAAAATTTATGGTGAGTAACAACATATAAATACCATACCCCATGAAACCCTTTAACGAACTAAAAATTGCTATCTGCAGCGATCATGCAGGATATGAACTGAAATTCAAATTAATTGATTACATCAATTCAAAAAACGTGAAAGAGCTGAAAGATTTCGGAGCTTATTCTGCGGAAAGTTCTGATTATCCGGACTATGCTCATCCTATGGCTTCGGCAGTAGAGCAGCAAAAGTTTGATTATGGCATTTCAATTTGTGGAAGTGGTAATGGCATCAGTATGACAGTTAATAAACATGCCGGAATTCGTGCAGCCTTGTGCTGGACTCCCGAAATCGCCCGGCTCGCCCGTTTGCATAATAATGCCAATGTGCTTTCATTGCCGGCCCGCTTTATCTCTGTTGAAGAGGCCTGTGAGATGGTAGATGTGTTTTTTCTCACTGATTTTGAAGGAGGGAGACACCAGAGACGAATCGATAAAATTTCATGCTGATGCAAAGAACAGAAATAGCAACATTAGGTGAATTCGGACTGATTAAACTCCTGACCGAAAAGTTTAAAATCAACAATCCTTCTACCATTAAAGGAGTTGGAGATGATGCTGCTGTACTTGAATACAAAGATAAACAGGTGCTTGTTACCACAGACTTGTTATTGGAAGGGATTCATTTCGACCTGGTTTATACTCCGCTGAAACATCTCGGCTACAAAGCAGCAGTGGTGAATTTTTCAGATATCTACGCCATGAACGGTCAGCCGAAACAAATTACAGTTTCTATCGGGGTTTCAAAACGGTTTTCAGTTGAAGATCTTACGCAGATATACGATGGAATTGAACTGGCGTGTCAACATTACGGGGTTGATCTCGTTGGAGGCGACACTTCCGCCTCGCTGACCGGTTTGACCCTTAGCATCACTTGTATTGGCGAAGGTGAGAAAGATAAAGTAGTGTATCGTAATGGTGCAAAAGCCAATGACTTGATTTGTGTGTCAGGTGATTTAGGATCTGCTTATATGGGTTTGCAATTGCTTGAAAGGGAGAAGGTTGTTTTCGCTGCTAATGCCGTAGCACAACCTGATTTTGAGGGGAAGGATTATATATTGCAACGACAATTGAAACCCGAAGCCCGCAAGGACATTGTTCAGGCGCTTGCTGAGAAGGGAATCGTGCCGACGGCAATGATGGATATATCCGATGGACTTTCATCAGAATTGATTCACATTTGCACCCAAAGCAATACCGGCTGCCGGATTTATGAAGATAAAATTCCCATCAATTACCAGGCGGTAGTGATGGCAGAAGAGCTCAATATGAGCATAGTAATGGCGGCATTAAATGGCGGAGAAGATTATGAATTGCTTTTCACCGCTTCAATCGATGATTACGAAAAAATCATCACCATGGGAGGGGTTGGAGTCATTGGACACATGACCAAACCGGAACTCGGATTAAACCTGATTGGTCGGGGAGGAGAAGAAGTTGCCCTGAAAGCGCAAGGTTGGAATTCACTTAAATAACTCTTTTTAACCACATTAGTCACATTAGAAAACATAGTTACTGCAATAAAAGAACTAACGTGAACTCATGTGGTTTAATATCTAGAGTGTTAAGTTAGTTTTGTGTTTTATATTATTTTAGGAAAGGATATATACCCGCTGAAGTCAGGATATACCACCCGATAATCGGAGCAAAAGCGCTCAGTCCAAAAATACTTATCAATGCAATGCATCCTCCAAGGAAGATGTATTGTATTTTATTATCAGCCCATCGCAGATTCTTGAATTTTAGCGAAAACATCGGAAGTTTCGAGACAAGTAATCCGCTCAAAAGCAGGGTTAAAATCAACACGACCCAGGGAGTTTCGATTAACCATCCGGAGAAAGAATGACCCATTCCGGCCCAAAATATGGCATTGGCAGGGGTAGGTAATCCAATAAAGGAACTGCTTTGATTTTCGTCGATATTGAATTTCGCTAGTCGTAAAGCTGAAAATACAGGAATAATGAATCCGGCAAATTTAAGCCATTCCGAGAGTTGACTTTGTTCGAATAATGAAAAAACGATAACGCCGGGAGCAAGTCCGAAACTGATTACATCAGCCAGCGAATCCAGTTCCTTGCCCATAGGCGAATAGGCTTTTAATGCACGGGCGGCAAGACCGTCGAGAAAATCGAATAAACCGGCAATCAGGATGGCAAAAAAGGACACCGTAAAATTACCGTTGAAGGCATAATATACAGCCATGCTTCCTGAAAACAGGTTGAGCATGGTGATGAAATTTGGAATGTGTTTGCGTAAAGTCATCTTATTCTTTGTTTTTACTGTCGATGATGATGGTTACCGGGCCATCGTTTAATAAAGAAACCTGCATATCAGCTCCGAAAACGCCGGTTTGAACGGTTTCCCCGGAAATTTTTTTTAATGACACGCAAAAGTACTCATACAAAGGAATTGCTTGTTCCGGTCTGGCCGCTTTAATGTATGAAGGTCTGTTGCCTTTCTTGGTTGAAGCGTGCAGGGTAAACTGACTGACAACCAGGATTTCTCCATTGATATCCAACACCGAACGATTCATCACCCCGTTTGAGTCGTCAAAGATACGTAAATTAACTAATTTTGCAGCAAGCCAGTCGGCATCAGCCTGGTTGTCGGCTTTTTCAATGCCAAGCAGTACCAACAAACCCATTCCGATTTCTCCATTGATTTTCCCCTCGATGGTTACGGAAGCCCGACTAACCCGTTGTATGACTATGCGCATGAAAACATTTACTATTTGCTCAGTTACAATTTACTGTTTTTACCAAGAAACCACTAACATGCTTATTCTACACCTAATTCCTTTTTTAATTTTTTTGGTAATCCCGCTACCACGAGATCATAAGAATGGTGGATAAGTTCGCAAAGCATTTCAGTAGTAATAGCGGGATCAATCCTGACGGAGTTCCAGTGTTTTTTATTGAAGTGATACGCGGGTGTGATGCAATCAAATTGCTCACGCAAAGCAACCGCCTTTTCCGGATCACATTTCAATGCAATTTGTGTTTCGGGATTATCCAACGGAATGAGTGCAAACATTTTTCCCTGAACCTTCAGTACCAGAGATACGTCGTCGAAAGG
>JAQVNN010000130.1 GCA_028703105.1 Paludibacter sp. | reverse complement strand
AAATACGATACGAGCCTTAAAGTGATTGAACACATTGCCTCCAGGGGCTTTAGGGCTAAAACAGGCATCATGCTTGGATTGGGTGAAACTGAGGAAGAAATTCTGGAGTTGATGGATGATGCACTGGCTCACAACTGTTCTATTCTTACCATCGGTCAGTATATGCAACCTTCACGTAAACACGTACCTGTCTCAGCTTATATTCATCCCGATAAATTCAAAGAATACAAGGAAATTGCTCTGAAAAAAGGTTTCAGATTTGTGGAAAGCGGACCATTTGTGAGGTCTTCTTATCATGCTGAGAAGCATGTATAAAATAATTACTTTTTAGATTCATCTGTAAACTGCGTCAATTGTTTATTTTATCAATTGCTTGTTTTTTTGTAAATTTGCGCTCTTTTTGAACAAATTTACGGACAAACTTGCATATACCCTCATCAACAATGAGCCTACAATCAGAAATTAACCGTCGCAGAACTTTTGCTGTCATAGCACACCCGGATGCGGGAAAAACAACATTAACAGAAAAATTACTACTTTTCGGGGGCGCTATTCACATCGCCGGTGCTGTTAAATCGAATAAAATCAAGAAAACAGCGACATCAGACTGGATGGAAATCGAGAAGCAACGTGGAATTTCGGTTGCGACATCGGTCATGGGTTTCGAGTACAGGGATTATAAAATCAACATCCTCGATACGCCGGGTCACCAGGACTTTGCGGAGGACACCTACCGTACGCTGACTGCTGTTGACTCTGTAATCATTGTTGTTGATACCGCCAAAGGAGTTGAGGCACAGACACGCAAGTTGATGGAAGTATGTCGTATGCGCAAAACACCAGTGATGATTTTCGTGAACAAAATGGACCGTGAAGGAAAAGATCCTTTTGATTTATTAGACGAATTAGAGAAAGAACTTGGTATTCACGTGCGCCCGTTGAGTTGGCCAATTAATCAGGGTTATACTTTCAAAGGCGTGTACAATATATATAAGGACAATCTCGAACTTTTCACACCGAATAAACAAACCATCAGTGAATCGGTTCAGTTGGCTGATATTAACAGTGCGGAACTGAACAAACTCGTTGGAGATAAAGATGCTGAAAAGCTGAGAGAGGACATGGAACTTATCGAAGGGGTGTATTCTACTTTTGACATTGAGAAATACCTCTCGGGTGACTTGGCTCCTGTGTTTTTCGGATCGGCATTAAACACTTTTGGGGTGAAAGAACTGCTTGACTGCTTTGTGGAAATAGCACCTTCTCCCCGTCCGGTTCACACCCTTGAAAGGGAAGTAAATCCTTATGAAGAAAACTTCTCTGGGTTCATCTTCAAGATACATGCTAACATGGACCCTAACCACCGGAGTTGTATCGCTTTTGTAAAAATCTGCTCCGGAAAATTTGAAAGAAACGTGAATTACAAACATGTCCGTCATGGCAAACTGATGCGTTTTTCGGCACCAACAGCCTTCATGGCGCAAAAGAAAGAAACGGTTGATGAGGCTTATGCAGGCGATATCGTCGGTTTGCCCGATACTGGCACTTTTAAAATCGGCGATACCCTGACATCCGGTGAAAACCTGCATTTCAAAGGACTGCCGAGCTTCTCACCTGAAATGTTCAAATACATCGAAAATGCCGACCCGATGAAAACCAAGCAATTGGATAAAGGAATTAATCAATTGATGGATGAAGGAGTCGCACAATTATTCGTCAATCAGTTTAACAATCGCAAGATTATCGGCACAGTCGGACAACTTCAGTTTGAAGTAATCCAGTACAGATTGCTCCACGAATACGGTGCACAATGTCGCTGGGAAACAATTAATCTATACAAAGCCTGCTGGATTGAAAGCGATAATCTTACCGAACTCGAAAAATTCAAAAAACGCAAAGCCCAATTCATGGCAATAGATAAAGAAGGTCGCGATGTTTTTCTGGCTGATTCAAACTATGTGCTGCAAATGGCGCAGAATGATTTTAAGGATATTAAGTTTCATTTCAGTTCGGAGTTTTGAGAAACGTCATCAAAACAGAGACAAACAACACAAAATGTAAGCTTATTTCTTAAAGATTTAATACAAACTGTTTTTATTCAAAATTTAACTATCATTTTGTCTCCATTTTATTGCCACACCCAATCTTTTTTGTACTTTTGCAGGAATTTGGGACTTATAAAAAACCGCTTAACAATTTATGCAAATGCACAAACCTTTTCATCTTGTTTTAGAAGATGGAACCGTTTTCAAAGGGAAATCTTTTGGTTTTGAAAAACCGGTAGCCGGTGAAGTTGTCTTCAACACCGCCATGGTTGGCTATCCCGAGAGTTTAACCGACCCATCCTACGCGGGACAGCTCTTAGCAATCACCTTCCCGTTGGTCGGCAATTACGGTGTTCCGGGTGATGTCATACAAAACCAACTATCCACATTTTACGAATCGGAAAAAATCCAGGTAACAGGCCTGATTATTTCCGATTTTTCTTTTCAATACAGTCATTGGAACGCTGCCAAGAGTTTGAGTGAATGGCTTACTGAAAATGAAGTGCCGGGAATATATGGAATTGATACCCGCGAACTCACCAAAATGGTACGTGAAAAAGGGACAATGAAGGGAAAACTGGTTTTTCCGGATGAAGCGGATATCGACTTTATCAATCCAGATGATGAAAACCAGGTTGCCAAAGTGAGCTGTAAGGAAGTCGTTACCTACGGAAATGGGAAGAACAGGGTGGTGATGGTTGACTGCGGCGTAAAACAAAATATCATCCGCTGCTTGCTGAAAAGAGACACTACGGTTATACGCGTACCCTGGGATTATGATTTTAATCAGCTTGATTACGATGCATTATTTATTTCAAACGGACCGGGTGACCCTGCCTATTGTGATGTTACAGTAAATAATATCAGAACTGCCATGCAAACCGACAAGCCGATTTTTGGTATCTGCATGGGAAACCAACTGCTTTCGATTGCAGGTGGTGCAAAAACATATAAACTGAAATACGGTCACCGCTCCCACAACCAACCGGTGCAGCTCTGCGGTACCCAACGGGCTTTCATCACGACCCAGAATCATGGGTTCGCGGTTGATAATAATACGCTGAATGCCGACTGGGAACTTCTGTTCATCAACATGAACGACGGGACAAACGAAGGAATCCGCCACAAAACCAAGCCCTGGTTTTCGGCACAGTTCCACCCTGAGGCAGCATCCGGTTCGACCGACACAGAATTTCTCTTCGATGTATTCATCAAAACGCTTGCTGAAAACAACAAATCCATCCCCCAGCTCATTGAGGAAGAAATGGATGCACGATTGGTTCGTAAACAGGAATACAAAGGAGCTGAAAAAGGAACCATCAACAAAGTGTTGGTGCTGGGCTCCGGCGCTCTCAAAATCGGGGAAGCCGGTGAATTCGACTACTCGGGCTCACAGGCGCTGAAAGCCCTCAAGGAAGAAGGTATTCAAACTGTATTGATTAACCCGAACATCGCCACCGTACAAACATCAGAAGGCATTGCGGATAAAGTATATTTTCTTCCAGTTACTCCTGATTTTGTCGAAAGGGTAATTGAAAAAGAAAGACCGGATGGCGTATTTTTATCGTTTGGCGGACAAACCGCACTGAACTGCGGGGTTGCGCTCTACAAAGCTGGTATCTTCGAAAAATACAACATTAAAGTTCTTGGAACACCGGTTCAGTCTATCATCGACACCGAAGATAGAGAAATTTTCAACAGCAAACTGGCTGAAATCGATGTTAAATACATTAAATCCGAAGCGGTAACAAATTTTGCTGATGCTAAAAGAGCGGCCAATGAACTCGGATATCCGGTCATTGTGAGAGCAGCTTATGCTTTGGGAGGCTTGGGTTCGGGCTTTTGCGACAACGACGAAGAGTTGAAAGTCATCACAGACAAAGCTTTTGCTTATTCTCCGCAGGTATTGGTGGAAAAATCACTGAAAGGATGGAAAGAAATTGAATATGAAGTCGTGCGTGACCGTTACGATAACTGCATCACGGTTTGTAACATGGAAAACTTCGACCCGCTGGGCATCCATACCGGTGAGAGTATCGTGATTGCACCATCGCAAACGCTTTCAAACAACGAATATCATAAATTACGTGAACTGGCAATTCGCATTATCCGCCATATCGGTATCGTGGGTGAATGTAATGTGCAGTACGCGCTGGATCCATATTCCGAAGATTACCGTGTAATTGAGGTAAACGCCCGTCTGAGTCGCTCATCGGCATTGGCTTCGAAAGCCACCGGTTATCCGTTGGCTTTTGTGGCAGCCAAACTCGGATTGGGTTACGGACTACCCGAATTGAAAAACTCGGTTACAAAAGATACTTCTGCATTTTTTGAACCTGCACTCGACTACATCGTGTGTAAGATTCCACGCTGGGATT
>JAQVNN010000129.1 GCA_028703105.1 Paludibacter sp. | reverse complement strand
TGGTTCCCAAAACTTTCTTCCCACGATTCTTCCGGCACCGAATATCGCACTTCCTGTGCGTTTGAAATAACGGTACAAACAAATAATCCAATGAATGTGAATAATAAACAATGCCTCATGATAATTTATATTTATTTTATTGATAATTGATCCAATGCCCGCATCTCGACACAGTCTTCCCCTATGGAATCGCAACGAGAATAGATAGCTAAGAGCATCACGATAAGCTGTTCCCAAAAAAAATGTTTTATAATAACAATCGCTCTCGTACATCGACACCAAAAAATTAAATTCATCTTTCGACAATAGTACTGTTACGTTAATATTTTAAATATGCTTGTAATATATTGACATGTAATTATATATAATCGTTCTTTGATTTTTTGATTTGAATTGACGTAGTTTTGCTGTAAAAAGCAAAATTATGAACTCTGGTAAATATGTTTTTTCCCAGCTTTTAGAGTTTGTCAACCGCTATGAATTTGACAGATGCGTAAAACTCTACTCCGGTAATTATCGCGTGCGGCACTTGAACTGTTGGAATCAGTTCATACAGCTGTTTTTCGGACAACTGACTTCCCTGAATTCACTACAAGGCATTTGCCTGTGTTTGAAAACACATAAGAAGAAACTGCTTCATTTAGGCATAAAGCAAAACGTGGCAGTTTCAACTTTATCCCGAGCCAACGAGAAGCGTGATTGGCGAATTTTTGCAGAATTTGCCAATTATCTCATCTTGCTCGTCCGCCCGCTTTACTGCGAATGTGACATTCCCAAGGTTGATATCGATAATGAAGTTTTCGCTCTGGATTCAACCACTATTTCGGTCAGTATCAACCTGTGCACTTGGGCTCAAGGGAAATATTCCAGAGGAGCGGTAAAGATGCATACGTTACTGAATTTAAGGGGGAGCATACCCGAATTTGTCCTGATTACCGACGGAAAATATCACGACAGTAATGCCCTTGATATGATTATCCCACAACCCCAGGCGATCTACCTGATGGACAAGGCTTATGTTGATTTTGAAGCTTTATTCCGTATAAATCAGGCAGAAGCATTCTTTGTCACTAGAGCGAAAACCTCTCAGAGATATGCAGTCATTGAACAAAACTTCAACATTGACCAGGATAAGGGGCTACGGGCGGACAAGACCATCATGCTAGTAGTAACAAAGTCAAAAAAGTTATATCCGGAGGAATTACGCCTGGTCGAGTTTTACGATAGCCAGAATGATGAGTTGATTGTGTTTCTGACAAACAACTTCAACGTCTCAGCCCTCGAAGTGGTAAACCTGTATAAGAATCGTTGGCAGATTGAAGTTTTCTTCAAATGGATAAAGCAAAATCTCGTGATAAAAAAGCTGTGGGACTACTCTCCAAATGCTGTAAGAATACATATCTGGATTGCAATTTTCACCTACCTGATTATCGCGTATGTAAAGGTTTCACTTGAAAGTAAACTCTCCATTTACGAGATAATGCAGGTACTGGGTATTTCCGCTTTCGATAAAACGCCAATTCGTGATTTACTTCTCGAACAATGCCAATTCAATCAAAATGTCAATGAGCAACTAAATTTATTTGAATAATATTTTTCTAAATTCTAAACGCAACAGCGCTATTTCGACAACATTTTTACATTTTGTTTGAACAGTGGCTGACCGATATTTTTTGCCTTATTTATTAGTCCTAAGTAGTGATCTATTTAATTCTATAGGAACCCAACGGGTGCTCCATTGTCCCCATATCCATGTTAACCCGTAGGCATATGACAGATATTGCTGAACACCTTCTCTGATATGTCCCTTCTCGTCTCCGCTCCATCCGCAATTA
This sequence comes from Paludibacter sp., assembly GCA_028703105.1. Taxonomy (GTDB): domain Bacteria; phylum Bacteroidota; class Bacteroidia; order Bacteroidales; family Paludibacteraceae; genus Paludibacter. The sequence goes on along the minus strand of JAQVNN010000129.1, from coordinate 2,630 downwards.
TGAAGATAAGGCATCAGTTTACTACGTAGTTCACCAACTTTACTAAAGGTAATCCCATCGTCTGATTCCCATAAAACTAAGTATCCATTTTCCTCCATGCGTGATGCTATATGTATCGCCAGAAATTTCTTTGAAATTTCGTCATATTTCACGTCGCAGTGATCTGAATGTTGGATGTTGCTTTTATTTATGGCGGTACCATGGTGAGTCAGATTCCCAGGCCAGTTCACATCAGTTGCATCTCCTGTGGAAACCCTAGTTGTCGTGGCTTCAGTTCCCGTTCCATTCCATGTATAATAAAAAAAGATGACATCATTCACAACCACAAAACATGGTTCTCCTGCTCCGAAAACGGCCGAAGAGGTCCCAGTCCCCGGAGTGTATTCAATGACCGGCTGTGGGTCCCCTCCCCATCCACTTCCGTTCCATTTCTCCCATGGGCCACTACTTTTTTTTGAACGGCAGACATAGACATCATTTTCCGTACCACTCTCATCATCGACGGAAGTATAGCCGAGATAATAATATCCTCCCCATTTACCGACACCCGGATCACAGGTTGAGATGGCGTCTCTTGAAAATTCTGTCGGTTGTAGAACCATTTCTTCTTTGCTCCATTGTTTTCCTCCGTTTGTGGAATGCTGGTGGGAAATCTGATCCCAGTAAATCGTTCTATTCGTTTTTTCCAGGGTATATCTGGCTTTGTAACTTTTTGAAGAAATCGTTCCATTATAATAATTCGTTACCCCCTCTGTATTGCCAGTATAAGCCCACACACCCGTATATTCAGTAGTTCCGTCTTTAATGATCCACAGATATGTTCCAGCAGGAAATTTACCGGAACTTCTTGTCAAGTCTAGAAAATCATTGTCTGCATAATCAAACCATGTAAATTGTGCAACTTGGGGTGATTTGATTGTCGTCAAATAGTCTGTATCCCATCGGTATAGGCACAATGTTAGTCCACTAGGCATCCCTCCTTGGTTTGTACAAGAAACATTGATGCTCCAAAAGGGAACATCTGCTGTAAATTTTTGACCAACAGTAACCGTATTGTCTATGTGAACGAACGTTTGTTCCCCCTCTCCCGTTGTTAACGAAATATTCTCTCCAAATTCTTGACCCAATGCTGCGAACCAGACATCAATGGATTCGTCATCATTGATGATAATTGACGGACCATAGCGATAATGTCCTACCATAGTTGCCTTGAAAATATCCCATCCACTATTCGAGAGTATTAATACAGGATCTTCTTCTTCTACTATTGGAGGTTTTTCCCCGTTACCAATTGGATCAACACTCTTTGAACATTCGACAAAGAGAAAGAAAAGGAAAAGAATATTTAGTATTGTTCTCATACTTAACTGGTTTAAATATTTACCTACTATATGCATATTACTCGCGATGTGGTGCGATGTTTATCAACGGTATAATATTCGTTTTACCTATTGAAAAAGAGTTACATATGGCAATCCAGACTACCATATATAACTCTTTTGTCATTACCAACCTGGATTTTGCCATTCTTTACCTAACATGGAAATTTCACTTTCAGGAATTGGAAATATTAGGAATTTGTCTTGCCAGGAATAACGATAACCAACGACAAATCTTTCATAATTAAAAGTGTTGTTAGTAGGGTTTCTCGTACAAAATATTCCGGTGCTCACTTTATCCGTTTGATCTAGAATTTTCCAGCGACGTACATCCCAAAACCGGAATCCTTCCAAACATAATTCAGTCATCCTTTCCTTTTGAATATATGCTCGCATTTCTGCCTTATCACTAATTCCGCTTTTTATATTGGGCATATGAGCCCGGTCGCGGATGACCTTAAGGATTTGATATACCTTTTGTGTCGGCCCATTAACTTCATTCTCTGCTTCAGCCCAGTTCAGATAAAGCTCAGCCAATCTCATTTTTTTCCAATATCCACCAGATGCTATGTTTGTTGGAACTGATTCGTCAATATATTTTCTTTGATAGTAACCAGTAAGCGAATATCTATTATCATATCTGATAGCATCAGGTCCTCCTTCATAACTGTTAACAGTGAGTCCAGGTCCAGGAACATAAGCCCCGTTATATAAAATAGAAGCATAGAATCGGGGATCCCTTCCTACATAAGGATTTGTAGGGTCATATCCTGATCCTGTCACATAATTTGGTTGAAGATGATCGTCATCCTGATATCTATTTGCGGGATTAATCACAGGTAAACCAGTACTCTGCATATCAAAAGCATCGACCAATTCCTGGGTAGGACAAGCTCCAGCTTGACCATTATCATCACGGGAAGGAAAGCCGTTCAGGAAAGAAGGGTGTCCATTAAACATTGCAAGATTTGAACTATTTTCCATAATGGTCTCTTTATCTGTGGGATCAAGGGATGCATCCATCATTAGCAAGAAGTATTTTTCATATGACGCTTCTCCTAGGGCTTGGGAATAATAGAGTTCGTATCCGTTTGTAGTCAGTAGCTTTACAGCATCTTCTGAATATTCCAAAGCTTTTCTCCAATGATCTATATTGTTTGAAGGATTATATAATGGGCTAGCGGCATAAAGTTGTGCACGGGATTTCAGTGTAACTGCCATTGCTTTTGTGAATCGGCCACGTTCAGAAGA
>JAQVNN010000128.1 GCA_028703105.1 Paludibacter sp. | reverse complement strand
TAATTTTGTTTCGCATATTTTCTGCGTTAACAAGCTCGTCTTCCCGGATCAGCTCTTGCTGGTAATTGTAAACTTTGGCTTTAAGTGCATCTAGATAGGAATTTGTGGCTTTGGCTTCAGCACTGGTGCCTTTCATACGATTGCCTTCGACCGACCATTTTTCTGATGTGGTGATGCGTTTTGTACTGAATTCGATTCGCTTGCCATTTATAGTAATGCGAATGAAGATAGGCAAAAGTCCATCGGTGTTTGTTTTTGTTCTCTTTACGAAAAAGAGAATGGAGAGTTTTGTGTTCATTTGTGGTAACCTTTAAAGAGTTTTCAAAAATACTTACTTTTTGATTCCCTATCAAGATGTTCATTCTTTGAACATCTTGATTATAAACACTTTTAGTTCAAATTCGGTGGAGTTTATACGTTTGATTTTCAAGTCCACCGAATTCAGCACCTACAGATTGATAGATATTGAATATTTTGTGATTTACTTAAAATACAAATGCCTGTAAATCATTGATTTTACAGGCATTTGAGTAGTTTTGATTTTCAATTTGCGGAGAGAGAGGGATTCGAACCCCCGGAACCTCTCAGTTCAACGGTTTTCAAGACCGCCGCGATCGACCACTCTGCCATCTCTCCAGTGGCATGCTTTATTTCTAAAGCGGTGCAAAGATAGGCTATTTTTCGGGATTACCAAATACCTTAAATTTTTTTTTATGCGGATATTTTGTTGTTTAATCCTGATTGTATATTCTTGCAAACTTATTTAACACGTGTATGTTTATGTATCATACTTTTATCATTGTACTCTGATACAATAATTGCTTGCTGAAGATTTCCGGTCTTTAACTCATGAATAGGGCATGACTTCCACTAACCACTAATTAACTGTCTTCAAGTACTCCACAACATTCCGTTTGATTCTCTCAGGGATGTTGCTGATGTCGGCTCTGTCGAAGGTTTCGCCGGTAATGTTCTCGTAAAGTTCGATGTATCTTTCGCTGATGCCGGTTACAATTTCGTCGGTCATTTCGGGTACGGTTTGTCCTGATTTTCCCTGGAAATTGTTGGCCATCAGCCATTCGCGTACGAATTCTTTGGATAATTGTTTCTGAGCTTCTCCCTTTTCGAATCTTTCCTGATAGCCATCCGCGTAGAAATAACGGGAGGAGTCGGGGGTATGGATTTCGTCGATCAGGTAAATCTTGCCGTCACGTTTACCGAATTCGTATTTGGTATCGACCAGGATAAGTCCTCTTTTAGCCGCAATTTCGGAACCTCTCAGGAAAAGTTCCATGGTGTATTTTTCGAGCAATGCATAGTCCTTGGGAGTAACCAATCCCTGTTTCAGGATTTCTTCCTTTGAAATGTCCTCGTCATGCAGACCGTATTCCGCTTTGGTGGTTGGCGTGATGATGGGTGTTTCAAAACGTTGGTTTTCGCGCATCCCATCAGGAATTTTTACACCGCAAATCTCACGAACGCCACTTTTGTATGCACGCCAGGCACTTCCGCAGAGATAACCACGTACAATCATTTCAACGGGAAAACCCTCACAACGCAATCCTACGGTCACCATCGGATCGGGGGTAGCTAATTTCCAGTTCGGTACAATATCAGAGGTAGCATCCAAAAATTTGGCAGCAATCTGGTTGAGCATCTGACCTTTATATGGAATTCCTTTCGGTAAAACCACGTCGAATGCAGAGATTCTGTCGGTCGCGATCATGACTAACAAGTTATTTTTCACGGTGTACACATCACGAACTTTGCCGTGATAAACTTTTTTCTGACCTTCAAACTGAAAATCTGTGTTAGTAAGAGCTTTCATCGATTATAAATTTATTAATTGTTGTTTAAAGCAGCAGTTACTAAATATTCCAACGGGTTGTTTGGTTTCATCAGGTGATGAATGAGTTTATAGGGTAATATTACTTCGGTTTCACCAACATAATAGGGTGCTATTTCGTACGGATTAAACACGAAGCAAATCGATTCATCGTTGATGTAGAAATTGCCATTGGGTTTAATTTCTTCCATAAAATACACTGAATCATCAAAATTTTCAATGTAGGGAGTTGTGTTATCGTTATTCAGATCATTAAGTAATTTGTTTTTGATAATTTCTGTTAGTTCAGGTTTATAACCTTCAACAAAAATTTCGTCTTCAAAAATTATTTTTCCATTAACTAACTCAAAGTTATAAAACAAACGGGTTTTAATTGGATGTGCTCCTCCAAAGTCCACAAACCTCGAAATTCCATACGAAAAAATGTTTTTATCATTCAGAAGGGCGAAGCCTTCCAGAATAATTGAGTTGTTAAACGCCAGGCGACTTTCTTCTGATATTTTTTTTGCAAAATCAGCATTATTTTCAATATATTCTCTTCCTAATTCATTAGCGTAATAATTTAATAAAGAATCTTCCGGAAAAGACATGAACATATCACCAAACAATTCAGTACGTATAATTGTTTGGATATTGTCTAAAACATTTTTATCCTGATATGAAATGGGCAAGTCAATGTTAAGATCAATGGTCAGCGAGCCTGTTGTAGTATCCTCTTCAGAGAGATAAACTTTATCGGACAAACTGAAATTTTTAGTAATAATTGATGTTGAAAAGGGAGAACGAAACACCACCAGCAAGATAATAAGTAAAATGGTGATGCCGGCAATAATGAAAAGTAACTTTTTTGTTTTCATACTGTGATGATTTATGTGTTCTAAACGTCTTGTCAAACGGTTTATAACAGAGAAAATAAACCCTATTATGACAACGCTGAAACAAGATTCATTTACAGATGCAAAGTTACAACTAAAAACCATATTTTTGTTTAAATATTTGAAAAACTCAATAACATTCTGGTAAAATAGAAGGATTAAAATTATCTTTGTAACTCAAATGATGAAGTCAAGATTTGTAACATACTTAATCTCAGTATTATTTGCCATCCTGTTCGTTTTTACCGGAACGGGTTATAATATTGTAAACTATTGTTGTAACGATTGTGCCAACAAGGGAATAGAGTACATTGTGCATCATTCGTGTGTCTCGGTACATCACGAGCAAGAATCATCCTGCTGTGATTCGGGTGAACATAAGCATAACCACGAGCTCCCTGCCTTATCAGTTTCAGGAGATAATGAAATCTGCGTCCATGAACACTGTTGCGAAATCAAGAGGGTTCACGTTGATGATTTTTCTGTTTCTGAAAGACTGGTGCAAACCGTATTCAGTTTTGATTTTGTTTTTACTGCTTTTCCCGAACGGACAATCTACAATCCGTTCGATAAGTTTCTCGCAAATTATAGTGTCAATCCTCCGCCTGATTTATCATTGCCTGACGGCAGGGAAATTCTGGTAAACAAAGCTGTTTTAATTATTTGATTAAGCTGTAGCTAATTGTTTTACACCATGTAATCATATATGGTGTCTGTTCTATTTATGTTTCATAAAATCAAATGATTATAACATTATGCAAAGAATTATATTTATTCCTTTGCTTTTCCTTTCAATATTCATATACGCGGATATTACCGGAAAAGTAACGGATACCAAAGGAGACCCCATTCCGGGGGTTAATATCTTCTGGCTCAATACCCAATCCGGAACTGTTTCGGATGTGGACGGTAACTTTAAAATTGCCGGAAGTAACCATAGCAAACAACTGGTTTTTAGCAATGTGGCATTTCAGGGAGATACCATAACTGTTGAAAATCAAACAGTACCCCTTCATGTAAAACTGAATGAAGTAATAGAATTACGGGAGGTTTCGGTGGTACAAAAGAGTCCGGGTGTAGTAAAGCACCGTTTTGCTGTCCTGCAAACGGAAAAAATTACGGTTGACGAGTTGTGCAAAGCGGCTTGTTGTAATCTTTCCGAGAGCTTTGAAACCAATCCTTCAGTGGATGTTTCGTATAACGATGCGGCCACCGGTGCCAAACAAATTAAGATGCTCGGTTTGCCCGGGACTTATGTGCAAATGCTTACCGAAAATATTCCTAACCTGAGAGGTATTTCATCGGTGTATGGACTCGGATTTATTCCAGGTCCCTGGATGGAAGGCATTCAGGTGTCGAAAGGAACCGGCTCAGTCATCAATGGCTATGAGGCGGTAACGGGACAAATCAATGTTGAGTATAAAAAACCCCAGACCAGTGAGATTGTGGCGGCTAATTTGTTCGCCAGCGACGCGGGTAGGGTGGAAGCCAATGTGAATACCGGCATTAAGCTGACTCCGGAGCTTTCGACGGGCGTGCTGATGCATGCTTCCGATGAGTTTATATCGCTGGATGACAATGGCGATGGCTATATGGATATGCCGATGATTAAACAGCTGAATTTCATCAATCGCTGGTATTATCGGAGTCCTAAGTTTGTGTCGCAGGCTTTTGTGCGTGCTTTATCAGAAAACCGCATGGGTGGAACCGTTGATGGAAATTACATGATTGACATTGATACCAAACGGTACGAATTTTTCGTGAAAAACGGGTACGTGTTC
>JAQVNN010000127.1 GCA_028703105.1 Paludibacter sp. | reverse complement strand
TAATTGTGCGCTCGCCACCCGATTTTTTCTTAACTGAAAATTTCGCATATCGCTTTTTACACAAATCAGGGTTTGCATAGTAGGTTAAGCTCTTTAATTCAAATGGCTTACATTCTTTTCCGTACAGAATATTCTTAGCCTCACTTAGGAGTGAAACAAGTTCTTCCTTATTCTGCATTGAAGCAAATTTTTGGCGTATTTGGTCGATATGTTGCTGTTCTATCTTCATAATATTTTTGCATTAAGAACTTTGAAAATACCTGCCTGATACTCTTTATGTATGTAAAATTCAACATTTCAATTGAATTCAATTCCTATCATCACTGAAAAATTCATCAATAACAACTTCATATCTTATAATAAATCTCTATTACAAGCAATAGCCGTTATCAATTCGTCAGGGACATTCATCCCGACCAGAGGTCGGGAAAAGATGTCAATCTTTGTTTCATTGGTTACCCAACTACTCCCAGCACCCACGAGTCAATATCTTTAGGCAAGTATTTCAAAGAACTGATGCAAAGTAAAACTTTATCTGTGCAGTCATTCCGCACAAGTTAAATATAATTTTTAAATCATTAGTGTCCGGTAAAGATAAAAAGAAATAGCTAAAAAAAGAGGGAACCTCTTAAGAAATCCCCTCCGATGTTTTAATTTTGTTTTGCGAACCAAAAATTAAACATCGTGGGCAAAGATACAAATTTTATCGGACAGCCGATATTCGGACAGTTATTAAGTTTTTTGGATAAAGGAAAAATAAGGAAAGCCTGCAAGGCGTTGAAGGCAGACAGATATGTAAAGCGATTTGATAGTTATACGCACGTAGTTGTGATGTTGTTTGCCGTTTTCGAGGGATATCATTCCATACGCGACACAGTGTTGGGTTTGTTGTCCAATGCGGGAAAGCTTCAGCATTTAGGTTTGGATTATGTTGTGCGTCGCTCCACTTTTTCCGACGCCAACGTTCGCCGGCCCCATCAGTTGTTTGAACAAATATATTATCAAACATACGATGCACATAAGCATGTTTTATCGGACAGCCAGATGAGCAAGAAGGATATGCGGCGTTTGTATATAATGGATTCAACCACCATTACCCTGTTCAAAGATATTCTTAAGGGTGTTGGCAGGAATCCTGAGAACGGGAAGAAAAAGGGTGGCATTAAAGCACATACAATCATTAATTCACAGGATAGCATGCCCTGTTTTGTCCGTTATACCGAATCAGCCCGGCATGACCATGTATTGTTGAAGGATGTTGATTTACCGAAGCATTCGTTCATCTGCTTTGATAAGGGTTATGTTGATTATGCGCAATATGAAGTGTTCACATCCCGAAAGATATGGTATGTAACCCGTTTGAAGGATAATGCACTTTATCAGGCCAAAGAAGAGTACGATATTCCCGATAATGTGCATGCAGGTGTATTAAAAGACGAGGAGATTGAGTTGTTATATGGTCAAAACAAGCAACAGAGACACAGAGCCAGAAGAATCGCATTTTGGGATGAAGAAAACAAACGTGTTTTTGAATTTATCACCAATAATTTTGAGTTGTCCGCTGATGAGATAGCGCTCATTTACAAGAAAAGATGGCAAATAGAACTTCTGTTTAAACAATTAAAGCAGAACTTCCCGTTGAAATACTTTTTTGGTGACAATGAAAATGCGATTATCATACAAATATGGTCGGCTATGATAGCCAATCTGTTGCTAACCATATTACGAAGTAAAATAAAGAAAAAATGGGCGTTTTCAAACATGATGTCTATCGTACGATATCAACTGATGAGTTATATCAATGTATATGCATTCTTTGAAGATCCGGAAAAAGCATGGAGAAAGAAAATTGCTGAAGAAAAGGAACGCGAGAAATACAGGCAGTCTAATCCACAGCAGTCACTTTTCCCTTTACAGGGGGCTTACTTTTGAAAATTAAAGAAAAACGGACAGCAAGTGCCCTGTTTACGTTACAATAAAAATTAATTCCGGTTTTACCGGACAACAATGATAAAAAATAAACTTATATTTGCTCATGTGACTAATGTGGTAAAAAAATGAAAATCATCATCGACGATAAAATTCCGTATATACGCGGTGCTTTTGAAAAAGTAGCAGAGGTAATTTACTTGCCCGGTTTCAAAACAACAGCTAATATCGTGCAGGATGCAGATGCCATCATTACCCGTACGCGTACCATCTGCAACGAAAAATTGCTGGCCGGCTCGACTGTGAAGTTTATCGCAACAGCTACAATAGGTTACGACCACATTGATACAGACTATTGTGAAAAGGCTGGCATTAAATGGACAAATGCCCCGGGCTGTAATTCCAAATCAGTGGAGCAGTACATCGCATCTCTGTTGATGGTATTGGCAGAAAAAAGAAATCTCAGCTTAAACGAGCTTACAATTGGTGTGGTGGGAGTTGGTAATGTAGGGAGTAAAGTCGCTCGTGTGTGTGAGTTGTTGGGAATGAAGGTGTTGTTGAATGACCCGCCCCGCGAAAGGGTTGAAGGTTCAGCTAATTTTGTTAGCCTGGAGCGCATTAAAAATGAAGCTGATATCATTACACTGCATGTACCGTTGAATATAAAGGGAGAAGATGCAACCTATCACCTGGCTGATGATGTGTTTTTTAATTCACTGAAAAAGAACCCGATACTGATTAACTCATGTAGGGGGGAAGTGGTTCGCACTGAATCAGTTAAGCTTGCGTTAATCAAGGGGGAGATAGCGGATTTCGTGTGCGATTGTTGGGAAAATGAACCGGATATCGATCTTGAACTTCTTGAAATGACTTGCTTGGCTACCCCGCACATTGCCGGTTATTCCAAAGATGGCAAGGCAACGGGTACCTTAATGAGCGTGCAAGTTATCAGTGATTTTTTTAAACTTGGACTTGAAAACTGGCGACCCGAAGGAATTGAAATGCCTGCTCAACCTGTGATTCAAATAAATGGTTCGGGATTAAGTGAACAGCAAATTTTTGCTAAAGCCATCCTGCATACCTATGATATCAGAAATGATGACGCATTATTTCGGAATAAACCGGCTGATTTCGAGAAACAAAGAGGAGATTATCCGACAAGAAGAGAATTCCCTGCTTATACGATTGAGGCTAAAAATGTTAATAAAGAAACGAATGAAAAATTGAAAAAACTGGGATTTAATCTGATAGAAAAGTGAAAGTTCATTAAACCTGACAGGTTTGGTATTCAAATAAAACAAATAACAAATAATTATACATTATGAAACAAAAAGCAGACATTGGATTAATCGGGTTAGCCGTAATGGGTGAAAACCTGGTGTTGAACATGGAAAGTAAGGGCTTCACGGTAGCCGTTTTCAACCGTACTGTTGAGAAAGTTGATAGGTTTGTGAATGGTCGCGGAGCCGGTAAAAACTTCATTGGCGCTCATTCGATTCAGGATTTATGTGATTCGTTGGAAAAACCACGTAAAGTGATGATGTTGGTGAAAGCCGGTAAAGCGGTAGATGATTTCATCGAGCAATTGCTTCCGCACCTGGAAGAAGGTGATATCATCATCGACGGCGGTAATACCCATTTCCCGGATACCATTCGTCGCACAAACTATGTTGAAAGCAAAGGATTGCTTTATATTGGTACTGGAGTTTCTGGTGGCGAGGAAGGTGCTTTGTTAGGTCCGTCTATCATGCCGGGTGGTTCGCCTGCTGCATGGCCGGCTGTGAAAGATATTTTCCAGGCGATTTCTGCCAAAGTAGAAGGTAACGTTCCCTGTTGTGATTGGGTAGGTGAAGGTGGTGCAGGTCACTTTGTGAAAATGGTACACAATGGCATCGAATATGGCGACATGCAGATTATCAACGAAGCATACCAGGTGATGAAAGACCTGTTGGGCATGAGTGCTGATGAAATGCACGAGGTGTTCAAAGAATGGAATAAAGGTGATCTGGATTCCTACCTGATTGAGATTACCCGTGATATCTTAGCAGTAAAAGATGAAGACGGTGAGCCATTGGTAGAAAAAATCTTAGACACTGCCGGACAAAAAGGTACCGGTAAATGGACCGGGGTAACTGCCCTTGATTTGGGTATCCCTTTGACACTCATCGGAGAATCGGTATTTGCACGTTGCTTGTCAGCACAAAAGGATATTCGTGTGAAAGCGTCGAAAGTAATCAGCGGTACTAAAGTCAACTTTACCGGTGACAAAGCCCAAATGATTGCCGATCTGAAAGATGCCTTGTTCGGAGCGAAAATTATCTCTTATGCACAGGGTTATAACCTGATGATGGAAGCTGCGAAGGAGTATGGATGGAACCTAAACTACGGTGGTATTGCGTTGATGTGGCGGGGAGGTTGTATTATTCGCTCGGTATTTTTAGGTGATATTAAAAAAGCATTTGATAAAAACCCAACGCTTGAAAACTTATTGCTCGATCCCTATTTCAAAGATATTGTTGAAAAAGCCCAACCTGGCTGGCGTCGTGTATGTGCAGCCGCACTTACAAACGGAATTTCTGTTCCGG
>JAQVNN010000044.1 GCA_028703105.1 Paludibacter sp. | reverse complement strand
AAAGCCCGGTATATCATTAACCCAGGGCATCGCCCCGGGATATAAAAGATCATCGACAGGTCAGAACAGGCTGAAAGCCCAATATATAACGTCATGAGGTAAGTTATACACAAAAAAAGCTCCGTCTTCTAATGAGGACGGAGCTTTTCTAATATATAGAGTTATTTATGCCTCTACCTGTGCCGCAAAATGCTGTTCGCTCATGCGTTTGTACCACGCATAGCGCCATTTGGCATTTTCTTCAGCTGCGAGGAATAATTCTTTGGCTTGTTCCGGGAACTGTTTCAGCAGAGAAGTGTAACGTATTTCACTTCTTAGATGATCCTGGAATAACTCCCATTGCGGTTCTTTTGAATCTAACTGCATCGGGTTTTTCCCTTCTTTTTCCAGATCCGGATTGTAACGGTACAAGTGCCAGTAACCTGATTTTACAGCCATAGTTTGTTGTTCTCCGTTAGAGCTACCCATACCAGATACCAAACCATGACTAATACAAGGAGAATAAGCAATGATGATGGATGGTCCGTCGTATGCTTCTGCTTCCCGGATGGCTTTCAGTGCCTGTGCTTGGTTGGCACCAAGTGAGATTTGAGCAACATATACATAACCATAAGTAGCTGCAATCATTCCCAGATCTTTTTTGCGGATGCGTTTACCGGATGCCGCAAATTTGGCAACGGCGCCGACTGGGGTTGATTTGGATGCCTGTCCGCCGGTGTTAGAATATACTTCGGTGTCAAGTACCAAAATGTTCACGTTTTTGCCAGAAGCAATCACGTGGTCTAAGCCACCAAACCCGATGTCATAAGCCCAACCATCACCACCGATAATCCATTGTGACTGTTTTACCAGGTACTTTGACAGAGCATTGATTTCCTTGCAGTATCCACAATTACATCCTTTCAAAAGCGGTTTGATTTTAGCTGCAATTTCCAGGGTTTTGTCACCATCATTTTTATTTTCAATCCATTCGGCAAACAATGCTTTCAATTCATCTGAACAGCAGTTTTCATTGATAGCGCTTGTCATCAGACGTTCAATACGATCACGCATTTTCTCGTTCGCTAATAGCATACCCAGACCAAATTCGGCGTTGTCCTCGAACAGAGAATTTGCCCATGCCGGTCCGCGACCTTCGTCGTTGGTGGAATAAGGAATGGAAGGAGCTGATGCTGAGTAAATAGAAGAACATCCGGTAGCATTGGCCACGATCTGACGGTCGCCGAACAGCTGAGAAACCAATTTCACATACGGAGTTTCACCACAACCGGCACAAGCACCCGAGAACTCAAATAACGGTGTTGCTAATTGTGAGTTCTTCACGTTAGCTTTTACATCCACCAAATGCTGTTTGGTTTTTACTTTATCTACACAGTAATCCCAGTTGTTTTGTTCTTCGTATTGTGTCTCGATGGGCACCATTTTCAGTGCTTTGCCGTTTTTGTTACCCGGACAAACTTCCGCGCAGTTGTCGCAACCCAGACAGTCGAGTACATCTACCTGGATACGGTAGGTCATACCGGCAAAAGCTTTTCCGTTGGCTTTCAGACTGGCAAAAGGAGCGTTGGCCTGTTCAGCTTCGTCCAATACAAATGGACGGATGGCAGCATGAGGACAAACATAGGCACATTGGTTACATTGAATACAGTTTTCCATTTCCCATACCGGAACTGTCGTGGCAACACCACGTTTTTCAAATTTTGCAGTTCCTTGTATCCAGGTGCCGTCTTCACGTCCCTTGAAAGAGGAAACAGGGAGATCATCTCCGGCCTGAGCATTCATTGGTACCACAATGTTTTTGATGAAATCCGGAATGTTGTTGTCAATAATATCGTTTTCATTCGCCAGGTTAGCCCAGTCAGCAGGAATATCAACCTGAACATATTCACCTCCGCGATCAACGGCAGCGTAGTTCATATTAATAACCTTTTCTCCTTTTTTACCATATGATTTCACAATGGCATTCTTCATTTCTTTCACCGCCAGTTCATAAGGAATCACATTGGTGATTTTGAAGAAAGCCGACTGCAGGATGGTGTTGGTACGATGACCAAGACCGATTTCCTGAGCAATATTGGTCGCATTGATGATAAAGAGTTTGATGTTGTTTTTTGCTAAGTACCGTTTTACATTCGTTGGAAGGTTGTTTTTCACTTCTTCCGGAGTCCATACGGTATTCAGCAGGAATGTACCGTTCTTTTTCAAGCCTTTGGTTACGTCATACAGACGCAGGTAAGCCTGCACGTGACATGCCACAAAGTCGGGCGTAGTCACTAAATATGTCGAACGGATAGGAGAGTTACCGAAACGCAGATGCGAGCAGGTGAAACCTCCTGATTTCTTGGAGTCGTAGGCAAAATAAGCCTGGCAGTATTTATCTGTATTATCACCTATGATTTTGATGGAGTTTTTGTTTGCACCCACTGTACCATCAGCACCCAGGCCATAAAATTTTGCCTCGTAGATACCTTCGCCACCCATTGGAATTTCATCTTTCATGATAAGAGAAGTGAATGTTACATCATCCACAATACCTACGGTGAACTGATTTTTTGGTGTTGGTAATGCTAAGTTTTCATATACCGCCAGTACCTGAGCAGGGGTAAAGTCTTTCGATGACAAACCGTAGCGACCACCTACAACAATTGGTTGATTTTCTGCTCTGTACAATACATCTTTCACGTCTAAATACAAAGGCTCACCACCAGCTCCCGGTTCTTTTGTGCGGTCGAGTACGCAAATGCGTTTTACTGTTTTCGGCAATATCGACAAGAAATGTTTAGCCGAGAAAGGACGATACAGGTGAACTGAAATCAAACCAACTTTTTCACCGTTGGTTCTCAGGTAGTCGATACCTTCACGGATAGCTTCGGTAGCAGAACCCATGGCAACCACTACGCGATCGGCCTCGGGATCACCGTAGTAATCAAACAAACCATATTTGCGACCGGTAATTTTAGCCAGTTCATCCAGATAGTGTTCAACAACAGTAGGAACAGCTTCGTAGAACGGGTTACAAGCCTCGCGTGCCTGGAAGTAGATGTCTGGGTTTTGAGCAGTACCGCGTACAACAGGACTTTCAGAATTCAGAGCACGTTTGCGGAAAGCCGCCAGTGCATCCTGATCAATCAGTTTTGCTACATCTTCCTGGTCGATTTCTTCGATTTTCTGAATTTCGTGTGAAGTACGGAAACCGTCAAAGAAATGGACAAAAGGAATGCGTGATTTGATAGAAGCTAAGTGCGCAACAGCAGCCATGTCCATTACTTCCTGTACAGAACCTGTTGCAAACATGGCGCAACCAGCCTGACGAACGGCCATCACATCCTGGTGATCACCAAAGATTGAGAGCGCATGAGAAGCTAAGGCGCGAGCCGACACATGATAAACGCCGGGGAGTAATTCGCCGGCTACTTTATACATATTCGGAATCATTAGCAACAGTCCCTGAGAAGCGGTGAAAGTAGAAGTCAGTGCTCCTGCCTGCAAGGCGCCGTGCATGGCAGCAGCAGCACCCCCTTCGGATTGCATTTCCTGCACTTGCACCGTTTCGCCGAAAATATTTTTTCGGCCTTTGGCAGCCCATTCGTCAACATACTCTGCCATAGTTGACGAAGGTGTGATAGGATAAATCGCAGCTACTTCGCTGAACATATATGCGATGTGTGCAGCAGCCTGATTCCCGTCACAGGTTAAGAATTTTTTTTGTTTAGCCATCTTGTTAAAATAATTTATGTTAGTTTGTTTATTCCTTTAGTATAAAAAGCCAAGCAACCAAAGCGGTATTTCGTTTTTATGGGTTACTTCCGTTGCATCAACAGCAAAGTATATTTTAGAACTATGCCTGTTAGCCGATTTAGTATCGTACTTGAAGTTGATTTTCTTGTCCACACAAAAATCACTGTGGTATTTGCCTGTATTGACTTTGTTCTTGGCATGTAGTGCATTGTACAGGAAAGTTTTTCTTTCCGCATCATAATCAATAGTATCCGGAAAAACAGCGTGCATCAGGTTGGTGTTGTGAACGTAAAGCTGCTTTGGTTTTTTTGGATAATCTTCGCCATCAGCATACAAGGTATTGAGTAAACGTGCATCTTTCAAATACTTGATATAATTCATAATGGTGGCACGGGAGGTGTTTATTTCAACAGCCAGCTGACTGATGTTGGCCGGTCCCGGTGCATTTTTCATGATCAGGTACAATAACCTTCTGATTTTTGACAGGTACTTTAAATCGATTTGCTTGATCAGCAGAATATCAACCTCCATCATCATGTTCATCGTTTTCAGCAGATTCTCGGAATAATTTCTGTTTTCCAGGAAGAAAGGATAATATCCAAAGTTCAGGTAATCCTGAAAGAAGATCATCGGGTTGACTTTTTCCCTGATTACTTTTGTAATCTTTGCCTGATCTTTCAGAACTTCCTCTAAAGAAAAGGGCGGTAAATTTAATCCGGTTTTGAAATTGATGTATTCCCGGAATGAAAACCCGCGGAGGTTATATAAGGCTACAACATCCTGAATGTCCTTGTTGTCCTCGATCAACCGCATTACTGAAGAACCGGAAAAGATGATCTGCAATTCCGGGTAAGTATCATAACAAATCCGGAGTTCCTGTGACCAGTTTTCGTACTTGAAAGTCTGGTCAATCAAGAGTGTTCTGCCTCCTTGTTCGTAGAACATCCCGGCAAACTCCACTAAACTGTGCTCCGTGAAATACAGGTTGTTGAAATTGATGTACAAGCATTTTTTTCCCTTACCAAAGCGCTCTTTGGCATATTGTAGCAGGAAAGTGGTTTTCCCCACGCCACGACTACCCTTAATTCCGATAAGACGATGCGACCAATCGATTTCGTCCATTAACAGACGTCTGACCGGTGCATGCACATTAGCCACTAAATCGAGGTGTGTATTATAAAACGACTTCATGGAATTATTTTGCGGCAAATGTACGATATTTTTTTGTATTTTGCAATGTCGGGATTACAAAAATAGGGTTTTGGAATGTTAATGATGTTGATGTTAAATCAATAGGGAAATTCAAATATCAATTTTCCTCTCTTTGTGATTTGTTGGAGAAATTTACAATAAAACACATCAACTTAATTTGTATTCTGGTTGATTAAAATTGAAATTTAGTTGTTATCTTTGGGGTTGTAATATAAAAAACAACACCAATGAACACTTTCAATCAACTTGCTATAATCCCTGAAAACGAATCCCTTTCGCGTGAACTGGAAGTGTTGAATCTCGAATTTCTCGACTTATATACAACACACAAGCAACTGATTGAAAACGATTCAGTTATACTTACATCGCTTTATTTGGCAAAGTTGGGACATCTACAACTTGAATTGTTGCAAAAAAAGACGGAGTTATCCAGGCTTAGTAAGAAAATTAAGCTCATTCAGGCTGCTTACAACAGAAGTGAATATCCCGATTTACAAACCATCGAAAAAATTCTGAATGATGAACTGGAAGAGTATTATAAACAAATTCAATTTCAGTCGCAAATGCTGGAAAAATCGAAAGAAGTGCTTTCTAGTTTGCTTTCTGAAGAAGATACTCAGAAATTAAAAGAAATTTTTCGTTTGTTGTGCAAAAAATTGCATCCAGACCTCAATCCACATCAAAGTGAGTTAGAAAAAGATTTGTTTATAAAAGTGAAAGCTGCCTATGATTTGCAAAATTTATTCGAATTACAAAGTATATTGTTGTATCTTGATAACCGCGATGTTACTGTACCCACAGCATTATCAGTGAATGAAAAAGAGCAACAAGTCAGTTTTCTAAAAAAGAACATTGCTGCATTGAAAGAAAAAATTGAAAAGTTAAAAGAGACTTTTCCATTTAACATTGAAAGCCTGATCAATGATGACAAGCAAATAGAACAAAAACAAGCGGAGTTGAAAAGTCAGATCAGGGAAGTTGTCGAAGATATAGATAAGTGTATGCAACTCTTAAAATTAATGCTCGATGAATAAATCAATCATCCCTGTTACACCTGGATTACTCGCGTTGTTGAGTAAAGAAAGCAATTTACCAAAACCTTTCTCGCAGGAAATTTTTCTGCTTGAAGTTGTTATCGCCGGTACCTCTTTTTGCAAAAAAATTGAGGAAGCGGAAGCCTTGATTGTTCCTGAAAAAGTACTAATTATGAAGCGGGAGCCAAGAAACGAATATGATGAATTTGCCATTGCCATTTACTGTGATCAGGTAAAGGTAGGTTATGTCCCTGCCGAAATGAATTTGGTTTGTTCACGTTTGATGGATGCCGGTAAATTTTTCTTTTGCAGAGTCGTGGATAAGAGGTGGCAAAATCAATGGCTGAAAATAAGAGCCAATATCTACATGGTCGAATAAACAAATAATAGAAAATCAAACATGCAGATCAGAAAAGCTACAATCAACGATTCAAATGCCATCGCGACTTATCTGTTGCTGGCAATGGAAGACATTGTTTATAAATTCCTTAGTAGGAATAATTATCAACAAGCGTTGGAGTTTATGCTTTATTTTGTCCGGAGAGAGAACAACCAGTATTCATATCAAAACTGCTGGATTGCTGAAGAAGAAGGCAAAATCATAGCGGCAGTTGATTTGTACGATGGATCCAGGTTGTGGGAGTTGCGTGAACCAGTTATACGGTATGTGCGAGAACATTATAACAAAGATTTCAATCCCGAAGACGAAACTCAACCAGGTGAATACTATATTGATACGCTCGGGGTACACCCCAACATGCAGGGAAAAGGCATTGGATCCGGTTTGCTGCAGTTTCTCATTGAGGAATACGTAATCAGGCAAAAAGATATCTTGGGTTTGTTAGTTGATGAGGAGAACCTGAATGCCAAAAAGTTGTATTTAAGATTGGGCTTTAAACCTGTCGGCCGGAAATTCCTGGCCGGTAAACCGATGGAACATCTTCAGATTATATGAGAACGATTTGATGAGATGAATCCGAACCGTGTTGAACACAACAAAGCCAACTAAATTCTTTCGGAATAGTTGGCTTTGCCTTTATATTACAGGATTGCTCCTGTTCAGTTCAAATGATGTATTGTTGATTATCCGTGTTTGATGGCAGCTTGTGCAGCTGACAGTCTGGCAATCGGAACACGGAACGGAGAACAACTTACATAATTCAGTCCGACCATGTGGCAGAACTCCACGGATGATGGTTCTCCGCCATGCTCACCGCAAATACCTACCTTCAGATCTGAACGAACAGAACGACCTTTTTCTGTGGCCATTTTTACTAACTGACCAACACCATTGCGGTCGAGTACCTGGAACGGATCTACTTTCAATATCTTCATATCTAAATAGATTGGAAGGAAAGTAGCAATGTCGTCACGTGAGTAGCCGAACGTCATCTGAGTCAAGTCATTGGTTCCGAATGAGAAGAATTCGGCTCTTGCAGCAATCTTTTCAGCAGTCAAAGCAGCACGTGGAATTTCAATCATGGTACCAATCTTGAATTCAACTTTATCGCCTTTTTCTTCAAATAATTTAGCAGCTGTTTCACGGATTACTTTTTCCTGGGCGATGAACTCATGGCTGATACCTACCAGCGGAACCATGATTTCCGGAATAGCAGTGATGCCTTTGGCTTTCAGATTCAGCGCGGCGCCAAGTATCGCACGAGTCTGCATTTCAGTGATTTCAGGGAAGGTGTTCCCCAAACGACAACCGCGGTGACCGAGCATCGGATTCATTTCGTGCAGTGATTCTACGCGTTCCTTGATTTTCTTTACAGGTACACTCATGGCTTCGGCCATTTGTTGTTGCCCTTTTTCATCGTGAGGAACAAATTCATGCAAAGGAGGATCAAGTAAGCGAACGGTAACCGGACAGCCCTCCATGGCTTCAAAAATACCTTCAAAGTCTGCCTGCTGATAAGGAAGAATTTTTGCTAAGGCTTTACGGCGCCCTTCTGCATCTTCAGACAGAATCATTTCACGCATAGCCTTGATTTTATCGCCTTCGAAGAACATATGCTCGGTACGACACAACCCGATGCCTGTAGCTCCAAATTTTCGTGCAATTGCCGCATCGTACGGTGTATCAGCATTGGTGCGAACCGACATCTTGGTGTATTTGTCCGACAATTCCATAATGGATGCAAAATCAGCATCTAATTCAGCCTCCTTAGTTGCGACTTTACCTAAATAAAGATCCCCTGTTGAGCCATTCAGAGAGATAAAATCACCTTCCTTCAGGGTAAGGCTATCGACTTCAATTGTTTTTGAAACATAGTCGATTTTGAGTGTTCCTGCCCCGGAAACACAGCATTTTCCCATGCCACGTGCAACTACGGCAGCGTGAGAAGTCATACCACCACGGGCAGTCAGGATACCTTCGGCAGCAGCCATGCCGGCTAAATCTTCCGGAGAGGTTTCCACACGTACCATGATTACTTTTTCGCCGGCAGCAGCCCATTCTGAAGCATCGTCGGCATTGAACACAATTTTGCCGGTAGCAGCTCCCGGAGAGGCAGCTAACCCTTTGGCAATGACTTTTACATTTTTCAAAGCAACCTTATCGAATACCGGATGCAGCAACTCGTCTAATTTTAACGGGTCGATCCGCAGAATGGCTGTTTTTTCGTCGATCATACCCTGACGTAACATATCCATGGCAATTTTAACCATGGCTGCACCAGTACGCTTACCGTTCCGAGTTTGCAGGAACCACAATTTACCTTCCTGTACGGTGAATTCCATATCCTGCATGTCTTTATAGTGGTTTTCCAGCTTGGTTTGCAGTGCATCAAGTTCTTTGTAGATTTCAGGCATAGCTTCTTCCATCGAAGGATAATTGGCTAACCTTTCCTTTTCGGAAATGCCTGCCAGTTCTGCCCACCGTTGTGAACCTATTTTGGTGATTTGCTGAGGTGTACGGATCCCGGCCACTACGTCTTCACCCTGTGCATTGATGAGGTATTCACCTACAAACTGGTCTTCTCCGGTGGCAGCATCACGGCTGAAGCATACGCCGGTAGCTGAAGTTTGTCCCATGTTGCCGAACACCATGGCCTGTACGTTTACTGCAGTTCCCCATTCGGCAGGAATACCTTCCATTTTGCGATATAAAATAGCGCGGTCGTTCATCCAGGAATCGAAAACTGCACAGATAGCACCCCATAATTGCTCATAGGCAGATTCGGGGAAGTCTTTTCCAGTCTGTTTTTTTACAGCTGCTTTGAAATGTTTGACAAGTTCTTTTAAGTCATCTACCGAAAGATCTGTGTCTAAATGCACCCCTTTTTCATTTTTAATTTGTTCGATGATTTCTTCGAACGGATCGTGGTCGTTTTTATTTTCAGGTTTCATGCCCAACACTACATCGCCATACATCTGAATAAAACGACGGTAGGAGTCCCATACAAACCTTGGATTGCCGGTTTTCCTGGTTAAACCTTCTACTACAGCATCGTTCAAACCCAGGTTCAGAATGGTGTCCATCATACCCGGCATAGAGGCGCGTGCACCGGAACGAACAGAAACCAGCAACGGGTTTTCTATGTCGCCGAATGTTGAATTCATAAGCACTTCAACTCCCGCGATGGCGCTTTCCACTTCAGGTTTTAATAGTGCAATTACTTTTTCTTTTTTCAGCTGGTAATATTCATTACATACATCGGTAGTAATGGTAAAACCCGGAGGAACAGGTACCCCGATGAGGTTCATCTCAGCTAAATTTGCTCCTTTACCACCGAGCAAGTTTTTCATGGTAGCACTTCCTTCGGCTTTCCCGTTTCCAAAGGTGTACACTCTTTTCGTGTTGATCATCATTGTTATTAAATTTTAGATTGATTCGATTTTTTAACGCTTCAAAAATAGTGTTATTTTTTTGCATAAACAAACCAGCTATATCCATATTGAGTGAAAGATTTTTTCCTGCCCTTCTTAATTTGTCTGAATTGTTTTATTTAAAAGAATTTCGGAAATCTGTTGTTTTAAATTTCGTAGTTTATTCACTTCCTCAAAATGTGCTTTTGAAACCCAAAACAGACGTATATGATTAAGTAAAGGTTCTATTTCTTTAATAAGAAGAAAGGAGAATTTACCTGTATAATAATGTCCTGGTATTAGAATGAAAAATGACCACCAGGGCAAACTGAATATAGAAATCAGTAAGCATGTCTGAAAAATATAAAACAGAGGAAAAAGAACAATTCCGGCAACATAATATACCGAACTGTAAAAGCCCTTAAACTTAATTTTCATGATTGTAGGAAATACCGAAGCCAGCATGAATGGTATAATATTGAGAGCTATTCCCGGAAGGGCTAATAGAGTTAAAACAATTCCTTTGAAACCAGCAACCAGGGTGTCGAAAAAGGAAGGAGTTTTTTTATTCAGTGTTTTTAATTTTATTTTTTGCATGCCTGATTTATACATTTTGCATGCCTTGTCGAGATACTCAATCGTGTCGGATTCGGTCTTTTCGAGGTGATTCAATATTTTTGCGGTATATTGACGTGCCAGGAATAGATTGAACGTGTTGTTTTCAAGATGTAGTTTTACCAGTATGTCTTTGTTTACAAGGTCAACGACTGTAATAAAGCATTCGTAATATTTTTCAGAATTTAGATGTAAGGTTAAATTTTCCAGGTCTGATTGCAATTTCTCTTTTAGCTTATTTGTTGTAACCGCTTGGTTTTCACAGTAGCTCTCCATGTAGCTTGAAATGCTGATGGGATTACCTATATTGATAATCAAATGTTTGCCAAACTTTATAAAATCACCCAAATCAATGCCGACCGGGATTATACTAATCGATTTTCCTTCCGGCAGTTTTTGCTGTGCACTGAAAGCAATCCGGAAAATGCCTTTTACCAGGGGTCTTATTTTTCTTTCTGTTCCCTGATCGCCTTCCGGCATGATGCAAATGGCAGCGTTGTGTAGTAATACATCATCAGCCGTATCGAATGAAGTTTTGTTTTTGACCAGGTTCTCATAGCCGTCTCTGATTCTGAATGCCGGTAAAATTTTAGTAAAGCGGATGAATTTCACAAGAGGCTTTGGTAAATTGAAAACATCTGCGCGACTCAGATATACTTTGACTTGTCTGAAGGGTGGCAGCGAAAGAATTGCCAGCGCATCCATCAGTGCATTCAGGTGATTGGGAGCAAAAATTACGGGTTCATTTTCAGGAATATTTTTTTGTCCCCGTACAATTATTTTATCATAGTATTGGTTGAATGACCAAACCACATAGGTTTTACCAATTATATAAGATAAGGTGTTTTCGAATATCTTAGACATACATGCTTTTTTCCAATTAGTTTAAAAAATCAGGATTCTCTGACCGGTTTATGACTTCAGGAGACCGAAATGCCTAAACCGAAAATGATGTGCCAGATGCAATGACTCATACATAATAGTTAATTATAGCATGAATAATAGGGCTCAAATGCAGATTAGGAAGGCAAAGATAAATTATTTATTATAAAATGTGTAATTTTGATGCGATTTTAATTGTTGAGTATGACTGAGACTTATCTAACGATTCAAAAACAAATAAACGGAATTTACAAAGAGAAAGGGAGTAAATTTTTATCTTTTGCTTTACCCGTAAAGGATGTTGAAGAAGTGAAAATGCAGCTGGCTGCTTATAAAAAAGAATATCACGATGCAAGGCATGTTTGTTATGCTTATATGTTAGGGGCAGAACGGGAGGATTATCGGGTGAATGACGACGGAGAGCCTTCGGGTACAGCTGGCAGACCAATTCTCGGTCAGATTAATTCACGCGGTCTGACCAATGTGCTGGTTGTCGTGGTACGCTATTTTGGAGGGGTCTTACTGGGTACAGGCGGACTGATAACTGCGTATAAAGCTGCGGCTTCAGATGCACTGGAACAGGCTGAAATTGTGGAAAAAACTGTGGATTGCAATATAGAGGTATTTTTTGAATATCCTTCCATGAAAATAGTTATGAGTGCTATTAAGGAATGCCAGGCACAAATAATCAGACAGGATTTTAATGAAAGTTGCTGCATCAAAATGACCGTTCCGCTGGCCAATAAATCAACGTTGTGTGATAAACTGGAAAAAGTTGTCAAA
Organism: Paludibacter sp.; assembly: GCA_028703105.1. Taxonomy (GTDB): domain Bacteria; phylum Bacteroidota; class Bacteroidia; order Bacteroidales; family Paludibacteraceae; genus Paludibacter. The sequence continues at coordinate 5,892 of JAQVNN010000044.1, read as the reverse complement.
CGGATCATTATTTCCTGAAAAATATATTTTATTTCTGATAGAAATTTAATACCTTTGCACGCAAGCATGAAAAAAGAAAATTCAATATATCGTCAAGGTTTATTTGATTTAAATCAAGATAGTTGCATGTGTGAAGTTATCCGTAAACCAATGTAAATCAGAAGCGATTTGTGTTGGTTTTTTTGTTATTTTATTTTTTCATTTCAAATCAGCTACCTATGAATAACAGCCTGGTTTCTATTACTGATTACAGCAAGGAGGAGATACTTTCTATCCTTGATTCTGCAAGAGACTTTGAAGCTAACCCCAACAGGAAATCCCTGGATGGGAAAGTGGTTGCCACCTTGTTTTTTGAACCGTCCACCCGGACAAGACTGAGTTTTGAAACAGCGGTTATCCGGCTGGGAGGAAAGGTAATTGGTTTTTCGGATGCGGCAACATCCAGTGCTTCCAAAGGAGAAACGTTGAACGATACGATTCACATGGTGAGCTGTTATGCTGACGCCATCGTAATGAGACATCCACTGGAAGGGGCTGCCAGATATGCATCTGAAATTTCTCCTGTTCCGGTCGTAAATGCAGGTGATGGTGCCAATCAGCACCCTTCGCAAACATTACTTGATTTATATTCAATACTGAAAACACAGGGCACGCTTGAAAATCTGAAAATTTGTATGGTGGGTGATTTGAAATATGGCAGAACAGTACACTCGCTTATTCAAGCCATGTCTCATTTTACTCCTACATTTAAATTTATCGCCCCTGATGAATTAAAAATCCCGGAAGAATACAGAATTTTCTGTCGTAAAAAAAATATTCCTTTTACCGAATCAAACGAATTAAATGATAATTTTAATGATGCTGACATCCTGTATATGACACGTGTTCAGAAAGAAAGATTTCAGGATCTGATGGAATATGAACGGGTTAAAAACGTTTATACATTGCAAAATGAAATGCTGGAAAACACAAAACCGAATTTGAGAGTTTTACACCCGCTGCCTCGTGTTAATGAAATCAGTATGGATGTGGATAAAAATGAAAAGGCTTATTATTTTCAACAGGCACAAAATGGGTTATATGTGAGACAGGCGATTTTGTCCAAGGTGTTGAATATAGCTAATAACGAATAGTGTAGTGATTATCAATAGCCTCCGGTTTTAACCGGAGGAATAAATGATTTAATTTTGTGATTATAAAATTGATTTTGTTTTTCCAGACGAATAAATATTGAAATATGGAAAAAGAATTAAAGGTTGCAGCATTGCGAAACGGAACCGTGATTGATCACATTCCGGCTGATAAATTATTTCAGGTGGTGTCAATTTTGAGGTTGAAGTATTATGATCACCCGCTGACCATCGGTAATAACTTTGACAGTAAAAAAATGGGTGTGAAAGGTATCATCAAAATTTCTGATCGTTTCCTCGCGGAAGATGAAACCAGTAAAATTGCCCTGATTGCTCCTAATGCAAAAATCAACATCATCAAAGAATATCAGGTAATTGAAAAACGTGCGTTGGTGCTGGGGGAAGAAATTCATGATGTCATGCACTGTGCCAATCCGGTTTGTATTACCAATCATCAACCTATTCCAACAAAATTTTTTGTAATTAAAGATGAGGATAAAGTACGCCTGAAATGCCAATATTGCGAAAGAGAAGTTGCTCAGGATGAAATTAAACTGAAAAAGAAATAGTGCAGATGAACGAAAAATCTCATGTCTCATGGAAACCGGGAACCCTAATTTATCCGCTTCCTGCTGCCCTGGTTTCCTGTGGTAAAACTCTGGAAGAATTTAATGTGTTGACCGTCAGTTGGTTGGGAACGCTCTGTTCCAGTCCCCCGATGTGTTATATTTCGGTCCGCCGGGAACGTAAATCGTATGAAATCATCAAAGCTAACAGAGAGTTTGTGATTAATCTGACAAACGAATCATTGGCTTTTGCAGCTGACTGGTGCGGTGTCAGGAGTGGAAGGGATTATAATAAATTCAAAGAAATGAATCTGACGCCGATCATGGCCGAAAAGGTAAAAGCACCGATTATAAAAGAAGCTCCTTTGTGCATCGAATGCAGGGTAAAAGAAATTGTTACATTGGGGACACACGATATGTTTATCTCAGAAGTACTCAATATTCAGGCTGATAAACAATTCATTGATACTGAAACTGACACTTTTGATATGGCAAAAGCCAAATTAATTGCTTATTCTCACGGACATTATTATAAGTTGGGAGAGGAGATTGGGAAATTTGGATGGACGGTGAAGAAGAAATAGAGAATAATGGTTAGTGGATAGTGGTTAATTATTGGTTTAAAGTTTAAGAGTTTAAGAGAGCGGAAAGACTTTAGACATTAGACTTTCAACCGTAAGTAGTACGTAGAAATAAAAATTATAAATACAAAAATGAAAAGAGACAATTTAATTTTTGACATCATCGACCGCGAGAAGCAGCGTCAGATGAAGGGTATTGAACTGATTGCTTCCGAAAACTTTGTAAGTGACCAGGTGATGGAGGCAATGGGTTCTGTATTAACTAACAAATATGCTGAAGGGTATCCCGGAAAAAGATATTATGGTGGATGCGAAGTGGTGGACGAATCGGAACAGATTGCCATCGATCGTATCAAAAAGGTTTTTGGTGCCGAATGGGCAAACGTGCAGCCTCACTCTGGTGCACAGGCCAACGCGGCTGTCTTTCTGGCTTGTTTGAATCCGGGTGATAAGTTTTTGGGACTGAATCTGGCACATGGCGGACATTTATCGCATGGCTCTTTGGTAAACAGTTCGGGTATTTTGTACCGCCCCAGTGAATACAATGTAAAACAGGAAACCGGACGTGTGGATTATGATCAAATGGAAGAAGTAGCATTGCGTGAACAACCTAAACTGATTGTTGGTGGTGGCTCGGCTTATTCCCGTGAATGGGACTACAAACGCATGCGCGAAATCGCTGATAAAGTTGGTGCTATCCTCATGATCGACATGGCGCATCCTGCCGGTTTGATTGCTGCGGGATTGCTCGATAATCCGGTAAAATATGCGCATATCGTGACTTCTACCACACATAAGACTTTACGCGGACCACGCGGTGGTATCATCCTGATGGGTAAGGACTTCCCTAATCCATGGGGTAAGACAACTCCTAAAGGTGAAGTGAAAATGATGTCGGCTTTGCTCGATTCAGCTGTGTTCCCGGGCATTCAGGGCGGACCGCTCGAACATATTATTGCTGCGAAAGCAGTTGCTTTTGGTGAGTGTTTGCAACCGGAATACAAGGAATATCAGATTCAGGTACAGAAAAATGCAAAAGTACTTGCTGATGCTCTGATTTCACGTGGTTTTACAATTATTTCCGGTGGAACAGATAACCATTCGATGTTGGTTGACCTGCGTTCAAAATATCCGGATTTGACTGGAAAAGTAGCTGAAAAGGCCTTGGTTGAGGCAGATATTACCTGCAACAAAAATATGGTTCCTTTTGATAGTCGATCAGCTTTCCAGACTTCAGGTATCCGTTTGGGTACACCAGCTATTACGACCCGTGGAGCCAAAGAAGATTTGATGGTTGAGATTGCTGAGTTAATCGAAACTGTATTGTCGAACGTGGATAACGAGGAGGTGATTGCTTCTGTTCGTAAAAGGGTGAATGACACCATGGCGAAGTATCCGTTGTTTGCTTATTAATTAAAGTAGTTAGTAGTTGGTAGTTAGTAGATAGTAGATAAAGAAATTCTACCAACTACCAACTACCAACTACCATCTACTATCTACCAACAAAATGCTCGAACAAATTTTTGAACTCTCCGAACATACCGATACCCTGGTTTTTTTTGGGGTGAACAATGTAAATCTGCATTTGCTGAAGAACCTGTTTCCTCATGTGAGGATGGTGGGAAGGGGGCGTACGGTTAAAATTGAAGGAGAGGAGGAAAAGGTTAACGTCTTACTGAATTACCTTCAGAAAATTGAAAAATACTGTATCGACAACAATTCACTTAATGAAGAGGTCATCATTCAGATTGTCAAAGGCAGTGAACCGGCAGAAATCAAGTTCGATCATTTGATATTGCATGGCGTAAATGGAAAATCTATCATGGCACGGACTGCCAATCAACAGAAGTTAGTCAAGGAATTTAGTACGAATGATTTACTTTTTGCGATTGGCCCAGCCGGTTCGGGTAAAACTTATACCGCTATTGCGTTGGCAGTTAAATCGCTAAAGAGCAAAGTAATCAGGAAGATTATTTTGAGTCGTCCAGCTGTTGAAGCAGGAGAGAAGCTGGGTTTTCTTCCGGGGGATATGAAAGAAAAAATTGATCCCTACCTGCAACCGCTGTATGATGCCTTGCAGGATATGATTACACCCTTGAAACTCAAGGAATACCTCGAAAACGGCACCATTCAGATTGCTCCGCTGGCTTTTATGCGGGGTCGTACGCTGAGCGATGCCGTAGTGATTCTGGATGAAGCGCAAAACACCACTACCCAGCAAATCAAGATGTTCCTTACCCGCATGGGATTGAATACCAAAATGATTGTTACGGGTGATATCACGCAAATTGACTTGCCAATTGCTCAAAAATCAGGTTTGATTGATGCGTTGCAAATACTGCAAAACGTAAAAGGTATCTCCCGTGTCGATTTTGATAAAAGTGATATCGTTCGGCATAAACTTGTGCAGCGTATCGTGGAAGCGTATGAGACGTCTAACGTCAAACGACAAACGACAAACGACAAACGCCAATTGTCATAAATTTTCAATAAAGAATCAAGTAAATATTTTTTGTTAACATAAATATTTTTTGACGTTAGACCTTAGACTTTTGACGTTAGACTTTTGTCGTTTGACGTTAGACTTTTGTCGTTTGACGTTAGTTTCAAGTTATGAAAGTAGTATTCATCGGGGCAGGCAATCTCGCGACACATCTTTCCCGGGCTTTACAGCAAGCGGGAGAGCAAATTGTGCAGGTCTATAGCCGGACAATGACTTCGGCTTCGGAGTTGGCTACATTATTGAATGTACCTTATACCACTAATCTTGATGAGATTATTACTGATGCTGATGTGTATTTCTATGCCGTTAGTGATGATGCATTAGAAAGCCTGGTTCAATTACCGCTTGCATCCAATGCTATTCATGTGCATACAGCCGGAAGTGTTTCGATGGATGTTTTTATAGGCAAAAAGTCAAATTATGGTGTTTTTTACCCTTTGCAGACTTTCTCAAAAACCAAACAGGTTGATTTTAAGACAATTCCGCTTTTTATTGAGGCTTCATCTCCGGAAGTAGAAGCGGAGTTGTTTAAAATTGCCCATAAAGTCAGTGAACAAGTTTACCGGACTAATTCTGAACAAAGGCTGAAATTACATGTGTCGGCCGTTTTTGCTTCTAACTTCGTTAATCATCTGTATCAAATTGCATCTGACGTGGTTAAGTCGGCCAATTTACCTTTTGAGGTGTTGAAACCGCTTATTCTCGAAACGGCTGAAAAAGTGATGTTTTTATCTCCTGAACAAGCACAGACTGGTCCGGCCAAAAGAAATGATCAGGGAGTGATTAATAAACACCTCGAGACTTTGGATGAGCATCCTGCATTAAAGAAACTTTATCAGGATTTATCCAATATGATTTTGAATCAGTATTTCCATCAGTCTTGATACGGCATAATCTCCAATTTGATCAATTGCTGTTTTCTCGAATTGTTCCAAAAACTTACTTTCTTCTTTTATTTCAACTATAAAACACTGAGCATATATTTGCTGATGGGTTAGTACGTGTTTCAGGGGAGCTGATAATAAACTGATGCTGATTTCAGAACTGATTCCTGCTGTTATTTTGCTGAAATAACTGTGCTGAAATATTTCGCTTTCTTCCAATAACCTGTC
>JAQVNN010000043.1 GCA_028703105.1 Paludibacter sp. | reverse complement strand
GAACAGGTTGAACACGAAACAAATGGTGGTGGACTGGCATACAATTGGTTTAGCCCCGATGCTAAACAAAAACTGAACGTTTACACTTCGCTGCAACAAGTACTACGTCAGAGTTATTACGGCGCAGGTCAGAATCCCGATGCATATGGCAGCACCAACAACCTGACTTCAGTAACCGGCGCGCAATACGTATATAACTTCAACAATTCACTTTTTATGCCATCTGAGTTGACTGTAGGTTCAGAGTATCAGTATGATGATTTACACGACAGGATGCCGGGATACGGCAGAGACATCAAACAAACCACACGTGTGGCCGGTTTTTTTCTTCAGAACGAATGGAAAAACAAAGATATGAATATCTTGTTGGGAGGGCGACTTGACAAACACAACCTGCTTGAAAAAGCAGTTTTTAGTCCGCGCATTACCCTGAAATACAATTTTACCCCCAATCTCAACTGGCGGGGCTCTTATGCCGCCGGTTTTCGGGCACCACAAGCCTTTGAAGAAGACCTGCACGTCGATGCAGCAGGCGGTGTAATGAAACTCATCGAACTGTCCGACAATCTCCGGCCTGAGTATTCGCACAGTTTCAGCACTTCACTGGATTATTATTTCAAATTGGGTAACACAGAAGTTAACCTGCTCGCGGAAGGTTTCCACACACGCATCAACGACCTCTTCATCCTGACTGAAACAGGTATGAGTCCGAATGGTCACATCATTGTAGAGCGACAAAACGGTTCTGGCGGTCAGGTAAGCGGAATCAATTTTGAAGGTAAAATTGCCCCATCCACCAGGCTTCAGCTTCAATTTGGCTACACACTACAACAGAGTTTATACAACGAACCTGAACAATGGTCGGATGACATCAATGTTGCACCGGAAAGACGTATGTTGCGCACGCCGAACAACTACGGATATTTTTCACTGTCGGCAAATCTTACCCGCAAACTGTTGATTAACGCTACAGGAACTTATACCGGCAGCATGTTAGCTCCCCATTTCGCAGGCTACATCGCAACAGACCGGCTCGAAACCACTCCTCAATTTATGGATGTAAATCTGAAGACTACATACGATTTCAAGCTGAATGGGATTAATCTACAATTAAGTGGTGGAGTGAAAAATATTTTTAACAGCTATCAAAAGGATTTGGATATCGGACCCTTGCGGGATGCAGGATATGTGTACGGGCCATCGATTCCGAGAACGGTGTTTGTATCGCTTAAGTTCAGCAATTTGACATTTTGAGAGGCTCAACGAAACACCACCTTATTTGGGTTCAGCCCGACTTCCTTTAGCCTGAATTTTAACTGCCCCATTTTATTGAAACACAACACATCTCCCCAGGTCAGATAGGATCTGGCATCGGTGATACAAACATCTCCGTTGATAGGATTGACATCAATACCAAATGGAGTGGTTAAAGTGGTGCCATCTGTTATAAACCGGTCGGTAATCAAGGTTTCCGTTTTACAATCGAAAGTCATGATTTGATTCCGACCGGTACTATAATCGTAATGATACATATAAGCTGTATCATTGTGAATGGTGAAGTTCAGCAAACCGAGATCATCGAAATCCTCCACCACTTCATCGGTTACAGAGCTGATGCGATGAAAATGATAGGTGGTATTCCCATAATCTCCCCGTGTCACAACATACACATCCCCCTGACTATCTGATGCAATTTGATAAGGATTCAGCCCGACGGGAATTTTCTTTATTTCCTGAAAAGAGGCAATATCAACAACAGAAACGGTATTGTCATAGTTCGGAAAATCCAATCCTCCTGAATTGGAAACGTAAATTTTACCATTTGCAATGCAGATGCCATCCGGATTTTTGCCACAATTTACCAAACCTTCAATCTGCAGCGTGGCTGTGTCAATTTTTGCTACCGTGCCATCGAAAGAACAAACGTATGCTTTGCCTCCGTGAAAATCAATGTTACGTGGTTGTCGCGCCATTCCCTGACCATTAAAAAGTGGAATTTGCTTTAACGACAATCCGGTTCCTGCATCCAACACCTCAATCTGACTGGATACATTCACCACCACATAGAGTTTTGAGCCATACAGTCCCATGTCGTTCGCAGTATCGCCAAGCCCACGTTTATTAGCCGCCAAAAAATAATCGGATGATTTAGCTCCGACACTGAAGTCATACATGGCCAGACTGCTATTATTCAGGTTAATCAAGCCTTCCGAAAGCACAAAAATCCGTGTCGCTTCAGTCACAGGCAGCTCATCTTCTGTTCGCAGTTTGTCGTGCATGTCATCGCAAGATGCAATCAGGATGATGAGAGTTAAAATTGAAATATGTAAAAAATATTTAATCATTTTTGCTGATATCAAATAACCTTTAATTCTATTCAAGACCTGTCAGGTTTTAAAAACCTGACAGGTCTAATACCATTATATCTAAATGTAGTTCGATATTAAAACCTTAACCCTACTGTCCCCCTATACGTTCTCCCCGGCATCGGGAACCACTTCACCACAGCATAGTTTTCATCCAGCAAATTCAACACTTCCACCTGTAGTGACAAGATACAACGCTTCAATTTAACATCCCGCGAAGCGGAAATCCCATGATCGGCATAACCCGGCAAGCGGTTTTCGGTATAATTCTGATACCCGACATAACGTGGACCCGACCACAACAAAGAGTACGACACATTCACCCAGGGAGTCTCAACACCAAGCCTACCAGAACCCGAAACACGTGGTGTATATGGAATCTGATGTTTGTAGGTATTACTCTCCGGTTTCGTAACATCCAATGCCCGTTGATAGGTATAAGTACCACCCAGCAAAACAGCAATTTTGTCATTTACAGACAGGTTTGTTTCAACCGTCAAATCGAGTCCGTCAACCTGTACCTTACCCAGATTCACCATGCTCCAGATAAAGATGTTTTTAGTCGGCAAAGCCACAATTTTATCTTTTACGTAGTTGCGATAGGCATCCACTGTCACTGAAAGCAATGGCATCCAATCAGCCAAACTCAACGCGTAAGTGAGTCCTGCATTCAGTTGATCAGTGGTTTCCGGTTGTAATCCGATATTACCCGTGCGGGCATAATACAAATCATTGAAACTTGGCAAACGGAAAATGTTCTTGTAGAAAAAACGAACCCGGATATCTTGGTCGGCAAAAGGCTTATAAGCTACACTCAGGTAGGGTGATAATCGCCGGTGACTGTCCGGAGCTTCTCCCACCTGCACTTTATCGTTGACAATTGTTGATAGCAAACTCGCCGTTGCCAGCAATTCGTTGGTCACAAACTTAGCTGCCAGAACAGAAAGCAGACTGTTTCGCACAGGTCTGGCAAAACCATCAGTCAATTCCGGCGTTTCAAATTCGGCCAGCATATTATTGACAAACCCATCCGCAGCAAAAGAGAAAGACAAATTCCGGGAAGCATGGTAAAGCATGGCAACGGAACCATAATACTCGTTCTGTCGAAAAACACTTTCCATCCGCCCCTTATCATTCAAATAAGTTGTGTCGGAATAGTGCATATAACCATGGTGGTATTTGGCATTCAGCTGCATCAAAAGAAGATCTGAGAAATCTTTTTCATAATGTCCCTGCACGAAAAATGTCCTGTCACCCATCCGCTGAGATGAAAAATTATCGGTATTATACAAAATCGTTGCACCCGGCAATCCCCTTTCCGAAGTGTAAAGATAGGCTTTCAGGTAAGCAGATTCTCTTTCTGAAGGTTTGACATATAATGCTGCCTCAAGTCGCAGGTTATTCACATCCGTGTTCTTTCTGATTTCTTTTGATGTAAGACCCGATCCAAGATAGCTGTAATCCAACAAATAGGGATATTGACCATGGGCTGTCAGCCATTCGCCACTAAAATCAACAGAAAACACAGGATCAATTTTGTGCTGCAGACGGACAGCCGGATTAAAAAGTCCGAATGAGCCGTTTTTAATCCCAACTTTACCCTGCCATGTTTTCTTATCTTCAAATCGTGGGGTAACTGTACGGATTTGAAGCAAAGCAGCTGAAGCAAACATACGGGCAGGTTGAAAAATCTGGTCACTCTGACCGTTATTCAACGCGATCATCTCCACATTGTCGAGCGAAAAACGACCAATATCAATTTGCCCGGTCTGGCAATCAGTCAGCGTGATGCCATCGTAACTTACCGCTGTATGTGTCGCACCAAGGCTGCGTACCGAAACTGTTTTCAAACCACCGATGCCACCGTAATCACGCACCGACACTCCTGAAAAATGCCGGATTGCATCTGACACTTGCAGAGCATTCAGTTTACTAAGCTGTTTAGCTGATAAAGTCTGGAAAGGAGCTGTTGTCCTGATTTCAGCTTTGCGGTATTGTTCGGTTATGGTTATTTCCCCAATCCGGTAAATTTTTGTTGTGTCTAATTTTTCAACCGCCAACAAAGCATGCTGTTGAAGGCTGAAACTTAAGAAAAACACCATCACCTTCAGATACGGATTAACCTGGAAAGCAGACATAAAAATACAATCTATTTGTTTAATTCATTAACCAAATAGCTTGCAAGAAAAGAAAAATCAACAAAGCAATTATGAAATGCAATATTGGTTTTTGGCTCTATCCTCGAAAGCTCCAAAACAAAATATGCATGGGCAGGTTTTCTGACTTACTCCATCGTTGAACATCCTTCCCATTCCGTTATCGGAACAGTGGACTGAGTGTTGTTCAAGACATATAGCCTCTTTCTTAAACCTCCTTATCAGGAAGATCTGGATGGGCTTGGAGTTTACAGCAGCGGGACTGTTCAGGACTTTCACCTGATTCCCTATTACTCACTATGTAGGGAGACGTCTAAAAAATTCCCATAAGTGAACCGATGCAGCGACAAAAATATAAAGATTTTATCTAATCACCAAATAAACATTTTTTTTTGATGCCAGCTTGCGCATGTTCAGCAACGCATAGCGCATTCTGCCTAAGGCTGTATTGATGCTGACATCCGTTTTCTCGGCTATTTCCTTGAAACTCAAATCTTCAAAGAAACGCATACGAACTACCTCCTGTTGAACAGGCGGGAGGTAATCCACCATCTTCACCACATCACGAAGTACTTGTTCGTTCGACAGAATATCTTCGATACTTAAATCGGCAAGATTGGTATTATTAATAATATCGTAATCATAACCATCAGCAGAAATGGTATTTTCGTTCTTTTCCTTTCTGAAATAATCTATGATGAGATTGTGGGCAATCCGGTTGATCCAGCCCAGAAATTTACCACTTTCAAGATAGCGTCCCTGCTGGATAGTCATAATAGCTTTTATGAACGTATCCTGAAATATGTCTTCGGTGAGTTCTTTATCACGTACAATCTGGTAGATATAATAATATACCTTTGATTTGTAGCGTGTTAATAAGACTTCAAATGCCGCATTGTTTCCTTCCTCATATAACTTAACCAATATTTCATCGGTTAATTGATTCAGTGTTTTCATTACTGCTTAATTTTAGGATATAAGCGTAATTTTATGCTATAGGCAATTGAATTTTGAGGGTTTATAAATCATTTAGGGTTGCAAATATATGTATTTGTTTTCAAACCACAAAAAACTTTTCTAAAATAACATAAATTCGACATAGAATGATCAAGTTCAGCTTACTCTTAAAACAGGTTTTTTGTCCGAATTGTCAAATTCTTTTAAAGAATCATCACATAAATAAAAAATTTCAGTAATTTCGTCCATGCTTAGCATAGTGATGGGCTTAAGTTATTAACCTTTATTTCAATACTAAAATACAGCAATTATCTCGTAATTATGCTAACTCTTTTCATTCCTTCTTATTTCGAACTCACATTAATTAGATTTTGAGTGTTGAAAAAAAAGAGAATTCATATTGATCAGGACATGTTGCTGCGACTCAAATCAGGCGACCAGGGTGCATTTAAATTTATTTTCAACAAATATTACAACCGTATTTATACCTTTGCGTTGAATACACTTTACGATAAAACATTTGCTGAAGATATTGCACAATCGGTTTTCCTTACATTATGGGAGCATAGACATGAAATTAATGAAGAAAAAAATATCGTAAGCTTCTTATACACCATAACAAAAAATTATGTCTATCGTCAAACCGAGCGACTGCTACTCAAGCTTAAATACGAAGAGTATATAAAAGATAATCAGGAGATTGCTATAATTGCTATAGAAGATGATGTAAATAAAGGTTTTATTGAGGATATTCTTTCGAAATTGATTGAAGAACTTCCTCCGGCAAGACGTAAAATATTCCTTCTAAGTCGAAAACAATACCTTACTAATCGCGAAATAGCGAAACGTCTCTCTATCTCTGAAAAAACAGTCGAGACTCAAATTCGCCGTTCGTTACTTTTTCTGAAAGAAAAAATGCAATATTACCTTACACTCTTGTTGCTTTAAGTTTCCCATAAGCATCGGTATCAAAGCGATACCACAAGTTTTCATCCAACGACACTTGTATAAAACAGACTTTCAACAATAAGCTCTGTCCATATTTATTAAAACGTATTATATTATTTCCTGAATGTTAAATTTAATCTTGTTGTAAGGTTTTATCCTCTCTTACGTATATAATAATATATGACACAAAATAAAATCAACTTAATTAAGAAATTTCTCAGCAACGAAATATCGTCTGACGAAATGTACGAATTGCGGCAGTGGTATAATGAAAAAGGATTAAGTGAAACTCTTTTTTCTGAATATTACCGACGCCAATGGCAAGAAGCGTTAGAAAACCCTGCCGATTCAGCGAATGAAAGTTGTTTGCGCGTTTGGAACAAACTCCATAAGCAACTTGACAAGGATTCCAGGTCAATAAAAACACTAAACCACACATCGTTAAAAGTGGTAAGAATATCTGCCGTTGTTGTTTTGTGTATTCTGTTAGGTTTTGGTTTGAATTGGAAAACAAGTCGCATGCCTCGCGAAGATCTTATAGTACGTGTTGAAAACGGACAAAAAGCACATGTGCAGCTCCCTGACGGTTCGTCTGTTTGGTTAAACTCGGCAAGTGAAATAAGATATTCTCCGGATTTTGGAAAGAAAAATCGTACAGTGAAATTGACTGGTGAAGCCTATTTTGAGGTTGAGAGCAACCCGGACAACCCGTTCATCGTTCAAACTGGAAATGATCTGGAAATAAAAGCATTGGGGACTAAATTCAATATAAAATCGTATAGCAACGACAAACAAATAACCGGAACACTTTTGGAAGGTAAAATTGATGTGAGCAATTCCTCTTTTTCCGAAATGCTGCAACCAAACGAACGTATCGTTTTCGACACTTCCAATAATACATTTCGGAAATCGTATATCCAAAGTAGTGACGAAGCTATTTTTTGGCTAACCGACCAATTCGTGTTCGACGGGGAAACACTGGAAAACATTGCCATGATTCTTGAACGCATGTATAACGTGAAATTCACGTTTGCTTCTCCTGACCTTAAAACCATACAGTACAGCGGAAAAATCAACAACAACAGCATGGAAAATGTATTGAACCTGATAACAACTGTATCTCCGCTCCATTACACCATAAATGACTCAATAATAACATTCAGTAAGAAAAAAATGAAATAATCACACTAAAACGTTTAATGCCTATGACGTAGAAAAATCAAAAAAATCGGGAACAATGCCCTAACATTGCTCCCGAAACAAAACATGAACACGAGAACTGTTTTTTTGCTTAAAAAAACGTATGAAACTAACGTTTTTATATCGTATTCACGCATACAAATGTACACAAAAACGTAAAAAAGCATACGGTATTTAGTAATATTTAAAATGTAATAACCATAAATAATAATACCAATGAAAGAAAAAGTTAAACAAATTTGTATTATCTGCTGTTTCCTGTTTTTTTTATATCCAGGCAAAAGCTTTGCACAACTCAACATTTTTGCAACAAACACAGAAATAAAAGCTGTACTTAAACAGATTGAATCTAAGAGTGATTACACTTTCTTTTACAGCGACGACTTTTTGGATTTAAATAAAAAAGTAAACATCAACGTGAGAAACAAACCGGTAGAAAACATTCTGAACACTTTGTTCAAAGATACCGGTATTACTTACAAGATCAACAACAAACAAATTGCCCTCTCGAGAAAAGATCTTGCCGAAGCCAAATCATCAGGCACATCGGTTTCTCCCGAACAGGATAAAAAAATATTCGTCAAGGGGCAAGTGTTGGATACCCACAAGGAACCGATTGTCGGCGCCACCATTATCGAAAAGGGAAATCTCTCCAACGGAACTATTACCGATATGAATGGTGGTTTCACACTCAGCGTACCTTCTGATGCCGTGCTGCAAATTTCATACATCGGCTACCAGGAACAGGAAATCCCAATTAGCGGAAAAACCTCGTTTGACATTGTAATGAGGGAAGAAACCAAACAGTTGGATGAGTTGGTAGTTGTGGGATACGGACAACAGAAAAGAGTAAATGTCATCGGCTCTATTTCTCAGGTAGAAGGTGAGAAAATCAGCCAACGCTCCAATGCCAACATCACCAATGCGTTAACAGGAATGATGTCCGGTGTAACCATTATCCAACGTTCAGGCGCTCCCGGCAATCCTGACAACAATCAAATTCAAGTTCGTGGCGTAGGCTCATTCGGAGCAAATCCTATTGCATTGGTCTTAATTGACGGAGTTCCCGGATCACTCTCTGATGTTAATCCGGCAGAGGTTGAAAGTGTTTCCGTGTTGAAAGACGCATCCACTGCCGCCATTTACGGTGCGCGTGCAGCTAACGGTGTTATTCTGATTACCACAAAAGCCGGCAAAGAAGGAAAAATTCAGGTTTCGTACAACGGATATGTGGGTATGAATAAACCCACGGCATTCCCCGACTTTGTGTCCACGTGGGAATATGCCGAACTGTTAAATGAGGCGTCCAATTCGACGATTTATACCAATGAACAAATAGCCAAATTTAAAGACGGCTCCGACCCTGACCATTATGCTAATGATAATTACCTGAAACGTGTTTTTAGTCGTGACGGTGTTCAAACGAGCCACGATATCAATATTAATGGTGGAAATCAAAGTACAAAGTATCTATTATCATTCGGCTATTTAAAACAGAACGGATTAGTCGAAAAAAACGATTATTCAAGATATACCGCACGAATAAATTTAACCACCAATTTGCTCTCAAACCTTAAGCTCACAACACGTGCAAGCGGTATCATGTCAAACAGAAACGAACCAGCTGTACCGGCCGGCGACGATGTTGCCGATATGAACGGCATTATTATAAAAGCCCTCCGTTTCCCCGGTGTTACTCCTGTAAAACTTAGTAACGGAGAGTATAGTAAAGGTCAGGAATTACATGGTACGCCGCCCGCGTGGATAGAAAGCGCCTCTTTTTATTCACTTCCCGAGTATAAGACAACAGTTAATTTGTCTCTGAATTACAAACCAATTGAGTCGATAGAATTGACTGCAATGGGTGGCTTCACCCATAATAATTACGAGGCCAAACGCTTTCGCTCAACCTTGAATTTGGAAGACGGACGTGTATTAGGCCCTTCGTTTTTGGAAGATAAAATGTTACGAGGTTTTTATAAAACTTTCCAAACAACTGCCAATTATAATGAAAAAATAAACGAACACAATTTTTCAATTCTCGCCGGTTACTCGTTTGAACATTATAGTGATAGGTGGGTTACTGGTTTTCGCGATAACTTTGCATCCAATGATTTACCTTATTTGGATGTAGGAGCTCCTGATAATCAAAAAGCCGATGGATCGGGTTCGGAATGGGCATTGCAATCAGTATTTGGACGTTTGAACTACAACTATGCAGAGCGTTATTTATTGGAAACAACTATGCGCTACGACGGGTCATCACGTTTTCCCAATACAAAAAAATACGGTTTTTTCCCTTCATTAGCAGTCGGATGGCGTATCAGTGAGGAAAACTTCGTGCGTGAAAATGAAAAACTAAACTGGCTCACAAACTTAAAACTAAAAGCATCCTGGGGAGTACTGGGCAATCAGAATATTGGTGACTATCCTTATCAAACGCTTTATGATTTAGGACGCAATTATCCTTTTGGGACAACATTTGCATCTGGCGCTTCCATCACTACACTTACCGATCCCAACCTGCGATGGGAAAGTACGCGAACATGGGACGTAGGCTTTGAAAGTATTCTGTGGAATGGGCTGCTTTCGTTCAATGCCACGTATTTCAACCGTTATACATACGACATTCTTTACGCGCCGTCGGGGAGTGTTTCCAGCGTATTGGGATTAAAAATCTCACCCATCAACACGGGTTCGTTGCTCAATCAAGGATTTGAGTTTGAAGTGGGACACCGCTATCGGAAAGGCAATTTTTCATTGGATGTCCAGGGTAATTTCAATATCTTGCAAAACCAAATTCAGACACTTGGTGTAGGTAATGTAGAGCAGTTGAACGGATTAGTCGGTAGCGGCGGTTTGTACATTGGCCATCCGATGGAGGAGGTGTATTACGGCTATCTGTCCGATGGCGTCTTTTTGAATAACGAGGATATAAAAGCGTGGCCAGATCAAACACAAATCACACCTAAAGCGCAGCCGGGTGATATCAGGTATAAAGATATCAGCGGTCCCGATGGCGTACCTGATGGAAAAGTCGATCCCAATTACGACCGTGTTATACTTGGCTCGCGCATTCCCAAATATACTTTTGGCTTGAGTGTAAATGCTGCATATAAAATGTTTGATGCATCCATTCATATGCAAGGAGTTACCGGTGTAAAAGGAATGCTGACTAGGTATGCCAGCTTTGCCATGTGGCAAGAAGGCAATGTTCAGCGTTGGCAAGCCGACGGGCGTTTTCGCGCTGATAATCCGCAACGATACCCTGACTACCCACGACTTGAAACTATTGCAAGTGGCGGAAGCCCTAATACCGAAACCTCTGATTTTTGGGTGCTTAATGCGTCGTATCTGCGTGTTCGTAACTTACAAATAGGCTATACATTCTCTAAAAAGTGGCTCGAACCTTTGCGTTTGTCAAGTTTAAGGGTGTATGCTTCGGGAGATAATTTACTTACTTTCAGTGCTTATCCTCAAGGATGGGATCCCGAGATTAACACCTCCGGGGACTTTTATCCAATTCAGCGAACTTTTACATTTGGTATAAACATTAAATTCTGATGAATATGTACACGAAAATTTTCAAATATATCTTTCTGTCTGTTATTTTTGCGATAATTGGTGTTTCTTGTGATCTGGAGCTAAATCCGTTGAATAAATTTTCAGACGAAACTTTATGGTCAAGCGAAGAAAATGCAAAAGTAGCTTTAACCGGGCTTTACCGTGGCGATATTTTGTTTAACTCGCCAGAATACCAGCCTTCTGACTGGTGGAGTTATGGCGGTTTAATTTTTTTGGAATTTGCTTCCGATAATTTATACGACCGGCGCGGTAATGCTTCAAACTTTTTCCGTATTTCCAACGGACTACTCGTTTCTAACAATCCGTTCGTTACGCGTTATTGGACAAATACTTATAAACGCATTGCTCAGTGTAACCGTTTTTTAGAAAATATAAAAAAATTACCGGAAACAACTGTTACCAAACGTTATGCTGCCGAAGCCCGTTTTATTCGTGCTTGCCAATATTTTTATCTTTCTCAATACTTTCAAGATGTTCCTCTTGTAACCACAGTGCTTACGCGTGAGGAAGCCAACACCGTGAAAAGAGATAGTAATAACGTAGTAACGCAGTTTGTCATCGATGAGCTAAAAGCCGCCGTCCTCGATTTGCCACGTTTCAAAAATCTGTCGGCGAGCGAAATCGGCCGTGCCAGCAAACAAGCCGCATTGGCTTTTCTTGGGCGCATCTATATGGCTGAAAACAAATGGTCTGACGCCGCTATTGTATATAAAGAAATTATCGATTACGGTGATAACCAATTGGCAGCTGATTATAAGTCGCTTTTCATTCCCCAAGGCGAAAATAGCAGCGAAAATATTTTCTCGATGCAATATCTTGAAAGCTTAGCGGGACAATCCATGCCTCAGCACGCGTTGCCCGCAAAAGACGGAGGATGGTGTATCGTTAACGTACCAGCTTCATTATTTGAATCGTATCAATTTACGGATGGAACAAATTTTTCTTACAACAACCCTTTATATGATCCTGATAATTTAGGCAAAAACAGGGATCCGCGACTCGACTATACCATTCTTTATAATGGTGCTATGTTTATGGGAAAACCCTACATCAGCCATCCCGATTCAGTATCTAGTCCCGACAGGGTTATGGGTGGGCAAACCACTCAAACAGGGTTTATGATGCGCAAATATTTCGACGAGAATTACAAAGGCAATTTGCAGGAGTATGGAGGAAATATTCCAATCATTCGCTATTCCGAAGTACTACTTAGTTACCTTGAAGCAAAGATGGAGGCTGAAAATTCCGTTTCGCAAACATTGCTCGATGAAACAATAAATTTAGTCAGAGGGCGAACATCAGTGAATATGCCAAAAATTACACAAACTGATGTTACTTTATTGCGTCCTGTTTTGCGTAATGAAAGACGTATTGAACTGGCTTGCGAAGGAATCCGCTATTGGGATATTTTACGTTGGAAAATTGCCAGCGACGTATTGACCAAAGATATCTACGGAGCACCTTTTCCAGGAGCTGTGCGCACACGCGTAAAAGTTCCTGGCAATCCTGATCCCCATGCACGTTGGTATGTGAATATAAGCACCTTCCGTACACCAAGAGATTATAAATGGCCTATACCGCAATCGGAGCAAGATATTAATCCAAATTTGCGATAGACCTAGATTAATCAACGTGGATTTCTATGTTAAACAAATTCAGAAAGAGATTTTTTTAAGGTAATAAAACTAGATTGGGTATGTCATCCTAGACCTGTCAGGTTTTCAAAACCTGACAGGTCTGATTAGGTATTTTTAAAATTCACTCCACATACAACACTAATCCCTTCAGATATTCTCCCTCCGGATGATAGATATTAACCGGATGATCCGCAGGTTGTGTTAGCTGATGAAGAATACGCACATTACGACCGGTTTCGGCAGCTGCGCTGAAAACAGCTAACCGGAACTGTTCCTTACTAATGACCTGCGAACAGGAGAAAGTGAAAATAATGCCACCCGGTTTTACCTGTTCAATGCCTTTGGCGTTGAGTCGCTTGTATCCTTTCAGGGCATTCCTGACCGCATCCCGATGTTTGGCAAAGGCCGGTGGATCCAGAATAATTAAATCATATTGGTTTTTGTTGGCATTCAGGTAACGGAAAGCATCCTCAGCAAAAGAAGCATGACGGGTATCTCCGGGAAAATTCAATTCCACGTTTTTGTCCGTCAGCTCAATAGCTTTAGCTGAACTATCGACCGAATGTACCAGTTTTGCCCCTCCCCGCATTGCATATACTGAAAATCCGCCTGTATAGCAGAACATATTCAACACGTTTTTACCTTTTACATATTGCTCCAGTAAAGCCCTGTTTTCTCGCTGATCAATGAAAAAACCGGTCTTCTGTCCTTTCAGCCAATCTACCTGAAACTGAAATCCGTGCTCGAGTGTAGTATGCCCAGCATTATCCTTTCCAAT
Organism: Paludibacter sp.; assembly: GCA_028703105.1. Classification (GTDB taxonomy): domain Bacteria; phylum Bacteroidota; class Bacteroidia; order Bacteroidales; family Paludibacteraceae; genus Paludibacter. The sequence continues at coordinate 4,385 of JAQVNN010000043.1, read as the reverse complement.
CAGGAACCCATTCTCCGGTTCGAGCGCAGCCTTGAATGGTAGCGTTGTTTCCGACTTATAATACACGTTTTGCACACCCGGTACACATTTAACTATGGCTTCAGCCAGTATTTTTCTGACATGGTGCATTCCTACCGAATGCGCTTGCATCACCGCGGTATCACCATATATATCAACAATCAATCCTGGCAGGTTGTCCCCTTCTCCGTGAATCAGCCGGAAAGTATTGTTGTCACCATGAATCAGACCGGCAGCCATACGCAACTGATACGCCAAATTCACCTTTTCAAACCAAAAACAATCATCAACAGCCACATTAGCAAAAGATAAAACCCGCACGGCAATACTACCAATCTGGTAATGCCCGACTGCTAGGAAACTTTTATCCGCAGCGTAAACCGCGACCAAATCTCCTTCATCAGGTTTACCTTCAATGGACTGAATGGCGCCTGAGAACACCCAGGGGTGAAACCGGCGAAGGCTTTCTTCTTTTTTTGGTTTTAATTGTATTTTGATCATATTTATTTTTTTATGTCGCCAGTCTTTAGTCTCCGGTTTTGTCGCTTCCTACGGAAGCAAATCAAACAAAATGACTCTCCACTTCCCGTTCTCCGCTATTCACTATTAGCTATTCGTTATTAGCCAATAACTCAATCTCCGCTTTCGTCAGCTTCTTTTCCTGCATCAGCTGTTTGTAAATCATCAGCGCAGCCCAAGCATCAGTTGCAGCATAACGTTGTTGTTGCTCGGTCAGCTCCGGACTCTCCCAGTTAGTCAGGCGCTGACTTTTCGAAATTTTCTGATTGAATACGATGGCAAAGATTTTTTGTAATCCCAGTTCGAGGATACCATAGCTTTTCACAATTGACTGCAAATCAACAATATTTTCCGGCTTAAACCGATGGAGTTTATTCAACCCATTAAAATCATCCTTTAATGCCAGGCCAATTTTTTTCACCGACTTGTCTGACAGAAAATCACCCAGCTCTTTTGGAAAGGAAATTTTATTCAATCTAAATAAAAAGCACTGATCTTCAGTAGAAATCTGCAATAACGCCACTTTATGCAATAATCCCTTTTTAAACGAGGGTTTTGTTTCAGTATCAACTCCAACAACTTGTTGTTGACACAATACTGCCATGGCATCCGTTACCTTATCTTCACTATCGACCACCCTTACCTTTCCCTCAAAAACCACGATGGGTAATTCGTTAACCTCTTCTTTACTTATCTTGGGTTTAATCATTTAAAATCTACATTATTAATCATCTTCTCGCAGAAAATTCACAAAATTATTTCTGTCTAATTTCCCTGCATGAGAATTTTTATCTGCCTCATCTTCATATATTTGACCGCTGTATTTAATATTATGCAAAGCCCGCAGTGCATTCAGCGTTTTTTGCCCCCAATGCTCTCCAAATGCCTCCAGGCAAGTGACCAGGGCATCATTCATGACATCAGTATCTGCCAACTGGTAATTCGCCGCAAAATCTTTCAGCTCCTGATATACATCCGCCAGATTTTCAGATACAAAAGCGGCAATTGGCGTATCGCTCAACGCCATATCCGGATGAAAAGTCTCCAGGTATGAGTCCTGCTCCCCGAGTATAGCTTCAACTTGCCCTTTGATATCGTTATAATCTTCCTCGGTTACAAACCTCTCTGTCTCATCATCATAAACACGGGAAGGAATCTCAAGCAGAGATGTTTTCAAATACAATAATGCCAGGATTTTGACACTTTTATTGACAAATTCCTCGCGTGATAAGTCAACTGCATGTTCCAAAAACAAGCAGGTCTCTGCCGTCACCGTCACAAATTCAATCACAGGAGGCGAATACACAATATGGTCGGGAAGATGTTCTATTTTCATGCTGTTCAAAATTTAACATGCAAAAGTAAAAAAAAATATCGGGGTGCTGAAAATAAACAGCCAACCTGCAAACTTTTTTATCTTTTACGTTGTTTTATGAATAGAAAGTTTCACCTCTAAATCCGAAGTATTATGGAAGAAAAAATTGTAAAACTAAAAAATTACGAGCGAATGGAAGAGGCGATGCTTGATCAGTCGGTACTGTCCAAAAACAATATCTCCAATTCCATCTCTAATTCGACCAGTGCTGAGATTTTGCCGATGCTCTATGATCTTAATGAAGGTATCGCGCTGATGGTGTTTGAAAAAGATCTAGATAATGCCTGGGAAGTTCTGAAAGAATATCATCAATATGATGAGTGATCTTTAAAAAGTCTAAATCAACCCAGGATCTCGTTTAAGGGTTTCATAACAAAGTCCCGCTCCTTCATGTGAGGGTGCGGGACTTTCAATTCCGGTAAGTCAATTACCAAATCATCATAAAGCAAAATGTCAATATCAATGATTCTGTCGGCATAAACACCATCGACCGACTTGTGATCTCTACCCATCTCCTGCTCGATTCTCTGAAGTTGATGAAGCAGTTCAAGCGGCTGTAAGGCAGTCTCCACACAAATCACCACATTGACAAAATCATGTTCCGACTCAAATCTCCACGGAGCAGAAACATAATAATCAGACCGACAAATGACCTCGCCCGTTACCGTTGCAATTTTACGAATTGCTTGGTCAATGTTGCCCTTTTTATCACCGAGGTTGCTTCCTAATCCCAAGTAAGTTTTCATGATTCACGAAAGTTTCAGATTTCACTTAATTCCAGCCAACGCATGGTTTTTTCATCAATCAATTCCAGCAAAACAGAAAAACGCTCAGATGCAGTAACAATTTCATCATTACTCAATGTTCCCGATGACAATGCTTCTTCAATGTTAATCTTTTCTTCCTCCAATTCGGGAATCTCACGTTCCAGCGCTTCAAATTCCTGCTTCTCTTTAAAACTCATTTTACGTTTGGAAGATACTTTGTTTTCGTTCATATTTGCGGTTTTTCGCTCTCCGCTTTCCGCTTTCCGTTCTATATTTTCCGCTTTCCGTTCTCCGCCTACAAGCTCCCATTCACGAAAATCTGTATAATTACCCGGAAAATCCTTTATCTCCGCGTTTCCTTTGAAAACCAGCAAATGGTCAACAACCTTATCCATAAAATAGCGGTCGTGACTCACCACAATTACACAACCTTTGAATGACTGCAAGTATTCTTCCAGGATGTTAAGTGTAACAATGTCCAGGTCATTTGTCGGCTCATCCAGTACCAGAAAATTAGGATTCCGCATCAGTACGGTACACAGGTGCAATCGCCTTTTCTCTCCCCCGCTGAGTTTATACACATAATTATATTGAGTTTCCGGCGCAAAAAGGAAATGCTGCAAAAACTGTGATGCAGACATCTTTTCCCCATTTCCAAGATTCACTTCTTCGGCAATATCGCGCACTACATCAATGACTTTCATCTGTTCATCAAATGTCAGTCCATCCTGACTGTAATATCCGAAAACCACCGTTTCGCCAACATCAAACGAGCCACTGTCCGGTTTCACTTCCCCCAACAACATTCTCAGGAAAGTCGTTTTACCGGTACCATTTTTACCGATGATACCCATTTTTTCATAGCGTGCAAAATTATAATAAAACTGATCCAAAATTTTATAATCTCCGTAAGCCTTGGAAACATATTTAGCTTCAAAGATCTTAGAGCCTAAGTAGGAAGCCTTTACATCCAGCTGTACCTTATCCTGATTCAGTTTTTGTTTAGCCCTATCCTCAATATCATAAAAACGATCGATACGCGATTTGGCTTTGGTTGCCCGAGCCTGCGGCTGACGCCGCATCCAGTCTAATTCCTTTCGATAGAGATTATTAGCCCTTTCCGTTTCAGCATTAAATGCCTCCATTCGCTCCTGTCTCTTTTCTAAATAATAACTATAATTTCCGCTATACTGAAACAACTGTTGCTGATCAAGTTCGAGAATATTCGTACACACCCGATCAAGGAAGTAGCGGTCGTGCGTCACCATCAGCAGTGCCATGGATGAACGTTTCAGAAAATCCTCCAACCACTCCACCATTTCCAGATCGAGGTGGTTGGTAGGTTCGTCTAATATCAGCAAATCAGGTTCACCAATCAGCACATTGGCCAGTGCTACCCTTTTCAACTGTCCGCCCGACAACTCCCCGATTTTCTGTTCAAAATTGGTGATTTTCAGCTTACCCAGCACCTGTTTGATCCGTGCCTCGTAATCCCAGGCATTGTGCAAATCCATGCGATTCATAATTTCAGGCAATAAGTCGTGGCTACCCGACAGCATACAATGCTCATACGCTGCAATCGTCCTCACCACTTCGTTATCCAACTGCAAACAAGCATCAATCACCGAAAGCTCTTTTGGAAAGTCGGGCGATTGCTCTAAGTAACTCACCCGCAAATCCCGGCGGAAAGAAATCGTGCCTGTATC
>JAQVNN010000042.1 GCA_028703105.1 Paludibacter sp. | reverse complement strand
ATGTGAACATCAGCCATATTCCGGTAATTTTGCTCACGGCGCTGGGAGGTGACGAGAGCTCCCTTACCGGCTATAAGATGGGAGCTGACCTGTATTTATCAAAACCCTTTGGGATAGATTTGCTCTTGGCTATTTTGAATAATCTCCTCCGTACTCGTGTTGAATTGAAAAAGCGTTTTGCCCGTCCAGAACTCAATGTAACTACCCAGGAAATCACGTTCAGCAATGCAGATGAGTGGTTTATCGCGAAACTGGTCGAATTGATTGAAAAACGACTTGATGATGCCGATCTCAGGATAGATGACCTGGCTGCAGAAATGGCCATGAGCCGGTCTTCATTCTATACCAAGGTAAAATTGGTTACCGGTATGAGTGCCAACGCTTTCGTGACCGACTATAAAATAAAAAAGGTTATTCCAATGCTTCGCGATCCTCGCAAAACCATTCAGGAAATAGCTATGCAGGTAGGTTTTGTAAATCAACGTTATTTCAGTACGGTTTTTAAACAGATGACCGGAAAAACTCCTACACAGTATAGGAATGAACTTTAACTTTAGTAAGCTCTGAATTCCGTCACATCAGCTGATTATTTCTTTGAATGATGATTTCTTTTGTACAATTTAAGGTCTAATTTGTATTATTTTATGCTATATGTAAAAAAATACAACTGTATTTTTGCCTTCGAGTAATGTTTCTACCATGGTTATTTTAATCAAGGTATATTGATTTTTTAGTTGTAATATCCCCTCTTTGTTAGAGTATGAAGAGGGGATGTTTGAATCTGGACTTAAAAAATAATTGTTTGAAATTCTCAATCTTACAAATGAAAACACAGAACCTTGAATCAACTTTTGATGAAAATTCAAAAACAACAAAATGGTTGGATGGACGCTGGCGGGAAACTGATTCTGACCAGTTGACAACAACAAAGTACATTAACAAAGCAAAAAAGTTAATAAAAAGATCTAAAATTGCTGTCTTTATCTATCTGGATCCTGACGGAATGCCGGTTGGCAAAGCGATGTTAGTTGCCGACAGGGTAAATTTCACACGACTCTACTTTAGTACTAATTCTTCTTCAAAACATGTCAATCAGGTTACCCATAATCCGGTGGCAACCTTATACATCTACGATCCTAAAACTATCGAAGGACTTATGTTGTCTGGGAAAGCTGTAATTGAGGCCGATCCTGAATGGCGTAAAAGAATTTGGAGGGATAGCTATGCTAAGTTCTATTCGGGACTGGACGATCCGGATTATTGTGTGTTGAGATTTGACGTTGATATGTGTAACTATTATCATCTTGCCACAAATGTAACGTTCAGGATGTAATATTCCTGATCTGAATTTTATCAAATTTGATATTTTACCCTTATAATCTATTTATATAAACTTTTAATTTAATACGTAATGAAAACATCAAATTATTTTTTTTGTATTGTTTGTGTTTTATTCTTTTTAGGTTTTATATCCTGTAATGAAGAGGCCGACCTCGTTCCCGGAATATCACAACCCGAAGTTAGTACCGATGCTCCATTAAAATCAATTGCCAATTTAACAATTGAAACCGGTATGACGCTTGCTCAGATGAATGCTGTTATTGCTGCTGCAAGTTCAGGACAAACTGTTTATGTTCAGCCGGGAACTTACACCATTACCGGAAAGCTCACCATGAAAAACGGAATTACCCTGAGACCGGTTTCCGGTACTCCTGTGTTTGATGCGACTGCTAACACATCACAGTTGCTTGAAATGGCTTATACATCTAATATAAGTAATTGCGAAATTATTGGTATTGCATTTTATAACATACGCTATAAGGTTACGGATGCATCCAATGTAATATTTAATAATTGTACTTTTGACTATGGCGTGCGTAAGGCCGGTACCGATAAAAAATATTTAAGTGATGCTTATATCCATTTCTTAAGAGTTAATCAGGGAGAAATAAAATACTGTACTTTTTCAAGAAGAGTAAATAAAAGTGGGAGAGGTATTTACAATACAGGTTCAACCGGGATTCAAATAACAAACAACACCTTCGGAAACGGAGGAAGTACCGGGTATTTTGTTACTGCCATTAATGATAATAGTACGGACACTTATATTTCTGCCAATACAATACAAAGGAATGTTTCTTGGGTAAATGCGGCAGAAACTGATCATGGTATTTACACCCATAGTTTTTACAATATGCAGATTGTCGGGAATAACATCTCAGGATGGCCGGCAAGCGAAGTAGGAGGTTCTGTGAAAGCAAGGAATGGAGACGGACTTACGATAAGTAATAATACATTCAATAATTCGGGGGTCATGTTATATACCTATACACATGATACACAAGAATACCTGATGAATGTTCTGGTTAGCGGCAATACTATAAACTTAGCCGGACCTCCTGCAAACAATATCTACAATGGTATAGGTTATTGGAGAAACACAACCAGCGGAAGTGAATATTCAATCCGGATAGAGAATAATATTCTTCCCAATGGCACTATTAAAGCTGATTTCAGTTCACTGGTGGCAAGCGATTTCAATGCAAACGGTGGTGGTGTGTTTAATAATGATAAGGGTGCCATGTATTTGAAAAGTGGCATTAACAATTCCGGAAATTATTGATTATTGAGTTTAAACAGGGTAAGATAGGAAAGGTACAGATCGAAGCGATCTGTACCTTTTATTATTCTTTCCCATCAGGCCAGGGAACCTGTTTCCCTGTTGCTTTGTATGCAGGGCGCTGTGCCTTTACTTTCCTGAGATAGTTGCTTAATTCAGCCGATAATTTTTTTGCCGTTTTACTTTCTGAATCGATCAGGTTGTTGTTTTCTCCTATGTCATTTTTCAAGTTATATAGTTCTTTAATGCCTGTTTCATAGTGATAAATCAGTTTCCAGTCGCCTTTTCTGATTGTGCAGGCCGGACCAACTCCCAGCCCTGTTCCATCCCATAAATTAGGATAATTCCAGATCAGATTTCTTTTTTCATTTTTTTGTTTCCCTGTTGCGTTTAGCAACGGAACAAAACTTACCCCGTCTGTTTCCTGAATTGTTTTGTACTTATCAACGCAGGCCATTTCAAGTATAGCAGGAAATAAATCTTCGATTATGACCGGAACATCACATACGGCATCCGAAGTCGTAATACCCGGATATTTTACAATCATAGGAATTCTGATGCCTCCTTCGTAAACAGAGCCTTTTCCGCTTTTAAGCGGCGCATTCTGGGTATAAAGTTCACCGCCGCGCCATTTCGCATCGGTTGCAAATCCCCCATTATCAGAAAGAAACAGGATAATGGTGTTATCTTGTATTTGCTTTGCTTCGAGCCAGTCCATGATATCCCCCAGACTTTTATCCATCCCTTCAATCAGGGCAGCATAAGCAGCTTCTTTCGGGTGAAGACCTTTATCAATGTATTTTTGATAGAAGCGTTTATCTTTGTTGATAGGTATATGTATCGCGTAATGGGCCATGTAAAGGAAGAATGGTTGATTGTATAGCGAGGCTTTTTCAAGTGCCTGAATGGCTTCAAGGGTAAGTGCTTCGGTTGCAAAGATATCTTTTCCCCAGTACTTTTCCAGTCCGGGTACCGCCTGCGGGGGACTTTGTGTGCCATTGGTTTTATTGCCGAAGTTTTCTTCCCCCAGATAAGAAGCAATGCCACCTCCGGCGTGACCGGCTATGTTTACATCATATCCTAAGTGATACGGATTTTCTCCGGGTGTATTGATGGCCCCGAAATGAGCTTTACCACAATGGATGGTGTGGTATCCGTTGTTTTTGAGTATCTGGGGAAGGGGAGTCACCTGACGGGTATTTTCAATTTCAGCAAACTGAGTAATGCCGTTTACGTTCCACTTTGGAAAATCAAGGACATCACAGGCACGGTCAGTAGATATATTTTTCCGGAGTGTCCAATTACTTACCCGATGTCGTGCAGCATTCATACCCGTGAGGAGGCTCACCCTCGAAGGAGAACTCACACTGCACGCGTAAGCATTGGTGAACCTCATTCCTTGTGATGCCAGGCGTTTCATGTTGGGCGTTTCATATACATCATTCAGTGGAGTGCGTGAGCTGTGAAAAGGTACCGAGGTATCCTGCCAGCCCATATCGTCAACCAGAAAAACGATGATGTTGGGTTGTGAAGGAGATTGGGCAAAATTAGGCAAAGCAAAAGCTGATAAAGCGAATGGAAGTATTAAATTGTTTTTCATGGCTGTTGTGTTTATCGTGAATATCAGGGTTAAACCTAATTGTTGTTTTGATAATCAAAAGTAAACAAAAAATTCATTTTATTCATGGATACCTGTAAAAAAGCAGAAAAAATCATGGGTACGATTGTTCCTGATTTTATTTTTTGTTTTTTTTGTTTTTCAAGTACTACTTTACAGCTGATTAACCGTCTTAAACATTGATTACATTATTATTAATTCAATATTAAAATCTAAGAAAATGAAAAAAGCACTTATGTATTGTAGTTTAAAGGCTGTTTTTGCAGCTATGACAGTGGTTATGAGTTTTAGTTTCTGTACAGAAAACCTGGATGAAGCGTTAAAAAATGCTGATCAGCCTGAAGATTCTGTCCATTCTCCGGCCTTTGCTGCTAAAGGTACACTTATCTGGCAAGATGAATTTAATTATACAGGGGCGCCTGATCCTGCCAAGTGGAATACGGAAACCGGCATCAGGAAAAATGAACTGCAGTATTACACGAACAGGGATGTTAACCGGTATGTTTCTAATGGTTCTTTGCATCTTATTGCCATAAAGGAAAGTTATGGAGGAAAAAATTATACCTCAGGAAAGATTAATACAAGAAACAAATTTACGACAAAATACGGGCGCATAGAAGCCAGAATAAAATTACCCGTTTTTAAAGGAGAGTTTCCTGCTTTCTGGACATTGGGAGCCAATATTGGAACTTATCCCTGGCCTGCATGCGGTGAAATTGATATCATGGAACAATTAAATACCAACAACACGATCTATGGAACAACACACTGGGATAATAACGGACACAAGAGTTCGAGCGGCTCTACCACAACTACCATTGGGAGCTGGCATGTATATGCTGTAGAATGGACGTCGGCCAGCATCAAGTGGTATGTAGATAGCAATTTATATAAAACATTTAATATTTTAGGAGCACCTAACGGAACTTGGGAATTACATCAGCCTCATTATTTGCTTTTAAATCTTGCAGTCGGGGGAGACTGGCCCGGATTTGTCGTTGACGATTCAAAATTACCGGCTCAAATGGATGTTGATTATGTGAGGGTATATAGCATGAATTAATTTGGAAGAAGAAAAAACAGGATATCGGATTTTATATTTTCCGGTATCCTGTTTTTGTTTTTTGTATTATACTGAAATATATCGTTGACTAATAAGAGTTTATTGAGTCTTTTAGCTTTCTGATAGCCAGACTGATGTGCTTTTTGACAGTATTTTCTGAGATATTTAACTCACTGGCAATCTGGTGATGAGATAAATTCATTTTACGACTTAACTCAAATACTTTTCTCATTTTATCCGGTAATGTTGCTATTTTTTCTTCAATAACGCCGCTTAATTCTTTTTCTTTCATATAATTATCTGTTGGTGATTCTCCTTCGTTCATTAACTCTGATAGTGACTTTTGGTATTTTGCAATTACTTTTTCGTGTGAGATGATATCCATTACCATATTGTGAAGAGTTTTGCAAAGATACGCCGAAAGAGACAGGGTGAAAGTAATATTATCCTTTCTATCCCATATTTTTGTAAATAGTTCCTGTGTTAAATCTTTTGCATCATCCTGATTCCTAAGTAAGCTCAGGGCCATGATATGTAAGTTATCTTTATAACGGAGATAAACTTCACAAAAAGCAATTTCATTGCCTTGCTGAAAAAGATCAATCAGTTCCTCATCTTTCAGATGTATCAAAGGACGGTTTTTCATCCAGCTTTCTCAAAAAAAATCAGGAAAAACTACAACCTGTTTTATTTAAAATGAATAAGTCAATTATTTGTCTGCCAGTGGATTATACTGAAGTCTTAATCGCTCCTGCATTCTTATCCATTTATTGCTTGCCCCGGTTGTTTTATACCTGTAGTGCAACATGAATGTTTTGTAATAAGTACATTTTCCTCCGGGCGTGACAATTTTTTCATCGATGTACTTGTTGCAATATTCTGTATTTCCGTTAATTTGTTCTACATAAATCGACTGATAAGGTTTGATAATTACGTCGTTATTTTCTGTGATTTCAAGCATTATACTGTTTGAATTAATTTCCTGGAGCGTTCCTGATTTTTCGGAGCCGGCAGCCACTCGTACTTTGTTTTTGCCAAGCGGAAAAATTTTGGGACTTGCTGAAATTTTACTGGTATCGTTGTTGCTCTGGTAAATACTATCGTTCAGTGATGCACTCCATATTTTATTTTCCGTCCATTTTTGTGCCATTACGCTGTAAATAGGAACATTTTTTGTTTCTGACCATTTGTTTTTCCAGTGAATCCGGAATAAACTCTCTTTTTTATCCTTGTTTATTTCAAATTTGTTGAGCTGTTTTATTTTATAATCAAGAAAATAAATGGAGTCTGGAGATAAACGGTCTAATTTTTTTAAATACACGGGGATTATTGCGGTGTTTTCTCCCGCTTTTATTACTCCATCTAACAATGGAATGGTATAATTTTCAGAAGGTAATAAGCGCGCATAACTGGCACTGTCGATATCAAAATTAGATTTGTTATATGCTTTAAATAAGCTATCTCCCGGCTCTAATGTGAAGGCTATGTCTTCTGTGGTAGCCAGTGTGCCTCCTACTCCGACAGTAATATATAATGTGTCTTCTGACTTGTCCAGATCTGCCGTCATCCGGTCGTATATCATGGCATTGTTACTCATTATATAAACTGTTTTTTTGTATTGCTCCTGATCGAAATCAAAAATGCCTTCTGTACATCTTGCAAAAGAGAACGCAAGAAATACACAGAGAATGAAATAGATATGTTTTGTTTTCATGTGTTTTATTTATATGAATATTAAACTTTCAAAAATGTCATTATCTGTCCCATCCCGGGTTTTGATCCATTTTGGGTACTTTTAATAATTCACGATGGTTAATAGGTAACCATACCATTTTATGTTCTGCAATCCGGTCACGAATAACCTGGATATTAACCGGTACGATTTGGTAAAATGTTTTATCAGAAAATTTTCCTTCTACATTCATTCCTGTCCAGTATTCTTTGTCGGTAGTAGAATAAATGCCCCAACGACGAACATCATAAAAACGATGATTTTCGTTGAACAATTCAATTTGCCTTTCTTTCATCAGGATATTGTTCATGGTATTTTTATCAGCTAACTGAGCATTGGTTAAACCAGGCAAACCTGCACGAAACCGGATCAAATTGAAATATTTTTTCATTTCATTTTCGTCTCTGGTCAGGGTGATATCATGTAAATCTCCGTAGTTATCAGGGAAAGGAATTGTTATGTTTCCCTCTGTATTGTTTAACGCTTCTACGTACGACAAAAGAATTTCAGCATAGCGTATAGTAGGAAATGGTTTTGCCAGCACCCGGGCATTATTATCATCATCTTTTCTTGCATCATCAGGGTGAATGTATTTTACAGGTACATAACCGGTACAGGTATAGTCATTGGGGTTATTTCCTGCGCCGTCTTTACCTCCCGGTTGATCTGCTCCGTAGAATACTTGTTTGTTGTTTTGCCCGGTTTTAGTTGCGCTGTTCATGGCCCAGAAACAACCCGAAAAGCCGATGGAAGCATAGAACCGCATTTCTCTGTTATCGTACATTTTAGAAACATTCGATGTTTTTAATTCATATCCTGAAAAAGATTTGGATATTTCGTTGAATACCAGAGGATCTGGTTCGTATGGGTATTCTGCGCTTGCATGGTTGATTTCACTACCATCAACCATATAAAATGCATCTACGACCCGTTGTGGTACGGACATACCTCCCCATCCACCATCTATACGTGCAAATGAATGTGTAATATAAGCAATGACATTGATTGAAACAGGTTCAGCCCAAATAAATTCTTTATTAAATTGAGGGAGTGTTTCTCCATCAAACATATCTTTGTAGGAATGAAAATGATCAATTCCTCCTGCACCGTTAGGATAAGGTTCTGAAGGTACATTGGCAGGGAGGGGAGGAGTCAGTTTGTTGGCAGGAACCACATGCAACTCATAGTATCCCATGTCAATTACGCGTTTACAGGATGCAGCAGCAACAGCCCACTTGGCCGGGTCATATTCCTGTGATACATAAGAAACGCCATCTGATTTACGAGTCCAGGCTCCAAAATACTGACGCGCGGCAGCACCTCCATTATATAACGGGCTAGCCTGTTGCAGTCTTAAACGGGCAATCAAAGCGAAAGCAGCTCCTTTTGACGGACGTCCGTACATGGATAATGGAATGGATTCAGGATTGGGCATGTATTTCGCAGCGAGTTCGAATTCATTACATATATAATCGACTGATTCATCGTAGGTAGCACGTTCCTTGTTATAATATTCAGCCGGTTCGTTTGATTTGATGATGTCATCACCTACAATCAACAACGGACCCCAGTTTTGAAGTAAGAGATAATAAGCCCAGCCCCGCATGAAATGCACGTAAGCTTTATACTGATTAACTTCCATTGTTGTCATGTTTGGAACAGTGTTTACTTTAACCAGCATTTCGTTACAACGGTTAATCACTTTGTACATATTGCCCCAGATGTTCATCGAATACAGATATTCAGAACTTATTTCGCCCACTGTGAACAAAAGACCCGGAAATTCACTGGTTTTCCAGCGGGCAACAAGTTCATCAGAAGCCAGTTCTCCCGGGCAATAAGAACTGCCCCAGATAGCTCCCGGATCGGGGAATAAAGAAGGTGTATTCCAAAGAAATCCGTCGGCATTTTTCTTTGTGTGAAAAATACTGTCTTCTTTCATTGTATCCATAAAATAGCTGTCAACATTTAAAAAATCACATGATAAAAAAGTTATTCCAACTAATATCATGGGTAATCCGAAGATTATTTTAACTATATTTTTCATTGGTTTTAAATTTATTTTGGGTTTAAATGAAAATTATGATGTTCATTTATCATGGTTTCTCATTCATCACGTTCAATTAGAAGTTTAAGAAAAGTTGTAAAGAATAACGTGCCGGAATCGGGTAAGCTCCACCATTATACTGAGCTTGTTCCGGGTCGAAAAATTTTACTTTGTCAATGGTAAATAAATTATTTCCTACCAGTTGAACATTTATAGAATGAATCCCGAGAGGTTTAAGAAATTTCTTCTCGGTAATATTATAATTTAAGCATAACTCTTGGAGTCGTATAAAAGACCCATCTTTTTTCCAGAAAGTTGAGAGTTGAGCGTTGTTATTATTATGACCGTATGACAAGCGTGGAAACATAGCATTCGGGTTCTCGGTTGCCGGATCTCCGGAATACCATGCTGGTGTCCAACGGTTACGCTGATCATTGACTACTGTCAGAACATTTCCCAGTTCCCCGTTAACAAAAGGAATCCATCCTGCATCATAACCTCTGCCCGTACGGAAGTACTCAACAGCTCCTGTTCCTTTAAACAAAACGCTTAAAGTCAGATTTTTATACCGGAATTCACCACCGACACCGTACATCAGACGGGGGATATTATTGGTATATGACAAAGGAACCATGTCTTCATTGTTAATCATACCATCACCACTCACGTCCTTATATTTAATATCGCCCGGGCGGTAAGTTCCGAATGTTTGCAACGGGCTGGTTAATACATCTTGTTCATCTTTAAACAATCCCAAGGCGATCAATCCACGTTGTACTCCCCATGGATAGCCGGTAGCATTCTGGTAGGGGTAGGGTTGGATGGCTTCTTCATAATAAGTAACGTAGTTAGCGGCATAGGTGTAATTGGCGCGGATGGTAAAGTCCATGTTTTTGTTTATTTTTTGAAAAAACTCAACATTTCCATCGGTACCAAAAGAATACATGCTGCCTACATTTCCAAAAGGCATTGTAATTAAACCAGCATAATCAGGTATAGTGGTTCGTTTCTGGAAAATATTGTCTCTTGTGTCGCGAAAAAAATCAATTGTAAAAGAGATTTTATCTTTTAATAATTTTCCTTCGATACCTAAATCTTGTTTAATAGAAGTTTCCCATTGTAGGTTGGTAGCACCGATTTGTGTTTTGGTGATGCCATTCCCGTTATATCCCCAGTAACTTCCAGCATTGTTATTTATTAAGGTAAGATAGGGAAAACGTTGTCCGCTTATTCTGTCGTTCCCTGCTAAACCATATGAATAGCGTACTTTCAGGAAATTCAACCAGTGTAAATTTTCACGTATAAAGTTGTATTCAGTCACTACCCATCCTAACGCGATGGAAGGAAAGAACCCAAATTGATTTCCACTTTCAAAATTTGCAGAACCGGTATATCCAAAATTGGCATCCATAAAATAAGTTTTTTTCAGGCCGTATGTCAAACGTCCGGATAAGCCCTGATAACGTTCAGGGATATTACCAATACCCGTTCTGTCCAGTAATGTGTTTGTATTGGAGATATCTTGCATGTAGTAATAAAGTAATGCACCTAAATCATGGTCTCCGAAATCGCGGTTCCAGTTTAATTGTGCTTCCAGGTGATATTTTCTCCATTGATCAATATTCCGGCTATAATTCACATTGGTTTGCGAGATCGTTTTAACCAGTTGTAACTGACCATTTGAAAAACGTCCCATAGCCTTGTACATGTCGGGTAAAAGATAGCGACGTTCAATTAATGTCGTGTTATAGTCAGATGCAACCTGCACCCTGGCCTTCAATCCTTTTAAAAGAGCATCCATGTCCTGACTGAGAGATAAGGTTACCATATTCCGGTATTTGGTTGAATTTTGGTATCCTGTTTCGTTGAGCATGGTATAAGGGGAAAACATATCATTTGATCCATAGGTAGGTAATTGTCCGGTAGAATATCGGGTCGGAAATGCTAATGGCGTCAGTGTACGCGTTAATGCCCACAATTGATTGGTGTTGGTAAACCCGGGCACCGTAGAAACAGTAATATAGCCATCGATACCCATGTATAATTTTGTAGTTGATGTCAGGTTTACATCCACATTCGATCGATAAGTAAACTTTTGATACGAGACGTCATTTGCATAACGGCTCGATTGTTCCTGCCGGTATGCAGCAGTCTCATCAGAATACCCTGTACTGATAAAGTAACGGGCAATAGAACCTCCTCCGGAAGCATTCATGTAATAAGTTTGTTGCAAGGAGACAGGCTTTAAAATTTCTTTTTGCCAGTTTACATTCGGATATAAATCAGGATCAAGATTGTATTTGATTAAATCCATCGTTAAATTGTCGTATATTGGTTCATCTCCAGATACAACCCGTGCTTCATTGGCTAATTTAGCATAATCATAGGCTTCTAAGTATTGAGGCATGCGTTTTAATTGAGAGACGGTGTAATTAGCCCGTGCAGTAATTTTTAATTTTCCTTCTTTTCCCCGTTTGGTGGTCACCAACACAACGCCGTTCGCCCCACGTACGCCGTACACTGCTGTGGCGGATGCATCTTTTAAAACAGAGAATGATTCAACATCGGAGGGGTCAATTTGGTCTAAACTACCTTCTAATCCATCAATTAAGATAAGAGCAGAATTTCCTACACCAAATGTGCCAATGCCCCGTATCCAGAAGTCGGAAATATTTTTTCCGGGTTCGCCGCTGTATTGCATGGTGATAACACCCGGTATGCGTCCTCCCAGCATATTGTTGATTGAAGTAGCAGGAGTTTCCAGCTCTTTTATATTGATACTCGATATAGCCCCCACAACACTTACTTTCTTTTGCGAACCAAGGCCAACTACCACAATTTCGTCTATTTCTTTTGTGTCGGCTTGCATCACAATTTTCAGTTTATCTTCTTTTTTAGTAACCAAGTATTCTTGTTTGACAAATCCTACAAAAGTGAATACAAGTTGTTCACCGGGTGTTACTTTTATAGTAAAATGACCATCGAGATCAGCACTTACGCCCACACCGGGTTGATTTTTTATGATAATTGTTACGCCGGCAAGAGGAGCATCCTGATTGTCAACGACAATACCAGATACTTCGACAGGTTTTTTTGTACTTTGTGCTGAAGCTACATTTCCAAGGATAAAACCCCCAATCAGGAATAATATAATTAGTTTTTTCATACGTATATAATGTATTAAAGTGCTAAAATGTGATTATTGTACAGCCAGTTTACGAATGGAATAGTTTCTCGTATCGGCAATATAGATTGTGCCGTCAAAAGCTTTGGCAATACCCATCGGATAGTTAAATTTAGCAATGTCGGGTCCTCCATCTACATTTCCCTTATCACCGGGGAACCCAACCAGTGTTTTTACTGTAGCTTCGCTTTTATTTATTTTGGTGTCGATGGTTCGTATGCAGTGATTTACACAGTCAGCAATGTACATTACTCCCTGTTCGTCAAAAGTAATTTGACGAGGATAATTAAATTTAGCATCCGCCAGCAGTCCATCTGCCCAACCCCTGGCATCAGTGCCTGTGAGGTTTTGACAGGCCGCACCGGCGTAAGGTTCGGCATGAATGGAGAGAGGATCCACATTCAAATCAATCCTATAGATGGAATGACGGTTTGTTACAGAAACATACAGTATGTTTGATTCTTTGGGATTAAAGGCCAGGTATGAGTCCGAGCCCGTGTTGGTCCCGATATCCTGACATAAAACCGTGATTAAGTTGGTCGCAGGGTCAATCAATACCAGTTGCTTGTTGTACATAACCGTGTAAATCAAGCCATTTTCAGGATTGGTTACAAAACTGAATTTCCAATTTTTATTCGTAATAGAAGAATTTTCACTGGTTATTTTGATGCGCTTTTGACGGGGAGCATAATTTTCTGACCGTAACATCTGAAAATAATCGGCACCGGCATCTGTGGGTACGTAAATGGCAAAACCATCAGGACTTACAGTTGGAGCGTTTATAACCATCCCGGCATTTTTCATGAAGACAACAGAATTGTTCGCTTCGTTTAACATTAGAAAATCACCATTCATGTTTGTGCCGGATTCACTTCTTGGTCGCAAAGGCCTGACATCCATTTCAGGAGGCACTTTATCAAACAAACGTTCCACAATGATTACATTTTTTTCGGCATCCACGCATAAAAACATTGGACAGGAAAACGACGCCGTACTCAGGGTTCCACCTCTTGACAAGGCAACGGACACATCCGGAAACATCGTTCCTGCAACGGTTGTAACTGTTGTTTGCGTTTTGTATTTAAAATGGTTCGTGAATTTATTAACGCGAACATTCTGATTATCAGCAGTAACTTTGACAATCACTTCCAGATTTTCCAGGTAAGTCAGTTTTGGAACAACCAAATATATACGTGATCCGTTACTGTGAATGATGGACGCTTGGATAGAATCATTACCGCTTTTAAAATACACCTTGATTTTTGCCGTATCGGTGCCGAAATTATCACCAACGATAATCATGGGTGTGGCAATTCCCCCGGAATCAGGAGTAAAGCTGGTAATAGCTGTCGCTTTATTTCCGTCGGCAGGAACAGGAGTTGTCGGAGTATCTCCTTCATTATTACAGGATCCTAGCCCGAATATAAAAAATAGGGGTACCCACATCACAAAGAAGAGTCGTGCTTTTTTTCGTTTACTCTTACATTTTGTTGAATAATCTGTTTTCATAATATTTTTTTAAGATGTTTATTCAAGAAATAGTTGATTTTAAAAAAAGTGTGTGATTTTTTTATTCATTTTACAATTACTTTTGTGGTGAAATATTGAGATGTTACAATATAGACGCCTGATTGTAAGTTGGTATTTTCAACGGGCTGTCCGCGCACTGAGTGAATGAAAAACCGGTCTGTACCATCAACTTTAATTTTTTTGTTTTCAACATAGGCATTGACTTTATTTTTAAATGGATTTTTTGTTGAAGTCAAATTTGCAGGAAGAAAATTCCACAGGCAAGCTGTTGAAAATGAGTTACTCATGTCAAGTGTACCGTTGCTAGTCAAATTCAGCATATAAGGAATTGATGCTGTGCTTGTTGCAATTCTGTAACCTGTCATTCCGTCGCAGGTGCCCATGTAGATATACCAGTTTGCAGGGGTGTTTGATAAAACAGGAATACTTCCCGACAGAGCAAGGTATTTTCCTTCTTCACATACGATATGACATGCTCCGGTTATCGCGTCATAAAAACTGATTTTCCATCGTTTTTCGCCGGAAGTTGCAGGGAATACTGTGTTTGTCGCCGTGTCATAAGTCAGAAATGTTCCAATAACGGCATCTTCATACCGCAACGAATTGACACGGTATAACTGGTTTTCATTATCGGTACTTTTTTTCACTTGATCGGCCGGAATAAACTGCCAGACGGAAGCTGCATCGTCCCGGAGATAATTTATCAATGTCAGAGAAGTTGACAAATGCACAACGGTTTTCAGGGTCGTGGCATCATAAGAAACAAAACGATATCCGGAAGAGCCTCCTTGTGTTACTTTTTCAAATGTCCATCCAAAAGAAATCGTAGTTGCTTTTAAGTCTTCTCCCAGATATAAGCCGGTTTCGCTTACCAGGCCGGTTTTACCATTCACATCGACCAACTTCCAACGTTGGGTTTTAAAAACCGGAACAGAGGTAGCCTGTACAATACTACCGGCAGCACTTGCTGTCATAGCGTTGAACGACCGGGGCGTGTTTCCCCAGGGATTGGTTGTTTCATTACACATGTTTTTAACATAATACCAATATTCGTGAAAGTCTGTACTGAGTTTCGGCGTTTCCACATCAACTGATAATTGAGGAATAACTTCAATTTTTGATCCGTCATATTGAATTGCATAAACTTTTGAAAATGTGTTCATTTCACCTCTCACAACAATCTGGTCAGTTTGAGAAATGCTTACAAGGCTATCGCCCTGCCAGGCTTCATATGCCACGACGTTTTTCCAGTTGTTCATCTTGTATGTGTTTCCAATGCGGACAGCTGTTCCTTTTTCCACTAAAGACTTATTCTTATAAATAGGCCAGTTTGTATCGTTTATGTACTGAATTTTGTAAGGCAATGCAGGAAAATGATTATTTTGGATATAATTCAATACTGATGTTGACTGATTTTGAGTGATGGTGAGTTGTTCCTTTTTGTAATCGTCCACCAATTGATCCACCGGTTTTAAAAAGCCCCACACGGAAAAAAACTCCGTCAGATCTACTTTAGAAGAATCGGTTACAAGTTTTACAAAATTCAGCTGATATTCTCCTGCATTCGATCCGGTTGGTCTGGTTCGTGCACCTTCGTAAATCGAGGCATAGAACATTTTTCTGTTCAGCACGTTGGAAAAAAATAATTGTAGTTGCCAGAAAGGCACTAATTTTTGCCAAATATCAACCTGGCAATGTGCTTTTTGTGGAATAAGTAAATTGTCAAATGCTTCCTGGTAACGATTTTCATTGGTCAAACGGCAGGTATTTCCCCAGAGGGTTTGCACATATGCCGACTGTACATTATTAGTTACTTCAGTAGTTCCTACCCATTTTAACAAAGGAATCGTTTGATTGGAATGACCAACTTCATGCGCAGGACCCCACGGAAATTTATACAGATTGGTGACATTGGTGAGGCCGTCCATTGTACTGATGTTGTAACCCGTATGATACGATGTGGAATACATATAGTTGTGGTACATCACGACGAAATGGGAGCGGTTATACGGATCCCGGTCAGCATAATGATAATATCCCATGAACTCCCGTTCAGCATAAACCAGTTCGTTGTAGGCTTTTATCAGTTGTGGGCCGGAATCTGATGCATTTGTTTTAAATTTATTGGTAGGGAATGACAGATGAGCATATTTACCCAACGCATCAAAATACTCATATTGTGTAGCGTTCAAAATACGGTTCCAATCGTTTTCTGTATGTTTTTCTGCATCATAGTATCCGTTTATTTTCCCGTAAGCAAAGTGGATTTTCACTTTTGGTGCGGTCAGGTGATATGGAGTGTGATAGAACACATAAAAAAGACCTTCCCGGTCGGCTATAATTTTATTAGCACCTTTACTCAAGGCATAATACGAATTTTCCCAATATCCATTGCCTTCCGGTTTGTTGTAATTCTTAAGTGTTAAAGAGATGTCATAACCGTACGTGTCGTTCACAAAAACCATAACAGTATCTCCAGAACGGACAAAAATACCGGTTGGGTTATCACATAAACTATATGTTCCTACCCGGTTATTTTTTGAAAAAACATCCGGATGCGGCCAGGCCTTATAATGCTGAACACGGAATTCGGCAGGATAGATCCCATCAAAAATATCCAAAGCCAGTTGTTTGTAAAATGTATTGGGTATTTCTTCCAACTGATTCCGCGATATGTCCGGTTTTATGGCGGAAAAAGATTTATCGGTAAAAATGGTGCACGGGTCAAAAGCATCCGTATTAATTTTATAAAATTCTATTTCGGAACAGGCAGCAAAGCCGGTATTATTACCTGCTCCCGATTTCACGATAATTTTTACCGCAATAATATTGATTAAAGTTGAGTCAATATTTATTCTTTTCGTGCCGGCTGTCCCATTTAAATTTGTTGATAATACCGTGTGAAACGTTGATGATCCGTAAGTCCTGGCCTGGATTTCAATTTCTTTAAAATTTCCATTCGGATTTCCATCGATACGTGTGGAATAAAGTATATAATCAAGATTACTTTCTTTTGAAAAATTATAGGTCAGAAATACAGGAAATGTCGTTGATCCCCAGGTTGAATGATACAGGGTAGATTTATTTCCGTCGAAACTGTTGGATATTTCATTACCGGGTTGTGTTGAAGAAGCAGAAGCGCTTGCAATGATTAATGAGACGTCATCAGGGCATACACTCGTGTATGGAATGGTTTCATTGATAGTCGCATTTATCTGAAAGTTAAAACAGGACAAGTAAATGAACAAAATAATATTTCCTAAGAAATAGGGTGATTTGGTTTTCATTGATTAGCATATAAGGTTATCAAACTAAGAGCAAAAAATCAGGGTATTCATTTTTGCTCTTAGTTTATCATCAGGAATAATACATCAGGATAATTTAATCACAATCAAAGTTGTAATTTGCAATTCCGGCTGTTTTATCTGGCCATCCTGGATTCTGATATATCGGAGAATTGTCTTTACCGTTGGTTGAAGTCATTAAAATTTCACTTACAGGGATAGGTTCCAGATAATGTTGTTTTGGGAAATTATATCCATCGTACACAATGGATGTGGACACTATCTGGAAAGGACGCAGATAAACACTGACAGAAGGGGACGAAACGGTTTGTCCTACTGATACCTGACTACTCGTGTATATCTTATGGATATCATCCCACAGGTTAAATCCTTCTACCTGATAAGCTATCATGTGATCTAACGCGCGCCAACGTTTTAAATCCTGGAGACGCATACCTTCGGCGATAAATTCACAGCGGCGTTCACGACGAATGTTATAAAGGGTTTCATCTACGTAATTTCCTCTGGATTTTGTTGCCAGGTCGTTTTCTTTGCTTAAATCGGTAGCAGTGATAGTAGCAAGATAGTTAGAATTCACGCCGGCACGGTTACGCAACGCTTTCCAGTATTTATCGCAATTTCCTCCGAGATTTCCATGTCTTTCATAATAAGCTTCCAGATAAATCAAATAAGCTTCTGCAGCTCTGAATACCGGAGTAGCGCTGGTTCCACTGGTAGGAGTACTTTCCTGTCCGGGTTCATCGCTGATCCATTTTTTCACTTCGTATCCAGTAGGTGTTCCCTGATTACCTTTCGACCAAATTTGTGGCTTGTAATTCAGTAAAGTGTCTGTTCCATTAATAATCAGTCCTCCGGCTTTGACAGATTTCACCAGCCGTAAATCGCGGTTCTTAAGCATGTCATACATTATACTATCCCCTTTATAAGTGGGATCAGCATAGATTGGAAGTCCGTTTGTAGTAAGAAAACTCTCAACCAGAGAACGGGTATAACCGGTTCCGGCTCCCGTACGTTTCAGGTAATGAGATGCAGCATGACCATTAACTCCGGCTAAGTAATACCGGGCAAGAATAACTTCAGATGTTCCTACAACAGTTCCTTTGATGTCATTGAATAATTCAATGTAGGTTGGATACAAAGTTCGTTTCGATGCTACACTGTCGGCTGCAGCGATGGCCTGTTCGAAGAAGAAATTATATTCCGATTGTATC
>JAQVNN010000041.1 GCA_028703105.1 Paludibacter sp. | reverse complement strand
GCAAACGATCATAATTGGTTGTCAGTGTAAGGGTTTTGGACACTTGATTGGAACAATAGTCAAGATTCGTATCGGGATTGATTCTATTTTGGTCTTTACATCCGAACAAAAATACTATTAGTAAAATAAGAAGATTTGAAACATTATTCATATGTAAAATTCTAAGAGATAGACGGTGCCTATCTGCATATTGAAAGACTATAAGTAGTGACTATGTAATTCTATACTCGTTCAAAAAATTAACATTAGATATGTGGTACTAATCTAAAGTGAATAATAAAGTTCCATATCCTGGATGATCTGCAGTCCATGGTGAACTCTCAGGACGTATTTTTTCTGCAGCCATCCTTGTGTAAAATGGATTAAGCTTCACTCTTTTCATATAATGATTAAGTACAATTTCAAAAACACCTCGCCAATTTCCACGATCCTGATCAGCTATTTTTACGTGATGATATTTTCCGGTCCGGTCTAACCATTCATTAAATGGGACTTCAAAACCTAAATTATATTTTGCAGTGTATTCGAAACCTTTCATTAATCGGTTATTCTCTGCACTATATAAATCCAGACCTTGATTATATGCTACTTCACATGCTTCGGCCAAACAACCAAGACCGAACATTGTATGTCCTTGATCGCGTCCGCTTTCCTGGCATTGACCAGCCTCATTTATAATGTAGTGGGTCAACCGTCCATTCCCCTCGCCTTCATAATAATAATTGACCGCTCTATCAAACATGCTTTTGTCATTCAGAAAAACTCCGAACGCCATCATTCCCTTTATGCAGGCAGCGTCCCAATTTCCATTTGCAAACGTTGCAAAATTTTCAATTACGGGATAGAAGACATCTCTGACCATTGTTTCAAAAGATGTGATATCTCCATCTTTCCAACCTGCATTTGTATAACGTATGATTTCTGCTGCATTTACGATCAGGAAACCACATAAAGGACTCATCAATTCTTTATCTCTTTTGATTATTCCTTTTAATTTACTTGAGTAGCCATTCATAATTTCAATTGACTTCTCAGCATGTTGTTTATTTCCTGTTATGACCCATTGAATGGCATTGTAATAAGAAGCCAAACAATCATCTTCAAATTCCTTTTTATGCAAATTCGAGTCACCAAGCTTTGACCCGGTACGAGAAACAAACTCATATGGTCCATTCATTATGTAGTCATATGAAGCCCTAAAATCAGCATTAAACACATCATATCCGGACATCCAAGGTTCTTCACAATCAGCAACTTTCGTTTTAATCCTCATTAAAGATTCACTACTATGAAGGATTCCTGGATGAACGAAAACATGAGCAATTAAAGGAATATGAAGGAGATAAAAAGAAATAAAAATAATTAATATTTTATTCATAATCTGATTGTATTACTGTCCGGTTTGATTTTCACTAAAGTGGCAGGTAAGGATAATCGGACGGTTTATTTAAATTATTATTGCCACTAAAGAGTTCTTTGATATTCGTTTTTTCAAACAAAGCCGCCCTAGAGTCTGAGTAAAAGTATACAAACTTACAGGGATGCCCAGTTTCATTTATAGCAATAACTGTGAGGAGATAAATGCAGATATCGAGTATGTTTATATCATGCACATTCGCATTGGTGATATCCACATAGATTGGCATTGACCCTCTTAAATAAAGAACAGTATTCATCTTTACGGCACCTTTGGTCTTTCGCAATTTAGCCCAGAAAAACATACTTAGACACATGTAAATTGTAGTACTGTCTATAGCATAGACCATATTGTCAATATCGAATCTAAAATTGGGATCATCTGCAAATAAAGCTCTGGTTTGTTTGATTAGAACCTGGGCATAGTCAGCATAGATTCTCCAATTACGCTTCTCGTTAGTCTCGGCCAACGTGGATTTTGCAGTTGCAAATCTTAATCCGAAGTGATAAAGTTTCGATGAAAACGCAGTTAAGCTGTTTTCAATGTCTCGAAGACTTTCTTTCGCGGTTCGCTGGGCAAAACTCATCACCAGAGAATTTTCGTTACAGGAGAATCTTCTTACCAGGAAGTCACCCTTGTAGCGATCAACGTATCTCTGGAATTGAAAATCTGATCTAAACATTATTAGTTGTGATAGAACTGTTTTGCCTGAATTCATAATATTGAATATGATTATATAAACAAAAGTATGAATTCAAATCGACCAAGTAAAAATGTGTGGAACTATTTTAATATATATAATCCTTAATCGGGCTGTAGTGATATGATTTAAGTTGTTTAAAAAAGGAATGATCAACAATCCAAATAGATAAATGATTCATTCCTTTCAATATAACCTCAATTACCAACCTGGATTATTTCCCAATTCTTGACCATTAGATAACGAATTTAACCAAGCCACAGGAATTGGACGAAGACTGAATTTAGCATTGGTACTTGCACTCAATTCAGTTCTATTAGCACCATCAATATTGGAAATATCCCAATTGTATTCCAATGCACGTTCTGCTAATTTGCCGGTACGTGTTAGATCGTTCCAACGAGGCACTTCACCAAATAATTCAAGCGCACGTTCATCTAGAACATCATCTATTGTAATAGTCCCAGAATAGAGTGTCAAGCCACTTTCAGGGGCATTATTCGAAGCACGTTCTCGAATAGTGTTAATATAGGTCAAAGCCTTATTATTTTCATTTGTATTAACCGCTGCTTCTGTTGCAATCAGATAGGTTTCCGCTAAACGAAATAGGAAAATATCACGTCCAACTTGTCCAACTTCTCCCCCTGTTCCACCATGTTGCATGTTGGCATCTTTAAATTTCCAAATAGGTAGCCACGTTCGCGAACCTGCATCACCACCTTGATATCCTGTTATATAGTAATCATCATTTGATGCATCCTTATATGATCTCTCTTCTAATGTTCCCAATGGGTAATTGAAATAATACTGCCCTTTCTCTTTTGCTATATTCTTTTCCTCTTGTGTATAAACGTAATTGTTAAAACCTCCATCCAGCGGAACAGGAAAATAGATAACCGGTTCACCAGTAGGAACAATAGATCCATTAATACTTACAAAGTAGTTATTGCCGGCAGTACGTCCATCAATGGAAGTGGAAGCATCTCCATTGTAAGGAGACATAAAAGTAACTCGCGTACGCTGATCTTTCTTCCAATCGAAAAGTAAGTATGTATATTTGGTAGGCATAATAGTATGTGCGGCAGCGTCAGACCCGTACAAATTACTTGGTGCCAAGTCAACCCAACCTTCTCGATAAACAGGCATGTAAAATTCAGGATAGATATTACCCCAATACTTATCTTTATTTGCAAAATTGATACAGAAGATTATCTCATCGTTTTCTTCGTTCGTCTGACGATGAACAAGGGCATAGTCCTCGAGTAATTTGTGTCCAGAATTCAATATTACATCCTCTGCATCAGCCAATGCATTAGTAAAATCTGATTCATTGCCGTAATCTTGATAACCTCTTGTCAGATAGACAAGTGAACGAAGATGTTTAGCAGCAGCTTTTGAAACACGACCATACTCGCTAGCTGTTCGTTTCACAGGTAATGTGGAATTTAGCACATCGTGTAAATCAGCTAAGATTTGTTCGTAAAACATATCCTCGCTATCCCGTTGAGATACATTTGACACCTCTGTTGGTTCATGTAAGATAAGTGGAGCTTGACCCCAATTTCGAACGATATCAAACAGATAAAGAGCACGAAGAAATTTCGCTTCAGCTACCCGTTGGGCAAGTAAACTCTCATCCATACCATCACGGGGATCTTTTGCTTTAGTAATTACATTTTGGGCACGGTCAATGGCGGCATTAACGTTTTTTAAGGCTGCATACAAATTTGTCCATTGAAGATACACAAATCCGTTATCACTATGGTATAAAGTATACTTATTGACTGCAGCAAGAGTGGGTGCATTAACTGCATTTTGAGTGACAATATCTGTACCTAATTGAGACAAAACGTTATAATTTTTTGTATTATAAACAGATTTCATTGTGTTATAACATCCGTTGATTAAACTTTCATAACCGACAGCGGTTGCAAAATATTCTTCAGCAGATTGACCTGCAATATTCTCCTCATCCAAGAAAGATGAACAACTGTAAATCAGAAGTGATGTTGCAAAGAAAATTATTTTTGCAAATGTATTTTTTCTTTTCATAACTTATTATTATAATATGGTTTCTTACTTAAAATTCTATGTTTACTCCTGCTATGGTGTTGATTGTCATGAAGTCTGTTGACCCAATAGCTGCACGCATTTGCTCAGGATTGAATGAATACTTGTCGCGTGTCCAGATAAATGGATTCTGCATTGTGGTATATACTCGTAAATTACTCAGATTTAGTTTTTTAATCCAACCTTTATTCAAAGTATAACCCAAAGAAATGAAATTGATTTTCAAATAATCAGTAGAACCTAAACGATGCGATGCACATGCTTTCGATTCATCTCTATTCCAAGTATCACTGCGTCCTTTATCACGATCATATGGGTCATTACTGCTTGGTTGATGAAAATCATTAGTTGGATTTTCCGGAGTCCAATAATCAACTTTCAAGTTGTTAAAGTTCTGCGCGTTATATTCATAAGCAAATGATACTAAATACTGGTTATAAACTTTGGCTCCACTCTGAAATGATAACTGAAACGATAAATCCAGATTCTTGTATGTGAATGTATTAGTTATGCCTCCTATAAAATCAGGAGTATGTTTACCATTGATCACACGATCGGCATCTGTGATTTCTCCATCTTGATTTAAGTCTAACGGTTTGTAGTGTCCAGGTCTAGCACCATATTTAGCGGCCTCAACTTCTTCTCCAAGTTGATAGATCCCTTGAGTCATCATACTGAAGTTAATGTCGATTGGCTGTCCGATAATCCATAGATTATTATAATCACCCACCATCCCTTGAAGAGATAATCCTTTGGAAGAAAGATCCTCTTTATAAGCCAAATCAACAATCTTATTCTTGTTATATGCAAAATTAAATTGTGTATTCCAAGAGAAATCTTTTGTAT
This sequence comes from Paludibacter sp., assembly GCA_028703105.1. Classification (GTDB taxonomy): domain Bacteria; phylum Bacteroidota; class Bacteroidia; order Bacteroidales; family Paludibacteraceae; genus Paludibacter. The sequence continues at coordinate 13,347 of JAQVNN010000041.1, read as the reverse complement.
TGACGTTTTCTGAGCTAATCATAAATTCAACCCCATTATTACGAACTGAGCCAACGTTGTCGGTTATAGAAGTATAACCGGTTGTAACAGGAATAGTCTTATTCATAATCAAATCTGTCGTCAATCGATTATAAAATTCTATGCTGCCGGAAATTCTATTGGATAAAAATCCGAAGTCTAATCCAACATTGTATTCAGTAGTGCGTTCCCAACCTAGTTTCGGGTTACGCATATTACCCGGTACATAACCTTGCGCATCAGTTGTTCCAAACATATAGTAGCTAACAGCGCTGGTTACTCCTTCAGTTTGATAAGGGTGTACATTATCATTCCCACTTTGACCATAACTCAAACGGAGCTTCATGTTACTGAGCCAGTTAACATTCATCAAGAATTCTTCACCTGATAAACGCCATGCTAAAGCAGCAGATGAAAAAGAACCCCACTTATTCCCATCTGCCAATTTGGAAGATCCATCGACACGAATACTAGCTGTTACAAAATAGTTGTCACGAAATGAATAATTAGCACGGGCTAAATATGACATCAGGTTAGTCTTATTAAAACCAGAGGTTGAACTATTCGTCGTACCTCCTTGCAGATTGTACCACAAAGAATTGTATGACAACTCATTACCCACCCCTCTAAGCAGCTCCGCTTGATTTTGTACCATTGAAAATACACCCATCATATCAAAACGGTGTTCTTTTTTTGAAAATCGATAACTGATTTGATTATCCCACATCCAATTGGTGTAACTGTTTTTTTCATAGTTACTATTTGCCAGTCTACCACTACGATTTTCGGTATAAGAACCTAAGTATTGGCCTACTTCATAAAAACTTATATTTGGAGAAAATGTGGTTTTTACTGAAAGATCCTTGACAGGAAAGATTTCAAAATAAATGTTCCCCAACAAATTATAGTTTTTCAGCTTATTCGTAGCATTCTTTTGAGTAAGTAGTGGATTATATCGACCATTAGAATACTTTGTCTCTTCATCACCTGTTATTAGGTTTGTAGGATGATAAGTTGGACGCATTCGCATAGCTGTCAACAACATACCCGAACCAGTGTTTCGTACACTATGTGTGCCGTAAATGTTAATTCCAAATTTCAGATAATCATTAGGATTTACATCAACTGAAGCACGCATATTGTTGCGAGAATATTTTTCCGGATCTACCATACCATCTTCAAAATAGTAACCTGTCGAAATAGCATAAGTAGTGATATCGCTTCCTCCAGAAGCTGACAAAGTATGATTGTTCATGAAGCCTGAGTGGCTGACAGCATCCAGCCAATCAAAATAGTTACCGTCCTCAATTGATTTCAATTCAGATGCAGTAAATATCTCATTGTCTTGTTTATACATGTTGTGGTTCGAAGCGCGCACGGCTTCACGTGCCAATTGCACATACTCCTCACCAGACATCATTCTGGGAAGGTTTGTATATTTGCGTAATCCAGCATATCCACTATAATTAATTTTCACTTCACCCTTCCTTCCTCGTTTGGTTGTTACAATGACAACACCGTTTGATGCCCGAGAACCATAAATTGCTGTAGATGATGCATCCTTCAAAACATCAATGCGTTCAATATCATCTGGATTGATATTGGATAGCGATCCTCCTTGAACTCCATCAATAACAACCAAAGGAAAGGTGCTTCCACTTATTGTATTTAGACCCCGAATTAAGATATCATATTCACCACCCGGTTTACTACTTGAACGCGAAATTTGTACTCCAGCCATAGCCCCTTGCAATGAACCTATCGCATCAGTATTACCTCCACGAATTAAATCTTTTGTAGATACTGAAGACACTGAGCCTGTAAGGTCTGATTTCTTCATGGATCCATATCCCACTACTACCACTTCGTCTAATGTTTCCGAGACTTCTTTCAAAATAATATTCAAAGTTTGTCCAGGAATAGCTGAAATTTCCTGCGTTTCATATCCGATATATGATATAACCAATATGCTATTCTCTTTAACATTCAAAGTGAAGCTACCGTCGATGTCAGAAACAGTTCCATTAGTTGTTCCTTTCTCCATAATGGTGGCGCCAATAATGGGATTATCCATGTTGTCCAAGAGTTTTCCATTAACAGGGTTCGTCTGTGCTGATATCACAGTTATACAGATAATTAAACTGCATGTTAATATAATTTTAAATGTTTTCATAAAATAAATGAATTGATGTGTTATTATTAAGTAAATATTCAAATTGATTAATGGCATTATTTAATCTTCCGGTAACTACTACAATTACGTTATTAAATGCAAATATAACGTTACATCATTTAAAGATATTGTAAATATACTAACATTTGTATCACATAATTTCACCAGACACATTCTCTTCTTTGTGTTGATTTACTGCATATTACAATACACTTAAAAGTTTCAAATTATTATATGAGACTTTCAGAAATTACTAACTTGGACGGGGCACAGAAAAATAAGCATAAAAGCTTAATTTATGTAATAAGAGAAAACAAAGAACACCTTTTGAAAATGCATTCAAAGAAAATGTGGTCAAACTCAGTTTAGAACACAAGAATATTTCCGAGTTTGTACAGGAATTGGGCATTGCCCCTTTTCTTTTATATCGTCGGCGGAAAATACCTCTCAATCAAATCGATGAACGAATTATTCCAAATCATTGGATCTTTGATTTTACCCACACTTTCATTTTCCCTTCGCCCCGATTCGACCAGGTATAATAAGGGATAAAATTCCAAAGCCTGTTACCCTCTTTTGCAACAATTTCGTTGATGCCGCCAAGCTTGGCAGGGTTGTATCTGGCATTCAAATCCGTCGCATTCAGACTCTTGTTGAAAACCTGCGGATTGTCTTGTTCCTCCATGCAATAGACCAAAGCTCCATATTGAATGGCTGTTTTACCCTTGTCGTCTTCAATGAATGGATTCGCTATAATTTTCCGAACTTCGCTTGGGAAGGTCACCTCCACCTCGTCGCCTTTTTCCCATTGGCGATCGATTTTGATGTACCCATTGCTCGCATTCAACGCGATTTCTTTTCCGTTTAACAACAATTTAACCGGTGATGAGATTCTATTTTCATAAGCATAGAGCTCCGATGGAAAAGTGTTGGTTGCCCAATCGGGAACACGAATCATCAGCGAGAAAGATGTTTTGTTGACCGGATCAACGGAGATGCTTATCGTTCCATCAAGCGGATAACTGGTTTGTTGTGAAACATGCACGATCTCCTCTCCAAAAGGAATCTCAGCCTCATTTCCGATAAAAAGGTTTACATAGATGTTTTGTTGGTCGCTGTTGTAAATCAAATCCGGCAGCGAAGGTAAAAACCGGATTAAATTTGTGGGGCAGCAGGAGCAGTCGAACCATCCGGCACGGGTTAGATGACCCTGGTTGAACGCATACACACCGTCAGACTCGAGAGGGTTGGGATAAAAGAAGCAAGTTCCGTCGAGTGAGATTCCCGGTAGTACGGCGTTGTACAGCATTCTTTCCAGATGATTGACATAATTCACCTCACCGAATAACCGGAACATGCGATCGGCCCACATCACCCCGCCAATCGCCGCACAAGTTTCATTGTATGCGGTGAGATTTGGGAGTTCATAATTGTTGCCGAAAGCCTCTCCTTGGTGCCGTGCACCCAATCCTCCGGTGACATACATCTTCCGATCAACCATATTGTTCCAAAGGCGTTCAACGGTGTTTGAATATGTGGTATCGCCGGTGATGGCCGCCACATCGGTCACACCTGCATAAAGATAGACAGCCCTCACAGCGTGGCCTACGACCTCATCCTGCAGCACAATTGGTTTGTCGTCCTGCCAGTACGCACCACGTGGTTCGCGATGCACATCGCTCCCCCGTAAGTCAATGAATTTCCTGGCCAACGTAAAATAGGATTTGTTGCCGGTAATCCTGTATAGCTTTATCAATCCGGTCTCTATGATTTCATGCCCCGGCACCTCGTAATTGTCCTCAGCGCCAAACACTTCAACAATCAAATCGGCATTCTTTATCGCGATATCGAGAAAATTACGTTTTCCGGTAGCGTAATAATGTGCTGCTGCAGCCTCATAGAGATGCCCTGCATTGTATAGTTCGTGGCTCATCGCAAGATTATCCCAACGTTTCTCGCATTTTCCGACCCATTTTGCGGGAGGATCGGAGGGATTGATGGTTCGCCAGGTCGTCAGATAGCCGTCAGACTCCTGTCCGCGTGCGATTATTGCAATGTAACTGTCAAGCTGCGCTTCAAGTTGGGCATCGGGTGCACTTATAAGCGAAAGCGATGCCCCTTCAATGATTTTATAGAGATCGGTATCGTCGAAGGGCATTTTACCACGTACCACCCCGGAGTCTCCCTTCATCACACGTTCGGCCACAATGAAATTCTCGAAACGTCCCTCTTTTTCGCATCTGTCAAACGCCACAGGAATTGTAACACGTTGGATCTGACGTATTTTTGGTAGCCAGAAACTATCGGTTAAGTGTACGTTGCGCAGATCAATTTTCTGAATAGGATAGGTTTGAGAAAAAATGTATGCATACGAAAATAAAAAGATTGTACTTAGAATAAACTTTCTCATATTTTTTTAAAGGTTTTATTAATTGGATTATATACCGTTAATGCAAAAATGCCTGGATACCGCTTTTGCCGTTTGAACTTTTGGCTCGGACATGCTCCCATACTGCCACGCAACAACCGTAACTTTTATGGGAAATTTTGCCTTTGGGGGAATATCAGTAAAAAAAACCCGATCGTCCAGTACATAAGCCGGACCTGATTGCACATAATAATTTACCGGAAGTCCTGAAGATGATTTTGCCTTTAACTGAATATATTTAGTTCCGAGATCAACATCATCTATTTCAGGAAATGTTATCTCCTGCTCTATCCCTTCCGTCAGCGAAGCTTTTATTTTGAATGACATGTCCCGGACTACATGCCCATAAATAAAATCTGATTCTGAAAAAGCAAACAACCCGACTGTGCCAACACGGGAATGATGAACTCCGGGGCGGTAAAAATTTAAACGAAAAGTGGTATCATTCACAATATTAATAGGTCCACAATATCGTTTTATCATTATTGGTTCTATAGAATGCTCCTTTGACAAATGAGTATATGTGGAATCGGTAAAAACAACCTTTGCATGAATATCAATATTTTTGCCATCGGTTAAGAAAGTCAATTTTTCACCAGGCTTCAGTATCCGCCTGTTTTGAACCAAAGCCAGGTATTGTTGCTTCTTATCCCTTTCCCTGGTGTAAATGCTCTCAGTCCATCTTGCCATCTCTTCGTCGATGTACCAAAATGCCGAGTCTTTGTTGCCCGCGTAACCGTAATAGGTATTACACCCTACTGAAGGCGGTGCATTTTTGTGCCACCTGTCTGCCAACCAACTTTCTTCTCTTCTTATCTTTTTTAGCGGCATAAACGACTTACCGTCCCATTTATCGGGCATACGTGCCATGACTGTTTTTTTAATAAACTTAACCAAATATCTTATATCTTCCTGGCTAAAGTCGTTGTGTCCCCTACCGGCATTGCACAAAAGGGAAATTACACTGCCGGGGTATTGTTTCATAAATTTAAAAGCCCCTTCAACACGAAATTCCTGCCATTCACCTGAACCTATGCAGAGCAATCCAGGAATGCCATCAATATTCCTGTTGCCCCAATCAGGATTAAAATGATTACAACAAAGATAGGTGGAACGCGGTGAGTCACCATGAAACGAAATCATTGCAAGTGTACGTTGAGAATTCCATGCCCCAAAATTCCATGGCTGAGAAGCTTGTGCGGAATGGCTGATATACACGACCGGAGCAAAACGTATTTCGTTATAGCCAGAAATATCGGCAAGATTGTTTACTGCTTCATCAAATATTTTCTGAGCGCCAGAATTGACATTAAAAACCCCTGCAGGACAAAGCCCTGGGGTTACCCAAATTATACCAAAATTCAGCTGTTCCATTTCTGAGCGGAACAATGAGTCTTCAATTATACCTTCCTCCAGTGAATTATGCCCGGCAATAATAATCCCTTTTAGCTGAATACATTGGGGCGGCACCCATAGAAAAGCACGTCGAAAGTCATCTCCATTATTATATATAACACTGTCTAAATCAGTTTCCCATTGGTAAAAGGATCCCATTTGAGGATTCCTGTACTTTTTGCTTTCTTCTATGTCATCCTTTTTCTCTGATGCCAAAAAAAACAATGACGATGAGAAAAAACAGATTGTTAAAATAAACCGGGTCATTTGATTCTTGTTATTTTTACATTTGGAATGTTATTACAAAAAAATGATAGATATCCATTCTGTCTACTATTCATTGGGTACCATTTCAAATCAAAAGAAGGAACTGAATTGAAGATTACCCACTTGCACTAATATGTAATATCGCTTATTATAACTTTTGTCACTATAACAGAAACCCAAGAACAAGGATATTTATCCTTAATCAATATTCAATTCCCCAATCCTTATTAGGAGTTGGTCCCAATTCAATCTCCAACCTGCCACCATTGGAGAAATCTTTATGCAAAAACCAATATTTTGTCCAGTTTTTCCCATTCAATTTGGCACTTTGAATATATGTGTTTGCACCGTTATTGTTTTTTGTTTCAATGACAAAGGTTTTACCGGTATAATAATTATTGTTCAAATGCATGGTAATTTTATCAAAAACCGGGCTGGTAATTTCATACGTTGGCGTGGCTGACGCTCCTCCATCTTCCTCAAAAAGACCTATGGCCATAAGTACTCCCAAGGCACCCATTTGTCCCTGGTCTTCATCACCGTTATAGCCACCATAAGCTGTTGTATCGCTCAGAGCTTCCTTCACCTCTCGTACCCACTTCTGACTTAGCCAGGGAGCCCCCGCCTTGTTGAAGAGATGGGCCATTCCCGTTCCCGGCTGGTTACTGTAGTCCACCCAGCCCGATTCAGGAACGTTTTTGTCGGCAATGAATCCAAATTTCTGTGCCCGTTCAAACTGGCTTTGCAAATGATCAATGTATGCATCTTTATCCACAAAAAGCTTGATCAATCCATCCACATCATGTGGTACAAAGTGGGTATAAACCGCTGAATTACTTTCACAAAAACCCCGTGTATAAGGTTCTTTCGAGCCAACGGGTTCAAAATCCGCCATCCACGAACCGTCCAACTCACGCGGATGCATGTATTTTGTATCCGGGTTCCAAATGTTCTTGAAATTTTGCGAACGTTTCATGAATAACTCATAATCGTCGGTTTTGCCCATATTCTGGGCCATTTGGGCCAGACACCAATCCTGATAAGCGTATTCGAGGGTCATTGCTGCTCCGTCACGGTGCATTCCATTCCCTTTTATACCTTCAGGAACATACCCTCGCTCAAGGTAATATCTCATTCCTCCCCCGGTCGCGGCTCTGCCTTGTTCATAACCCGCATGGTCTCTACTACCGCCCGGAAAGGCATTTTTTCTCAACCCCGCGTATGCCAGTTCTGCATCGTAATTCCGAATTCCTTTATTGTAAGCTGTTGCAAAAAAACACGCCGATGGATCACCAATCATAACAAAAGTATAATTACCGCCCGACGGACCTCTTGGTAGAATACCTCCATTTTTATACATATCAATCATTGTATTACAAAATCCATCCATCAACTGTGGGTAGACCATAGACCATAAAATATTAAGTGACCAGTGGCTACCCCACCAGGCATCAAAATTATAATGTGGATAAAGGGGCTTTCCATCTTCTCCAAGCTTCACACGTCTGACACGGGGCAAATCACCCGTCATATCCATATATTTGCCATTAACGTCGCTTATAATCCGCCGCCCTTGTAAAGCATGCCAAAGGTCAGTGTAAAACTTCACTTGTTGCTTCTGAGTACCACCTTCCACTTCAATTTTGCCCAGCCAATCATTCCACTCATCATAAGAATTCTTTTTAACCTTGTCAAAATTCCAGCCTGGCAGTTCAGTGTCCATATTTATGCGAGCTTGCTCCACACTCACGTACGAAATACCAACTTTCATCAGTACTTGTTCTCCTCCATCTGTCTGAAACCTTACAGCTGCACCGGCATGCACACCATCAACCGAGTCAACAGGTGCATCAATTATCTTACTATCCCGCCAGCTAATAAATTGTTCCATGGGTTTGCTCAAACGCGCAACAAAATAAACGGGTGTATCTTTGGGGCGACGGCCTGTTTTGCTCATAACCTCGTAACCAGAGACTTCCTGATCATTCACTCTCCAAACTTTGCTATACACGGTTGGTCCATGTCCCAAAAAAGCTCCGGTATCGAAAACGATATAACTTTGCTTGCTTTCCGGGTAGGTGTAGCGGTGAAAGCCCACACGGGTAGTTGAAGTCAGCTCTGCTGTGATCTGATAATCGTTTAAATCAACTTTATGGTAGCCAGGTTGTGCGACTTCTCCTTCATGACTGAAAGACGATTGGTAGGCATCCATCCCAAGATTTCCTTTGAACTCGCCAACGGTTGGCATTACGGCCACTCCGGAAAGTTGCCAGGCATGGATATGACTGAAACAACGAATTTGCTTACTATCATATAAGTATCCGGAACTCCAGCTGCCTTTGGTATCTGTATCCGGACTCAGGTTAACCATTCCAAAAGGACGAGTCGCTGAATTGAAATAAAACCACCTGGAATTATGGGTATCCACAAACACGTTGACCAGGCTTGCCGGATCTGTAGTCCCTTCAGTTTTCTCAGCACATGCCGAAAACAGGAAACTAATAATAAAAATCAGTATTGAAGTATGAAGTTGACACCTTTTCATTGATATTAATCTTAACATATCTTAATCATTAACAATTTCAAACTCTCCATTTAAGCGGATATCTGTTGAAGAACTTCCAACCATCACTTTAAAAGAACCCGCTTCCACGGTAAAACGATTATTATTATCAATTATAGAAATATCGTCGGGAACCAATGTGAAAGTCACTTCCTTTTCCTGTTGGGGTTTCAGCGAAATCCGCTCGAAACCACGCAATATTTTTTCGTAAGTGGTTACGCTGCTGTATTCATCCCTGATGTATAACTGCACAATTTCATCTCCCTTCAGGGAACCTGTATTTTTCACTTTAAAACGAACCTCTATGTTCCCCTGAGATTGTTGTTTTTTGGGTGTAATCTTCAAATCGCTGTATTCGAATGTGGTGTAACTCAACCCGTGACCGAATGGGTAAAGAAAACCGTTTACCCGGGTCCTCCCGGCACCATTGGGACCATGTTCCGGTTGACTGTCCTGTGAACCTGGCTTATACGGAAAATTCATTTCAATTTGACCTACAGTTTTTGGGAAAGTTACAGGAAGCTTGCCACCTGGGTTGTAATCACCAAAAATTGTTTGAATGATAGCATCTCCTCCGTGTTCACCGGGAAACCAGGCTTCAAGGATAGCCGGGATATATTTGTCGGCCCAATTAATGGTCAATGGCCGGCCATTGATCAATACCAACACAACCGGTTTTCCCGTTTCGTAAAGTGCCTGTAATAATTGTTGCTGTCTCCCGGGCAAGTCAAGGCCCGTACGTGACAGACTTTCACCAACCAGTCTTTCATTCTCTCCCAACACCGCGATAATTACATCGGATTGAGCGGCAAGTTCAGTGGCATCGTCTATCGATGCTTTCTCTTCGTCGGTAAGCATTTCGGGGATAATCTCCGTCTCCGGCCAATTTTCATTAACCGTTTTACACCCTTCAGTATAAAACACCGATAATTTATTCCCCGCATAATTTCGCATTCCTTTCAATACTGAAACCACGTCAATATTTGACGGCCCGTAACGACTAATAGAATGATTAGCCTGGGCAGCCAAAGGACCTGTTACCAAAACCGTGTTTATTTTGCTTTTATCAAGTGGTAAAAGATGATTCTCATTTTTCAACAACACCAATACTTCCCGGGATATTTGCTTTGAAAAATCCCGAGCGTCCCTATTGTAAACAATCTTATTCGCTTCTTCAGGTTCCTCAACGTAAGGATGATCGAACAATCCCAGTTGGAATTTTACCCTGAGCACATCGGAAACTCTTTCATCAATGGTTGACATGGCGACCTTCCCTTCCTTCACCAATTCGCGCAAAGGAGAAATAAACGTTTCAGGCTCCCGAAAAGTCGTTCGAACATTTAATCCGGACTCAACCGCTTGTTTTACCGCTCCATTATAATCTTCTGTAACACGATGTTTGCCATGAATATACTCTACTGCTTCACTGTCAGAAACGACATACCCCTTAAACCCAAACTGCTGACGAAGAAGCTCAGTCAGGAAATAGTAGCTTCCGGTTACAGGAACACCATCCCAGTCGTTGTAACTGCTCATTACGCCAAGTGGCTTTGCATTTCGGATAACATATTTAAAGGGATACAGATACAACTGGTGCATCTCGCGTGGTGCGACATGCGGGTCGGTTCGGGCATCACCATCTCGGGCTCCTTTGGGAACACTATAAACAGCAAAGTGTTTTAAGGTTGAGGCAACACCCTCAGCCTGGATACCCATTACCATCCGGGCTCCCAGTTGTGCAATCAGATACGGATCTTCACCATAACATTCCACAATCCGTCCCCATCGGGGATCGCGTGCTACATCCAGAATCGGTGCATACACATTGGTGTACCCTAGTGTCTTTGCCTCACGCCCGACAATATGACCGCCATGCTCCACAAGTTTTTTATTCCAGGTGCTACCAATAGCAATTGGTGCAGGCAACAGGGTAGCCCGGTCATGAGTAAGTCCATGAATACCTTCGTTGCTAAAATCGACAGGGATCCCCAACCGTGTTTCTTCAACAAACCAGCGTTGTACCTGATTAATGGCCTCCGCATGCGTGCTAAAAGGATAAGCCAAATTTGTTTGAGCACCGGGATGATAAGCCAAGTTATTCAGGTGTTCATCAATGTTGGCAATACCGTCTTTCCAAACCCGGCTTTTCCAGTCCTTTGTCGGCAACTCATCCTTTAAAACCCGCCCATAACCATAAAGGGTAGCCATTTGACAAGTTTTTTCTTCCATACCCATTTGTGCTAGCAGGTCTTCAACTCTATCTTCAACCGAAACGTACGGATTCTCGTAAACATCCATCTTACCGTTTTTATTGAAATCAATCCAACCATCCTTGTAAATCGAATGCTTTTGTGCTAAAACAGTTGTAGATAACGTTAACAAAAAAACGATCCAAAACTTTTTCATGAAATGAAAATCTCAATTATTGATAGTCAATTATTCAATTTTCAAAGCAAAACCACCACTCTTTTTCAAGTTAAAAGTAATTTTATCCTTACTTGATACCTTACGGGTCTCTATATCAACTTTGTCTTCCGATAGCAAATTATCGGTATAAATCGTAGCTTTATATTGTTTTCCTCGATTTAAAAAAGAGCAATCGAGAATCATCGTTCTTGCATTCGTATTCGTTATACCACCTACATACCAAGTAGAACCGTTTCTGCGAGCTATTATTACATGTTCTCCAATTGCTCCATCAATAACCTTTGTATAATCCCAAACTGTTGGAATATGTTCCCAAAGTTTTAACTCTGGCCGGTCATGTCTTGCTTCAGGGCGCTCACGCCAAAATAAGAACTGAGCAGGGCTGTAAAATATAATTGGGAGAGCAAGTCGATGCGTAAAAGTACTTTGCAAGCCTTCACGCAGATACCCCGGAGTATAATCACCAGCACCAATAGTGAAACGGGTAAATGGCAACATAACATCGTGATCTGCATTTGGTTGTTGTTCATTACCATGAATCCCCTCTTGTGTTATAAGATTTGGGTAAGTGCGACTAAAACCTGTTGGACGATAAGCATCATGAATATTTACCATTAAATGATGTTTAGCAGCTATCTTTACCATATCCTCAATCCATTCCTGCCATTCTTGATTGCCTACACTTACAAATCCAGGCTTAATGCCTTTCACCCCCCACTTTTCATATAATGGAAAGAGTACATCTGCATAACGTTCAACGGCTATTTTATCAAGATATACAAAAACACCAATACCCTTATCTTTTGCGTATTTGATAGTAGCATGTATATCAAGTTCGGGTTTAGGAGTTCCAGGATAACTCATAATATCTTTATCGGGTCCATACCATAAGGCATCATACAATATATAATCGATACCTTTACGAGCACAAAAGTCTATCAGCTTAAAACTCGCAGCAGTATTCTGGTCAATTTCTCGCATAACCGTACCAGGCTTGATCCAGGAGGTTTCCGCAAGCCTACAGGAATCGTTTAGATTAAGTATTAAATAATTATTTTCAATAAGGCTCCCGGGTTGTGATGCAAGCGTTATTGCTCGCCAAGCTGTAATAATGCCATTATAACTTTTCGCCTCTCCACGTATTGAAATACCCAATGATGTCCCCCTTTTGTTTGGAGAATGCACGTATGCACGTGGATAATTGTTATTGGCCGCTTCGAATATAGCTCCATAAATACCACTTTCAGTCATGCACGTTAGTGGTAATTCACAGTTAGGTTGAATCTCATTTACATAAACTTTAGAATATTTACCTTCATGCCCGTATGATTGCCACACTGAGGTGTATTGCGGAAAAACGAATTCTGTAAGTTCTTTATGAATGACTATTTTTTCGAATCCTTTCTGTGCAGGTATCTCGTACCGAAAAGCTATTCCTTCATTGTAAGCACGAAAAACGATATTTAACTCACGATGTGGGGGAAGACTCTCTTCTACCACAACTGTCATTTCATTATAATTATCGGGATATTCACTGCATTCACCATAAACAGGTTTCCATGAACTACGCTTATCTTTTCGGAGTACATCCTTTACTTTTAGAAAAGATTTCATCTCTGCAGTTCCTAACAATTCAAACCCTAAACGAGATGGCAACAAAAAAGGAAGTCCTTTATATGAAACAGCATACATCGGTGTACCTTCTAAATAGTTATGTGCAGTTTTTTTACTTAATGAAAATTCAATCTGAATATTTCCATCAGGCGATTGTAATGTCTGCGACAACAACACCCCACTATATGCAAAAAAAACCAAATACAAAAAAATTAATCTCATATGAACTTTGTTTTTAAAATTCGTGAAGTAATTATATAATTTCATTGCTGTCCGGAGAATAATTCTCGAACAGGGTTTATTAATTTAAATTTCAATATTATACAGGGCTGAAACTATTTTTCGATTAGAAATCATAGTTTTGTGAATCGGCATTTGAGCCACATTCTGCAGGCTATGAATAAAGGAAAAACAATCTTTGCACAAATTATGTCTCTTGTTAATGAATATGAGTTTAAGAAA
>JAQVNN010000040.1 GCA_028703105.1 Paludibacter sp. | reverse complement strand
CAGGAGCAAAAATTTTATTGGAAAAATATGCTACAGTATCATCGCGTTAGCAACCTGCTGTGCGGTGTCTTTCCCTTTTAATTCTTCGATGATTTTCAGTGCAAATGGAATGGCTACGCCCGGACCCTTGGCTGTCAGGATGTTGTCGGAACTGACAATGGTTGAGTTGGCAATTGTTGCTCCTTTTAGCAATGATTCAAAGCCGGGATAACAAACCGCTTTTTTCTGATTTAATAATCCCATTTTTCCCAGGATAGAAGGAGCTGCACAGATTGCTGCAATCTTTTGTCCCTTTTCCATTTGTTTTTTAATCAGCTTATTCAGGCCCAGATGATTTTCCAGGTTTGTAGTTCCAGGCATCCCTCCCGGAAGATACATCAGAAAATCACCAGAGAAATCAGCATCTTCAAAAATTACATCTGCGTTCACACCTATGCCGTGAGCGCCGGTGACAGTCAGTTTGTTTGAGATCGATACAGTCGTAACGTTGATACCTGCCCTGCGAAATACATCAATCGGGGCAACAGCTTCAATTTCCTCGAAACCTTCAGCTAAAAAAAGTAAGATTCGCATAACTACCTCAGTTTAAAGTTGTATGTGATTGTTCCGGTTACAATTCCGTTTCCGGATGAAAATTTAGTTCTTTTAGCAGCATTTACAGCTGCATTGCGTAAGGACTGATCCGAAATTGTAGCCCGCTTGATGGTTGTGCTGATAACATTTCCACCGGCATCCACCCGGATTTCAACAGTAATGTATCCTTCAATGTTCTGATTATAAGCCGGAGTCGGCATTGTTCCTAACAAATTCCTGCCACTCAGTGACCAGGAATTACCCCCCGATGAGCCACTCCCTACTGGATTCCCGGCCGTTTCTTGTTCGCTCATTTGTCCGTTTCCCGTACCTGTACCGGAACCAAATGAGCCGCCAATCAAATCTTCAGCACGTTGACTTGCCTGTTGTTCTTTCTTCAGGCGATCATCTGTCTTGGAAGGGGTTGTGTCCGGTTTCTTTTTGGTTTCCGGGATGGCTACCGATTTGTCTTTTTGTGTGAGCAGTTCTTCCTTTACTTCCGCTTTGGGTGGGGATGATTGTTGGGCGCTTTGGGAAGGCGTTTCAACAGCACCACCGCCATCAAAGTCTTCTCCGAAACTGATCATCACCCCGTCATCTTCATTATTTTTCAATCCGGGTAACACGACAAAGAACAGGATGAGCAGGATGATGATCCCGCTGATGGCAGTTCCTATGTAAGCATATAATTCGGACTTCTTCATTTTTTTATCGTTTCTGAGCGCGTTCATCTTATTTGCCGGATGCTTTGGTAGCTATAACCAATTTAAGTTTATGCTGATTGGCAATGTCCAGTACCCTTACTACTTCTTTATAAGCAATCTGTTGGTCGGCATGCAGGGCTATATAGGTTGTGGAGTCCTGAGCAACCAGATCCATGATATAGGATTCGAGCATCTCCGGTGCAATCTGGGTGGGACGGGCAGTGCCTTTTGCAACAAAATACCGGCCGTTACCATCAATCGAAACCTTGGCGGCTACCGAGCGGGTTGATGAGCTTGCCCTGCTCTCGGGTAAATCGATTTTGATGTCATTGGGTGATGACATGGTTGAGGCCATGATGAAAAACAGCAACAGCAGGAAAATGATGTCGGTCATCGACGACATCGAGAAACCAGCTTCTACCTTTATTCTTTTTTTAAGAGCCATGATTTGTTTTTTTTTTCGTTAAACCTTGAACCATCTGATAATTGAAATACAGATTAAGCCGGTTCATTCAACAGATCGAGAAATTCCATGGTTCTGGCTTCGAGTTTTCGAACAACCGAATCGACCCTGGAAACAAGATAATTATAGCCGAAATACGCGATGATACCTACAATCAGACCGGCGATGGTTGTTACCATGGCCTGATACATCCCCTGTGATAAGTCAGCAAGCTGGATGGTTCCCGTGTTGTTGAGTGACATATTGTAAAACGTCGTCACCATACCCGTTACCGTTCCAAGGAATCCCAACATCGGAGCGCCACCGGAAATGGACGCCATAATGACTAAGCCTTTTTCAAGGTTGGCAATTTCAAGATTACCCACATTTTCGATGGCAATCAATACATCATTCATGGGGCGACCAAGCCGACTGATACCTTTCTCAACCATTCTGGCGATCGGGTTATTGGTTTCACGACAAAGTTTCTGAGCGGCATCAATTTTCCCGTCGTAGATATAATCCCGGATGCGGTTCATGAAAGATTTGTCCTCTTCCAGTGCCTGTTTCAGCGTAATCAGACGTTCGATGAACATGTAAATGGCAAAAACAAGCATAATTGCCAGGATAATCATAATTGGACCACCGTAGGTTGCCATTGTCCATAAATTCATTTTACCTGTTGTAGTCGCTGTAACCACAGGCTCTTCCACCAGATTTGCCTGAAGCAAAATAAGCATTAAATTATTCATTTTTTAATAGATGTTGTTTTTATTTAAGTTGATCTTTATATCTTCTAATGGTTTTCTCCAGTCCGAAATACAGGGCATCCGATATCAGCGCATGTCCGATCGACACCTCATCAATCCATGGAATGTGTTGAATCAGGTATTTCAGGTTCACCAGACTTAAGTCGTGACCAGCATTCAGTCCGAGTCCACAGGTCCTGGCACATTCAGCAGCCCTGATAAACGAAGCAATCGCTTTCTCCCTGTTGATCAGATATTCAGAAGCATAAGGTTCGGTATATAACTCAACCCTGTCGGCTCCCGTTTTTACTGCTGATTCAATGTTTTTTACGTCTGTATCGATAAAAATGGATACCCGGATACCAGCATGCTTCAAATCTGTGATTATTTCTTTCAGAAAATCCTGATTGTGAATGGTATCCCATCCGGCGTTTGAAGTCAGGGCTCCCGGTGGATCCGGAACTAAAGTAACCTGATGCGGTTTTACCGATTTTACCAGCTCCAGAAAGCCGGTTGAAGGATATCCTTCTATATTGAATTCAGTGGTAAGAATGGGTTTCAGGTCTCTGACATCCTGATACCGGATATGCCTTTCGTCGGGTCGCGGATGTACTGTAATTCCTTGAGCGCCAAAACGTTCACAGTCTTTTGCGACCAGGCAGATATCAGGGATGTTACCTCCCCTCGCATTGCGAATGGTAGCAACTTTATTGATGTTTACACTAAGTTTTGTCATTGGGTTCAAAAATTTGCAAATTCGACAATTATGTATTTCCTTTGCAATTCAATAATGCGTTTATATTGCACAAAAATAAGTGAAAAAAGCGAACAAAAAAAATATGACCATAGCCATTTTCGGAAACACTTTTCGCCCGACTGTATTGAATATCATGGAAATAATACTCCGTTTTTTCAGTACTAAGAAAGATACTTTGTTGCTTGACAAAGAACTTTTTACTTATTATCAGCAACACTCGGGCGTTCATTCCGGCTATCAACACCTCATTGCAGATGATAATTTCACTGCCGACATTGCATTGAGTATAGGTGGTGACGGGACTTTCCTGAGTACTGCGGCACGTATTGGTTCAAAAAACATACCAATTATGGGAGTTAATACCGGAAGGCTCGGCTTTTTGGCTGATGTTTCGGTTGATGAAGTGGAAAAAGCGCTGGATGCCATTCTGCATAATCAAATCAATGTTGAAGAACGTACTTTGTTAAAAGTTGATTTTTCGGATGGCAGAGTAATTGATTATCCTTATGTGTTGAATGAAGTTTCGGTATTAAAACAGGACAGTTCTTCCATGATCAGCATCAATACTTACCTGAATGAAGAAGCCATTCATTCTTATCATGCTGATGGATTGATTGTAGCCACGC
Source organism: Paludibacter sp. (assembly GCA_028703105.1). Taxonomy (GTDB): domain Bacteria; phylum Bacteroidota; class Bacteroidia; order Bacteroidales; family Paludibacteraceae; genus Paludibacter. The sequence continues at coordinate 14,565 of JAQVNN010000040.1, read as the reverse complement.
CGACCGGCTCCACGGCTTATTCAATGAGTGTTGGCGGTCCGCTAATGGTTCCGCAGGCACAGAACATCATTCTTTCGCCCATTGCTTCCCATAGCCTGACGGTGCGACCGCTGGTGGTTCCCGATGACTGGATCATTGATTTAGAAGTACACAGCCGGAACGGTTGTTATTTGGTGACCATGGACGGACGAACACTTGTGCTGGAGGAGAATGTTAAGATCAGAATTTCAAAAGCGGAATACAGAATCAGGGTAGCAAAGCAACTGAACCACACTTTTTTTGATTCGTTGAAAAGTAAATTGATGTGGGGGCTTGATAAACGGAACTAAATGGATATCAACAATTCATATATTACGTCCGGACCGGTTGGAATTTTCGATTCCGGTTATGGCGGTTTGACTATCCTAGAAAACATACGGAAGTTACTTCCGGAGTATGACTATATATATCTTGGCGATAATGCCCGTACCCCTTATGGAACACGTTCTTTTGATGTGGTTTATCAATATACGCTCGAGTGTGTCAACAAATTGTTTGAGATGGGCTGTCATTTGGTTATCCTGGCTTGTAACACTGCCTCTGCAAAAGCATTACGGAGCATTCAGCAGCTCGATTTGCCACAGATTGATCCAGGCAGGAGGGTATTGGGTGTGATTCGTCCAACTGTAGAAGTGCTTGATCAGGTAACCAAAACCAAACATGTGGGTATTTTTGCTACTCCCGGAACGGTGCAGTCAGGATCATATCCTATTGAGGCCAATAAAATTTTTCCTGATATCCGGATTACCGCGGAAGCTTGTCCGATGTGGGTTCCCTTGATTGAGAATAACGAGCATCTTTCCGAAGGGGCCGCATATTTTGTGCAGCAAAACATCAAAAGTTTATTGGAGAAAGATACAGAAATCGACAGCATCATTCTGGGCTGTACCCATTATCCGTTGATGATTCCGACCATACGCCGTTTTTTACCTCCTCATATCGGCATTGTTTCACAGGGAGAAATCGTGGCCCGGAGCCTGAAATTGTATATGCAACGACATCCGGAGATGGACGCTAAATGCATGAAAAATGGGCAGACAAGCTACTTTACAACTGAATCGACGGAAAAATTCATCAATTCCGCTTCCATATTTATGAATAAGCAAATAACTGCTACACGTATCAGTTTCTGAGTGCCACAGAGGGGTTGTGTCCCCTTTTTTAAAATTTATTGATACTCAATTTCCTGAGGCACCTCTTTCGCGGCATTAACACACAACCTCATATCGTTGAGTCCTATTTTTCCCCGGTATAGATTTTTTTCTTTGTTAACTTGTATAATCCTGTTATATAGCTCTGTATAGTTGGCTTTTGATACTTTTTCCAAGGTGTCGTAACCCGATTCGTATAAGGTACAGGCAAACGTTACACCGACCCATCGAATCCTCGACAGGTCGGTCAGTTTGGTTAGCTTCAGTAAGTCTGAGTCACTGATTCCTGTTTCAAAGGCAAAAGATTTTCGGCTTGCAGGTGTTTTAACTTTGTCAAATAAAGCAATGGTGTCTTTAATACCAGCTTTCTCTAACGATGAAACAACTTCATTGGGCACGATTTGAATATTTTTAATTTTAATTGGTTTTGGAAAAAAGCTGTTTAGTTCCCTGTAAAGGTTTACCAGATATTCCAGTGAGAAATAAACAAGTTTTGATAATTCAATCACCTCCTTTTTGTCTTTCAGCAGCTGTAACAAGTCCTGAAGATTCTTAATTCCAATACTACTGAAATAGTTAAATCGTTCATCCAATTTTTCTTTCAATATTTGTCTGCTGGGAAGAACATACGACGACCGGAGTTTCTCCCGGTATTCTTCAAGGCTGACAGAGCTTAAATCAATGTAATAACCCATATAGCTGTGAAAATTTCAGATTGGTTTAACAGGAACACAGATGTCCAGTTTGATTATCCCGTTTTGGGGCTCTTCAGTGTACATTTCGAAACAGGCTTTGTCATCAGGTTGATATCCGCTTGCAGGAAACCACTCGCCATAAACCCAATCCCATGCCTGTTGAAAATCTTTAACGCTAAGCTCGAACCGGGCAATAACATATTTGCCTGCTTCGATTTCCATTTTTCCAACTTCACCTTCAACCTTTGTGTCGGAAGGCACTGTAAAGCAGACGCTCATTCTAAGCTTCTCTTCATCTGTTATTGAGGGATCGTCGTGGTAAACAACCAACGCTTTAAAATCTTTACCCCCAACGAGATTACGAGGTTCTGCCCATTTAAATAGTTTGTTCCATAAATTTCTGAAAAGCTTTTCGTTGCCTTTGTAAGAACCGGTATAACGAATATAAGCCACTGTCATCTTGGGTAGGTATTTTACCTCCACGCTTTTGTTTAGTTTCATAATTGTCCTCCATTTAATGGTTTGTGAATCGGGACAAAAATAAACGTGAAGTTTCTCTTCCCGTTGTTGTGTATTGCTAACAAGTTGGCTTAAATTGCTATTTTTAAATTGCATTTGTCGATACAGAGAAGCAGAAACGTTAAAATGGCGTTTAAAGTTTTTTGAAAATGTGGTAATATCAGCATATCCGCATTTAGATGCTATTTCAGCAATATTATTGCTTTTTCCTGTTGAAATTATGTAAGCAGCCTTTTCAATCCGAACGCGTGTAATAAACTGGAAGGGTGTTTCACCAATCATGGCCTTGAAAATCCGGTTAAAATGAAATTTAGAGAAATTAGCCACACCAGCCAGTTCTTCCAGTGTAAAAGGTTTTTCCAAATTAGCTTCGATATAATCAAGGATTTTGTTTATTCTCGATATGTACTCATTTTCAGTATGTTGTTTTTCCATAACCAGATTGTTGGGTTTACAGAATTAAGTTAACCTGAGATGTCTTCTTTTGAAAATGAATGCGCCTACAACAAAGTAGATTATCGAAAGCGCTATTATTGAAAAAATTTCAGGCATTATGCTTGAAAACCCCATATTCATGATCAGCGTTTTATTCAGCGCACTTATTGCATGAGTAGGTGTCATTAAGCCAGGAACAGTAACAGGATAACTCGCTATTGTAAAAAGGGTTTTGCTGTTTAACGGGAAAGCTGCTCCTGTAAAAAACATGAATAAAAACATTGGAAAACATCCAACTACTAAAACCTCGTTTGCCGATTTTGTTAATGCTGAGATGATCAGGCTAAACGAAATAATAGATAAACTGGTTAAACTGGCTACAACCAGAAGAATAAATAATGACCCTTCGTATTTAAACCCAAGCAATACAGCCGTTATTAGTGTCAGAACAACCGATATTATGCCTATAATCAACTGAACGAAGCTTGTACCAATTAAAAATTCAACAGCTGAAAGTTTTGACAGCTTTAATCTTATGATTGTTTTTTGTTCAACCTCAGAAATAAATGCAATAGTCGCTGTAAACATGAGCATGATTACAGATATGATAAGTATTCCGGGAACATACATGTCGAAGATACTTATTTTTGAGGATAATCCAAGTGGGGTCTCTTGAACAGTTACTATCTTTTTTACAGTTGTATTCTTAAAAATATATTCATTCAGCATTTCGTTGACCCATACTGCGCTAATCATATAGTCTGCACTGGTTAAGTCACCTATAAACTCTACAGTTGTTAAATTTGTACTATCACCTCTTTTGCTTGCCGAAAGAACTTGTGAGAATGATTCGGGAATTACAATTAAAGCATCAGCCTGCTTGTTTTTGAGTTTTTCTATGCCTTCCTGCTTATTCTTAATTTCGTTAAAAATAAAAAATGCAGGAGTTGTCTCCTGTTTTTCAGATGTAAGAAAAGTATGCAGATTTTTACCGTGGTTAACTTGTTGCCCATGCTCATAAATACCATTATCTGTATTTATAATAAGAATATCGTACCGCGTTTCAGATGTTTCCGTAATAAGGTAATATACGAAAATAAAAAATGGTCCTAAGCATAATGTCAGTAAAAGTACCCAGTAATTTCTATACTGTTCTTTAAGACTTTTCAGGATAATGTGAAAGGTTTTCATTGTCTTAAACTCCTCCCTGTTAAATGAATAAAAACATCTTCAAGCGTATTTTCTCTGAGTTTATACTCTTTAATGGTTAAGCTGAAGTTATCAGCCATGTTTTTTATTGCTGATAAATGTTCAATGATGCCGGGATTTTTAATCAGTATTGAGTTTGCATTTGTTTTGACATTTACAAAATGCATGGACAGCTGTTTGGCACAATTAATAAATCCAATGTTATCGTTATTTTCCACGATAACTTCAAGGATATCTCCTTCACCAATTGTTTTTTTCAGGTTTTGTGGTGTGTCAGACATGAGTAAGCAGCCATGGTCGATAATCGCGATTCTGTCGGCTAAACGGTCAGCCTCGTCCATATTATGGGTAGTGAGTATGACGGTTTTATTTTTGCCGAACTCTTTGATGAAATCTCTTACCAAAACCCTGCTTTGTGGGTCCAGTCCCGCTTCAGGCTCATCTAACACAAGAATTTGAGGATTGTGAATAATAGCAAGGCATATATTGAGGCGTCGCTTCATCCCTCCTGATAAATTTACAGCTTTTTCATTGGCTCTATCATGCAGACCTAAAAGTTTCAGTAATTCATTTGCTCTTTCTTGAACTTCCTTTGAAGTCATGCCGTACATCAGGCCAATGAATTGTAACTGCTCCATACAGGTTAACCTGGGATAATAAATATTTTCCTGAGGGCAATACCCAATTAAAAGTTTTTGATTTTTCACACCATAATCAGAGAAGATAATGGAGCCAGCGGAGGGAGGCAATAAACCACAAATCATACTGATGGTGGTGGTTTTTCCTGCGCCATTAGGTCCTAACAGTCCCAATATTTCATTTCTGTATATGTTGATCGATAAGTTGTTGACAGCCAATATATCATCATATCGCTTTGTCAGATTTTGTATCTGTAATGCGATGTGTTGATTGGGAAGGTTACTGAAACTATCCATAATCAGGCAATGAAAAATTAAACAAACTTTCGGTTTGCAAATGTATTAAAATTTTTTCGTTAAAATATTATTCCGTAATTTTGACGTCAAATTTACAGGTTTAAAATGAGACATTCAGATAGAGCGATAGCAGTTTTTGGCCTTCTTTGACCTAAACTGCTTGCTTTAAATTCGTACTTATTCAAAAAAACAGATCAGGTGTTACTTTCAAAGATTACTAAGATACTCGGATTCAGTGGAGACATCCGCGATGACCGGGAAATAGGATGGTTGCTGACCGACAGCCGGTCGCTGACTTTCCCTGCTGAGAGTTTGTTCTTTGCGCTGGTTACCAGCCGGAATAACGGTCATCAGTATGTGCAGGAGTTGTACAACCAGGGGTTACGTGCATTTGTTGTGAGTGAGGTGCGTCCCGAATTTGAAACTATGCACGACGATGCCCTGTTTATATTGGTTGATAATGCCCTGGTGGCTTTGCAACAAATTGCTGCGGTGCATCGTCAGGATTTTACGCTTCCGGTTATCGGGATTACCGGCAGCAACGGCAAAACCATTGTTAAGGAATGGCTTTTTCAGCTGTTGCATGAAGATTGTAAAATTGTACGTTCTCCGCGCAGCTACAATTCCCAGATTGGGGTTCCTTTGTCGGTTTGGCAATTGAAGCCTGATACGCAATTGGGTATTTTCGAAGCGGGAATCTCTCTACCGGGTGAAATGGCTAATCTGGAGCAAATTATTCATCCGAGCATCGGTATTTTTACCAATATTGGCGATGCCCATCAGGAGAATTTTATCAGTCAGCGACAAAAAATAGTGGAAAAGCTGAAACTCTTTACCAGTGCTGAAATCCTGATTTATAATGCTGATAATCCACATGTCAATGCTGAAATAAAACAGTCTGCTTTACAAACTGAATTGTTGAGTTGGGGACATCAACCGGATTGTTATGTACAACTTGAAAAGATAAAAAAATCTGCTACCCAGACGGAATTGCTGGTAAGCCGGCAAAACGTAGATTTTACTTTTTACATACCTTTTACTGATGATGCTTCGGTTGAAAATGCCCTGCATTGTATTACTTACATGCTATATAAAGGATATGATATGGCAGAAATCAATAAAAGGTTGTCGCATCTCGAAAGTGTGGCTATGCGTCTGGAAGTGAAGCAGGGGGTGCAGGACTGTCTGGTCATCAATGACAGTTATAATTCCGACTTAAACGCGTTGAACATCGCCCTTAATTTCCTGACACAGCAGGCGGTCTCGAAGAATCTCTCTAAAACCATTGTTCTCTCTGATATCCTGCAAAGCGGATTTCAACCGGAGGTGCTTTATGGCAAAGTTGCTGAACTCATATTGGCAAAGAACATCCATAAACTTATCGGGATAGGAAAGGAAATAGGAAAACACGCTGTTGCTTTTTCTGCCATTGAATCCCATTTTTTTCTCTCTACTGAAGAGTTCCTGCGTGACCCGCTGATATCCGCTTTCCGGCAGGAAGCTATCTTATTGAAAGGTTCCCGGAAATACGGCTTTGAACAGATTTCCCATAAACTGGAACTCATTGCTCATGAAACCGTAATGGAAGTAAATCTGAACTCGCTGGTAGATAATCTGAATTATTTTAGGTCGAAACTGCATCGTGAAACCAAGGTGGTATCGATGGTGAAAGCTTTTGCGTATGGCAGCGGATCAATCGAAATAGCTAAAACTCTCCAGCACCATCGTGCTGATTATCTGGCAGTAGCAGTTGCTGATGAAGGAGCTGAACTTCGTCGTTCGGGCATCCGTATCCCGATTATGGTAATGAATCCGGAAAAAAGCGCGTTTGATGTGCTGTTTGAAAATAATTTAGAACCGGAAATTTACAGTTTTAACTTATTGAAAGAATTTGTTGAAGCTGCAGGCAAACTGGCGTTGACGGACTATCCCATTCACATCAAGATTGATACAGGCATGCACCGTTTAGGTTTTGATCCTGCTGAAATTGATGATTTGATTCTTCTACTGAAGAGAAATAACCAGGTGAAAATACGTTCGGTCTTTTCTCACCTGGCCGGTGCCGATGATCCTCGATTGGATGATTTTACACATCAACAGGTAAGTGTATTTAAAGTATGTGCTGATAAGTTAACCGAAGCCTTTTCCCACCGTATCCTGAAGCATATTCTGAATTCGGCAGGAATAGAGCGCTTCCCTGAATATCAGTTTGACATGGTCAGGTTGGGTATCGGACATTATGGCATTTCGGCTTTGCCACAGGTACAGCTTAAACAAGTCTGTGTGCTGAAAACCATCATTTTACAGCTTAAACAGGTAAAAGCCGGTGAAACGGTGGGTTATAGCCGGAATGGTGTTGCAACAGAAGACAAGGTAATTGCCATGTTGCCGATAGGATATGCCGATGGTTTTAATAGGAAACTGGGCAATGGAGTAGGTGAAGTGTTTGTTAAAGGTAAACGGGCAAAGGTTTTCGGAAATGTATCCATGGATTTAATTGCCGTAGATGTCACCGGCATGGAGGTGCAGGAAGGAGATTCCGTCGAAATTTTTGGCGATCAGATCAAAATAGCTGAAGTTGCAGGTAAATTAAACACCATCCCTTACGAAATCCTGACAGGTGTTTCGAGACGGGTGAAACGAATCTATTTCAGTGAATAGACACGTAGAAACGCCTAATTTGGGCGTTTTTACCCAGATAATATATAATTCCTAATATGGTAACGGTTTTAATACAACACATCTCCACCGCTTTACCCCTGATCCGGGGAGCACATCTCCTTGCCCAAAAATTGGAAAAACAATTTGGCCTGATGATGTTGGGAGTTTCTGAAGGAAAAATAGAAAGACAACGGATAGCCTTAGAATCGCTGATGCTAGAAATGAATATCAATTTTGATTTCATCGCAATTCGGTCATCGGGATTAAAAGAATTAAACAAGATATGTGAGAAAGAAGATGTATCTTTTCTTTATATACAGATACTTGATTTGACCACAAACACCATTCGAAAGCATTTAAATGCTTGCTGTGATTTAAGAATTCCTTACGTTATATATAAAGACAGGAATGCAGAACTTAAGTTTGACAAGGTGATAGTGCCGGTGAATTTTCTTATTGAAGAAATTGAGAAAGCCCAGTTTGCAGCTGCTTTTGGTAGATTTTGTAATTCGGAATTAACACTCCTTCAGGCGAAGGATTATGGTTCTAAGGCTGCCACAAATGTTGCAAAAATCAGCTTGGTCCTCGATAAGTTTAACCTTGCTTATCAAGTAGAGAAAGGCAGAAAAGATAGTTTTAAAATTGAGTTAGATGCTGTGAATCATGTCAGAAAGCGTCACTTCGATTTTATCATCGCAAGCGCTTCCCGCGAGTACGGGTTAGACGATGTTTTTTTTGGTCCGAAAGAGCTACATCTAATCAGAAAATCGCCTGTGCCGGTTATGTTGATTAACCCGCGAGGCGATTTGTATGTGCTGTGTGATTGAGTAATTGTTGCCCGAATTTCGGATAGTAGGCAACTACTTTAAAGCGTTGATGTTTTCGGGACTGAGAATTTCTTTTCCCCCATTGATATATAGCTTTTCAATCCGTTCGGCATATCTTTCTTCCACTTTGCCGCGAATGATTTTCATCGTGCTGTTCACCAATCCGTTTTGCTCGGTAAAAGGCTCTTCAATAACTGCAATTGCAGTGGGCAGCCATCTTTCGGGAAACAGACCTTCGAATTTACCACCTTTACGGTAGGCCAGTATTTCGCGTTGCAGTTTATCCAACGCAATTTCTTTTGCCTCGCGGGTATCCCAGTCGAGTTCAGGGCGCTTGCGGTGTACATAACGTTTCAGCGCTTCTTTATTCGGAACGATCAGTCCGGTGGTAAACGGGTCCTGGTTATTATGTAATATAACCTGATCGATGAAATAAGAATTTTCTACCAATGACTCTTCGATGCCTTCCGGACTGTATTTTTCACCATCACTCGAAATAAGGAGACTTTTAAACCGTCCAACCACGTATAGGAAACCATCTTTGTCCATGTACCCCATATCTCCCGTATGCAACCATCCATCAACTACCGTTTCGGCAGTGGCTTTTTCATTTTTATAGTAGCCAGCCATCACATTTTCCCCTTTTATTACAATTTCTCCCTTTTCATATAAAGGAAGTTCGTTGCCGTCGGCATCACATATTTTCAGTTCCATTGGAGTTACCAGGAAACCTGACGAACCTAATTTGTGTCGTTTCAAGCCGTTTGATGAAATGATGGGAGTGGCTTCACTTAGCCCGTAGCCCTGGAACATGGGCATGCCAATGGCATAATAAAACCGTTGCAGGTCGATGTCGAGCAACGCACCTCCACCGATGAAGAACTTGAGCTTGCCGCCCATGCCTTCCCGTATTTTTGAGAATAATATTTTATCGAATAAGAACAGAAGTGGTTTTTTTAGTATTTGCAAGCCCTGACCTTTATTGTATCCTTCTTTATTGTATGCATATGCCATGTTGAGGGCGATATGGAACAGACGATTGATAACAGGTCCTTTAGCCCGGATAGTGGTTTCAATGTTCTTCTTGAAACTTTTGGCAAGCGCAGGAACACTCAATAACAAGTCGGGTTTCAGTTCTTTTATGTTGATGGGAATATTTTTCAGGGTTTCCATACCCGTTTTACCGGTTTGTACCGTACCCACGCTGGCACCCATTGCCATAAAACTATAGAAGCCGGCCACATGTGCAAAACAATGGTCTAGCGGGAGGATGATGAGTGTTTTGTAGGTTTGCGGAATATTCATCAGTGTCAGTGCCTGTTCTACATTTGCCGTGTAGTTGCGGTGTGTGAGCAGAATTCCTTTCGGGTCGGCTGTAGTACCCGAAGTGTAGCTGATGGTAGCGATATCGTCGGGTTGAATGGCAGCGGCCGTTTTGGTTACGATGTCGGGATTTTCCTTAAGCAGGACACTGCCTTTCTCAACGAGCGCGGACAAAGATATCTCTTTTTCCTGATACGATTCCTGTTCGTCGAGTACAATCACCTGTTTTACATCAGGTAATTGTTCCATGATGGCTCTTATTTTCCGAAGTTGTCCACCCGAAACAACAATGTAAGAAGATTCCGAATGTTGAATTCTGAAAATTAAATCATTACTTTCTTCTAATTTGATTGACAGGGGAACGTTGATAGCACCTGTATGAAGAATACCCAACTCACCGGTTATCCAGGCATTTCTTCCTTCCGAAAGCAAGGAAATTTTATCACCTGGTTTGATGCCCAGTGCAATTAATCCGGCAGCAATGAGGTGCGTCTGTTGAAGCGTTTCCTGATAGGTTGTTGGAACAAATTCCGTCGTAATTTTTTCCCAAAGGAATGGATTGGATGCGTAACGATTGACACTTTGATTAAAAAGGTCAATAATGGTCGGTCTGTTTTCCATGTGTGTGTAGCATAAGTGTCCACAAATCTCTCCATCATGAAGTATGGGCTTGGAATTGTGGAAATTTGACGAACAAAGATACAATTATATTTTAATTTTCAATGTCGATGTTGTTAGTGGATTTTCATCAGGCAAGTAAGTTCTCTAATTTTTTTTTCCACTTTTCCCATTGGGGCATTTCTCTTGTTTGCAAATCAATAAACTTCTGAGTATGTTCATGATGTATTAAATGACAGAGTTCATGAATAATCACATATTCAATACATGCTTTGGGCGCTTTTATCAATTCAGGATTTAAGATGATTTTGCCTTTGGCGGTACAACTTCCCCAACGTGTGGGCATCTGTCGGATTGATAGATTAAATTCTCTGTTCTCAAGTCCGTTACGTTGTATGAAATGATTAAACAATGAAAAGGCCAATGCATGAAATTTGTCTTTTGCTTTTTTCAAATACCATGTTTCAAGTAAATTTGGGACCTTTTTAACATCATTGGTATGAACCTCAATAAATTGTCCTTTTAATCTTACGAACTCCTTGTTGCATTTTGACCTTTCTTCAATGATTTTCAACCGGTATTGTTTTCCTAAATACAAATGAGTTTCACCACTTACATATTTTCTCTTAGTAAGACGAGGCTGAAATGAAAGGAAAAAGCTTTGCTGTCGAATGATCCACGGCGCTTTTTTTCTGATTTTCTCCTTTATTATATCGATTGAAGCATCAACAGGCGCTTTTACAATAACTTCCAAATCGGGAGTTACCTTTATGCCCAGGCTTCTGCGATCGCAGTATTCAAGTTGAAAATTTATTTTTGTAGAACCGAAATCTATTGATTCAACTTTCATTTGTAGCGGGTTTTAGCAACATCAATATATTTCTTAGCTATTTCATCCATTTCGCCAAACGACAATTCAATGGAATATTTATCACGAACTTCATCAATAAGATAATCGCCGATATCGATTAATAGTTTTCCGGTAATATTTGATTTTGTTTGCCAATCGACCATAGCGATGTTGTTATCCATTACAGCATCTTTAATAAGCTTATCTACTTTTAATGCTATTTGGGTAGAAATTTCTTTTACCATCAACTTATCTTTCATTTTTTCTGATAATGCTTCAACACTTAATCCATAAAATGCTTTTGCTACATCTTTGTCATTCAATACCTCCGGAATATCACTGTCGGTATGCGCCAATACATTATTCATTATTTCAGTAACCTTGAGCAGAAATATCAGCTCGTTGATCCGGTGCGTTTCGTATGCATAAATTGTATCCTTCAGCATTTGCGAGAATTTTTTATAAAACGCAGGGTCTTCATCCATTTTTTCCGTAATGTATTTAGCAGTTCTACTGGCAATCTTATCTGCTTTGGCTGCTTTGCCCGTTGTGTTTTCTACTTCCTGCTGAAATCTTTCCTTGTCAAATATATTGACTAATTCGGTGATTACCTCTACTTTTTCGGTTGTAATATGTGTATCAATTAATTTCTGAATCTGGCCTTCATATTGTTTGTAATCAATCGTGTCGCTGTAACGTTCAACTACTGCCATACGCAGTTTCATGAACATAGCCACATCCGATTTGTACTTTTTAATTAGTTTTTCATCTGTTTGTTTATAAAAATCCATAGAGGATAATGCCAGTTTAAGTGATTTGGCAAAGGCTGCCAACTTATCATAAAATAAGGATCGTATGGCCACATCTTTTAATAATACCTGGTATGCTTCGGCATCGCGCTTATTGGGTATTATTTTAAAAATATCCCACAACTCGGAGTGCTTCTGGGGTAATTTCTTTATTTCTTCGTTTATGTTGATTAATGTACCGGCCAAATCTTCTTCGTCGAAATCTTCGAATCCGGAATACATTTGCAGCGCATCGTCTAAGTTCTCTATTACGCCATAATAATCAACGATATAACCGAAATTTTTATCGGGATACACCCGGTTTACACGTGCAATCGCCTGTAAAAGTTTATGTCCCTGCAAGTTTCGGGTAAGATACATAACGGTGTTTTTGGGTTCATCAAAACCGGTCAGCAGTTTATCTACCACGATGATTATTTCGGGTGTTTCTCCGTTTTTAAAGCTGTTGATAATGTTACTTTCGTATTTTTTAGCATTGCCGTGTTCGTTCATCATCTTTTTCCAGAAACGGTTTTCCTTTTCCGAAGATTGTTCGTAAGCGCTGTCTTCGCCCTCCCGCTCGTCAATTGGAGATATTAAAACCTCACTGCTGACAATGCCTATTTCATCTAAAAATTCCTTATAACGTATGGCATTTACTTTTTTGTCGCAAACCAATTGTGCCTTAAAAGGGGTGCCTTTCCAGTTGTCCCGATAATGATGACTGATATTCCAGGCAATGGCATACATTTTTTGTTCCGCGCTGTTCAGCTGATCGGCACGGCTGAATTTTTTTTTAAAATCGGCCTTTTGATATTCGGTCAGGGGCTCGGCAACCATTCCGAAATAAGTATCCAGCGGACCTTCATTAACTTCCTGACGGGCTAACCGGCCTTCGTACAGCAATGGTACTACGGCTTTGTCCTTCACGGCCTGATCTACCGTGTAGGCATCAATAATGCCGCCGAATTTGACTGCCGTACTTTTGTCTTTTTTGAATAGGGGGGTACCTGTCATCGCAATGAAGCAGGCGTTGGGGAGCGTTTTCTGCATGGCAATATTAAATGTACCATACTGACTGCGATGTCCTTCGTCCACCAAGACAAAAATATCATGACTTTCGAGTGGGATTCTGATTTTCTTTACAGCAGCCAAAAACTTATTGATGATAGTGGTCACCACTGCATCACTTTTACTTTGAAGCAATTCAACCAAGCGTTGTCCGGTCGTGGCATTTTCAACAAATCGTCCGCATTTGCGAAAGGTATCCGAAATCTGTTTGTCTAAATCCGTTCGGTCAGTTACCAAAATGATTTTGGGATTGCGAATGCTTTTTTCCATGGCAATGGCCTGCGCCAGCATCACCATGGTTAAGGATTTTCCACTTCCCTGCGTGTGCCATATCACCCCACCTGTACGCCGGCTGCCTGTAAACTGTAACATGCGTTGCATGGCTTTGTTGATGGCAAAAAATTGCTGATAGCGTGCTATTTTTTTAGATCCATTATCGAACAAAATATAGTTGAATACGATGTCCAATAAACGTTCCGGACGACACAGTCCGTATAGGTATTCATCCTGTACGGTTGTCTCAATAGGTTCACTTTCTTGTGCTTCGAAATATTGTTTTACATAGTTGTATCGTTCGGCAAACAGCTTTTTCTTTTGTTCTTCATCGAGCGCAGCATTTTTCAACTCTTTCAGCTTATCGCGGTAAATTTGTTCATCTGCCTCTAATTCAAATTTTTCCGACCATTTGGCCCAAAACTTCTCAGGGGTTCCGGTGGTTGCATATGCACCATCCTGAGCCGATAAAGCCATTGTTATTTGCGCATATACATACAACCAACGAATGCCATCTTCCTGCTGATTCCGCAAATGCTGACTGATGGCCTGTTCCAGTGGCTTTTTCATATCCGGTCGTTTGCACTCGATAATGCACAACGGAATGCCATTCACAAAAAGGACGATATCCGGGCGGTAATGCTCCTGACGGGTGCTGCGGACAACGCTGTATTCCTCGGCAACATGAAATACATTGTTCTCCCGGTGTTGCCAGTCGATATATTGCACCGTGATGTTTTTTTTATCGCCATCGAAGGTTTGTTCAAACGTTTTGCCTACTGTTATCAGGTTATACAGCGTTTCACTGGCCGAAATATACCCTTCATTCATGGGTAACTCTTTTAATGCACGGATTGCATTTTCGATATTGGCATCGCTGATATAAGTGGTTTTGGTCGAACTTATCTGTTTCTCCGAGTTTATTTTCTTCAGTTGTTTACGTAAAATATCTTCCAGCAATACATTACTGGTTTTACCACCCCGCTGTATTTCAACTTCAGCAGGAGATAAATAGCGGTACCCCATTTTTATTAATAGCTGTAAAGCGGGTATTTGGCTTATGTGATCTTCTTTGAATGAGGGGATGTTCATATATTGTGATGTTGATTGGTCAATTTTAAAATTATTGTAGAAAATATATGAGAACTTTCAGTGTGTTTTGTTGTTGTAT
>JAQVNN010000039.1:16932-18614 GCA_028703105.1 Paludibacter sp. | reverse complement strand
GCCGGACTACTTTCCTGCATCACCGGAGGAAGCTGTGCTGTATCGCCCAACAAGAGCAGACTGCAATCCACACCATTATATACAAAACGAATCAAATCATCGAGCAGAAAGCCCGAACCAAATTCCATATCGCCACCCGAGTTGGAGATCATAGAAGCTTCATCGACAATGAAAAGCGTGTTAGCATGCAAGTTGTCGGCCAGCTGAAAAGCACTTTCAGCCATTGACTTCTGACGGTATATCTTCTTGTGGATGGTAAAAGCCGGAAATCCGGCATAACCACTCAGCACCTTGGCGGCACGACCAGTTGGTGCCAACAATACCGTTTTTTGTTGTAGCTGATGCAGTGAACGCACCAGGGCACTCACCATCGATGTTTTGCCTGTCCCCGCATAACCTTTCAGCATGAAAGCCTTTTCGACAGCCGGATCGGTCATGAAGCTACCCAACAGCCGGATCAGCTCCTGTTGCTGCTCCGTCGGTTCAAAGGGCAATTCGCGAATGATAATATCGTACAAATAATTACCTAACATCGTACAAAAGTATAAAAAATATCCTTTTGATAATTGGTAAACCAATTTATTTGGGTTATCTTTGCCAGTGTTATGATCGTCTAACGTCTAACGTCTAACGTCTAACGACAAAAGACGAAAAACGAACGATAAAAGACTTTAGACATAAGACTATATACATAAAACATTAAACACTAGTCGTTTGACGTTAGTCGTTAGACGTTAGACTTAAAAAAAGGATATGAAAACAAATTATGAATTACGTTATGCTTCCCATCCGGAAGATGCAAAACATTACGACACCGCTCGTTTGCGAGAAGAACATCTAATTCAAAAATTATTTGCCACTGATGAAGTAAACATGGTTTACACCTTGTATGATCGTTTGGTTGTGGGAGGCGCCATGCCAGTGAAAGAAGCATTAAAGCTTGAATCCATTGATCCGCTGAAATCAGAATTTTTTCTTTCGAGAAGAGAATTAGGCATGTTCAATGTTGGAGGAACAGGCAAGGTTACAGTAGATGGCGAAGTTTTCGAACTGGGATATAAAGAAGCGCTTTATCTGGGAGCCGGCAACAGAAATGTGGTTTTTCAAAGTGTGGATGCAGCTAATCCGGCTAAATTTTATTTCAACTCAGCACCGGCGCACCGCAATTATCCGGACAAAAAAGTCACCAAGGCTGATGCCATCGTGATGGAACTGGGCTCATTGGAAACCGCTAATCACCGCAACATCAACAAAATGTTAGTGCGTGAGGTTGTTGAAACCTGTCAGCTTCAGATGGGGATGACTGAATTAAGAACCGGAAGTGTATGGAATACAATGCCTGCACACACCCACAGTCGCCGCATGGAGGCTTATTTCTATTTTGAAGTGCCGGAAGGCGAAGTGGTTTGTCATTTTATGGGTGAACCTACCGAAACGCGCCACATCTGGATGAAGGGTGACCAGGCTGTGATTTCTCCCGAATGGTCGATTCATTCAGCTGCCGCAACCAGCAATTATACTTTCATCTGGGGTATGGCCGGTGAAAACCTGGATTATAGCGATCAGGATTTCAGAAAACATACGGAGTTGAGATAATTTGATGACTAACGTTAAAAGTAGAAAGTCAAAAGACATTAGACGTTAGACATTAGACGTTAGACATTAGACGTTAGACATTAGAC
>JAQVNN010000039.1:6121-16832 GCA_028703105.1 Paludibacter sp. | reverse complement strand
AGACATTAGACGTTAGACATTAGACGTTAGACATTAGACGTTAGACATTAGACAATAAGACATAAAAAACATGAAACAATTTGATTTAACAGGAAAAATTGCCTTGGTTACCGGGGCTTCCTATGGCATTGGATATGCATTGGCATCAGCATTTGCAAAAGCAGGTGCAAAAATAGTTTTCAACGACATCAACCAGGAGATGGTTGATAAAGGACTGGCAGCATACAAAGCGGATGGCATCGAAGCATACGGTTATGTTTGTGACGTAACTGATGAAGATGCGGTATATGCTACCATTGCAAAAATTAAAAAAGAAGTGGGTGTTATCGACATCCTGGTAAACAATGCCGGTATCATCAAACGTATTCCCGCCATCGAAATGTCGGCCAAAGATTTCCGTCAGGTGATTGATATTGACCTGAACGGACCGTTCATCGTATCTAAGGCTGTTGCACCGGGCATGATAGAAAAAGGAGGCGGTAAAATCATCAACATTTGCTCGATGATGAGCGAACTGGGACGTGAAACTGTATCCGCTTATGCTTCTGCAAAAGGAGGATTGAAAATGCTGACCAAAAACTTAGCCTGCGAATGGGCGGAATACAACATCCAGGTAAACGGCATCGGCCCGGGTTATATTGCAACCCCACAGACAGCGCCTTTACGTGAACCTGGACATCCGTTCAATGATTTCATCATCGCCAAAACACCGGCAGCCCGCTGGGGTACTACGGAAGATTTGCAGGGACCAGCTGTTTTTTTGGCCTCGTCGGCTTCTGACTTTGTTAACGGACATATTTTGTATGTTGACGGTGGCATCCTGGCGTACATTGGTAAGCAACCTAAATAATCTTTTCAATTTGAACTACATGCGTCACATGGGTTCACAATAGTTTTAAAAAAAACTAAAAAATAGGTTTAATAAAAAACAAGTTCGATTCATTCCCTGTAAAATATTATATTTGCAGGGAATGAATTTTTTATTTGTATGATTAACCGTATATAGTCATGACTGGCCCGTTAGGGACATCATATCTGATTAGCGAGTCTTAATATGCAGAAGTGAGAAATCCGGAATCAGTTAAAAACATCCATAGTATTTATTAAAATTTTATAACATGAAAAAGAACAAATTCAGTATCCTTATTTTATTGTTGGCGACAGCAGTCGTTGGTTGCGCTCAGACAACCATTGAAATTACCAACCAATACCCATTCGACAGATCGGATGAAATCGTTGAAATTGCTGCATCTGAACTGGGCGGGATCTCCGGAACAGATTATATTCTTACAGATGAAAACAACGAGGAAATCCCTTACCAATTGATTTACAATGGAACTGAAACCGTTCAATCCATCATTTTCCCCACAACTGTTAAAACCGGGACGAAAGTGGTTTACACCTTGAATCCAGGTACCCCGAAAGCTGTTCAGGCTAAAACATCCGCGCGTTATGTTCCTGAACGTAAAGATGATTTTACCTGGGAAAATAACCTGGCTGCTTATCGGATGTACGGACCGGGACTTGCAGATGAAAATCCTTCAAACGGAGTTGATCTTTGGTTAAAAAGGACTGAAGAATTGGTTGTTGACAGTTTCTACAGGGGCGAACTGAAATATGGCAAATCATACCATGAAGATCACGGACAAGGATTAGACTGCTATAAAGTTGGCAATACCTTAGGTGCCGGAGGTATAGCTCCTTATGTTGATGGGAAACTGCTAATCGGGAAATATTACGACAGCTATAAGGTACTCGACAATGGTCCTCTGCGTTCTGCTTTCACGTTGACTTATAATCAAATTGATATCAACGGAAAATCATACAAACAAGAAATTACCATCAGCACAGATGCAGGAACTGTTATGAACAAAGCTGTTGTGAAATTCGAAGGAGAAAAACAGAACATGCAACTGGCAGCCGGCATCACCCTACACGATGGAAAAGGAACGCTCCAGAGAGCTTCCGGTTTAATTGTCTATGGTGAAAATGCGCTAAGAAACAAAGACCAGCAAAATGTTGGTCGAAACTTTGTTGGAGTAGTTTTACCCGACAAGGAAGATCTATACAAGATTCAAAACTTGCATGCGCTGTTGATTAAAAACTATGTTCCCGGAGATGAATTTACTTATTACTTCGGTGGCGGATGGAGTCAATGGAAATTTCCAACTCAAAAAGAATGGCTGGCAGCTGTACAACAATTTTCAAAACAAGTAAAATATCCGCTGACTGTGAAGGTGGTGAAATAAGCAGAAAACGGAAAAAACGAATAGAGAAAAACAAGCAAGTCCCGTAGTTAATGTCAAATGACATTAACTACGGGACTTGCTTGTTTCGATTGAAGTAATTTTTCGTCAGACACTTTATCTCTACGGGACTATTAGCTTTCCGTTTTCTGCTTTCCTGTTTCCCCCATTCAATGCAAGAATCAGGTTAATACTTAATTCTTTACTTATGTCCTCGGTAGTACGAAAAAACGGATTTGCACCTTTTGTAAAGACTCTCTTTTTTAAAATTCCTTGGTCAACCAGGCACCAATCAACTTTGGTTGAACCTCCATCTGCTAATAAAATTATATCTTAATGTAAATTTGTTTTTTATACAAGACATTTCCAATTAACCAGTTAACTACTACAAATAAAACGGCGTAAACGAAAGAGCCGAAATAATCGCTCAGATACGGTTGCAGGCCAATTTCATATATAAATTTTTTAATTGAATACTCCTCCCCTCCATATGTCATAAATATATTTCCCAACAAAACAGAAAATATTGCTGCAGTGACATAGATAAACAAAGGATTAACGCCAAATGACTCAAAAAAACGACTCCAGCGCTTGTGTCCTTTAATATCGATAATCCAAACCAGCAAAGCAAGTAAAGTCGCTGCTAATCCACAGGTAGTCAACACAAAAGTAGGCGACCATATTTTTTTATTAATTGGACATCCATAACTCAGTAAAAATCCGGCAAATGTTAATATGGCACCCATAATAAACAGGTGTTGAATACGCTCGTGATTATCTTTCGTTTGCATCAACATTTTTCCAGCATAAAACCCTATCAACACGTGAGCGATCGACGGAACAGTACTTAATAACCCTTCCGGATCAAAATAAAGGCCATTATCTACATACATGTGGTTTATACCCAGGATTGCTCTGTCGATGACTGAAATAATATTTTGTTCGCTAAATTCAAAACCCTTACCCAACACAAGCAACATGAAGTACGCAATTAATAATAAAACAATAACATACGGGATATGCTTGTGTTTAACTAAAATTGCAATAATTGCTGTTGCTCCGTAACTCAGCGCCAGTCGTTGTAATACACCTAGTATGCGAAGTTTCTCAAAATTTGTTATGGCACCCAGAAAACGCTCGAAGAAACCAAGCTCTTCGCTGCCTAATGCACGGTAAGTGCGGAAAGAAAGTGAAAGCCAGGCAATTCCCATTCCTATAAGAAAAATCAGAACTGTTCTTTTCAATATTTTAAAAAAAGTTGCTTTACTCCATTCAAAGTTAAATTTCCGAAGAGAGATATAAGTTGATATTCCCATGATAAACATGAAAAACGGAAATACCAGATCGGTGGGTGTTAATCCGTGCCAGGAAACATGTCCCAGCGGAGCATATTTATACGACGATGAACCGGGATTGTTGACCAGTATCATACCTGCAATGGTTATTCCCCTCAATACATCGAGAGATAAAAGTCTGTTGTTTACCTGTGCTTGTGACATGTTTATTTACATTTTTTTTGTTTACAATTTACTATTTTACAGATGCGTTATAACGTGTATATTTGATATTATCATTTTTTATACAAATAATATTTCTTTGATATTTTTCTGAAACCACTTACTTCTTTATACCAAAATTCCTTGATATCCTCAAAACGGTTGGTTTTGGAAAAAGTCAGGCGTACAAAATCACTGCCGCTCACTTTATCGAACATTTCAAACCGTTGTGGGTTAGCATAATCAAATACAGCCCTATCAGGATATAATGCCGCGATTTCCTGCATTACATAAAACTGAACCTCGGAAAGCCGGGCAACAGTGTAATTCATGATGTGTACCTGGATGCCTTTCAATCGTTTTCCTTGTCCGGTTGCATAAAAAGGTTTAAAATAAATGGGACGGAAATACAATCCCGGCAATTTTAAGTTATTCATGTTTTCAGCCAGTTTTTCTGCATCTATCCATTCAGCAGCGAACAGCTCAAACGGTAGTGGATAACCCACCCCGATAGACATGTAACCTAATTCACCCAAAATACCACTCACTGGATAAAATAACGCTGTGATAGGATGAGGAATATGCGGTGATGAGGCAATCCATTGCAACCCGGTCTCCTCATAAATCATCTTTCTTTTCCATCCTTTCATCGGAACAACCTGTAATTTACATGATTTTTTCAGCATCTTTTCACCGTTTAATAACAGAGCCAGTTCTCCGCAAGTCAGTCCATACACATAAGGTACCTTAAACTGACTGACAAAAGACACAAACTGATCATCCACCAGTCCACCTTCTACCTTGAGACCTCCCAATGGATTAGGACGATCGAGCACGACAAACTCAACATCATTTTCTGCAGCAGCTTCCATAGCCAACCCCATGGTACTGATGTATGTAAAAGAACGACAACCGATGTCCTGAATATCGTAAACGAGCACATCCACATCTTTCAGCATGGCAGGCTCGGGCTTGCGGGTTCTTCCGTGCAAAGAATAAACAGGTAGTCCGGTTCTCGGATCTTTTTCATCATCCACATGGTCGCCGGCATGCGCGTCACCTCTGACTCCGTGTTCAGGAGCATATAGTGCAACTAAATTAACATTTGGAGCTTCAAATAAAATATCAATGGTCGATTTCATTTGATTATCGACTCCCGTTGGATTGGTGATGAGTCCAATCCGTTTTCCCTCCAGCATTTTGAAGTTCTGTTGTTTCAGCACTTCGATACCGGTTTTTATTTTAATTGATTGTCCGCTCAAATTGAGGGTCAATAAACTAATCATTAATATGCCTGATAATTTGAATAATTTCATGGTTTTTATTTTTTTATTCATTCCCCGGGTTAAAACCCGGGGCAATTCACTATTCACTATACACTATTTATTTTCCGCTTTCTTCGCCTTTCCATATTCCGGATCAATTTTCAACATCATCACAGCAACAACCGGAACAATACAACAAATCATCACCCAGATAAAGAAATGATTGTATCCGAGCAACTCTTGCAACCAGCCTGCAAACATACCCGGAAGCATCATGCCCAGCGCCATGAATCCGGTACAGATGGCATAATGTGCTGTTTTCAGTTCTCCTTCGGAGAAATAAATCAGATAAAGCATATAGGCAGTAAATCCAAATCCATATCCAAACTGCTCAATAAAAATACAGATATTAATGATGAGCAGATTATCCGTTTGAGAGAAACTAAGATAAACGAAAGTCGCAATGGTCAACAACATACTCAAGGTCATCGGCCATATCCATTTTTTCAAACCACCTTTTGCTGCCACCAGTCCGCCGATAATACCACCAAGGGTAAGCGCAACAATGCCAATCGTGCCGTACACCAATCCGACCTCACCTGTTGTCAGCCCCAACCCGCCAGCTTCCCGCGAATCAAGCAGGAAAGGACTAATAAGTTTCAAGGCCTGAGCCTCCGAAAAACGGAAAGTCAGCATAAAGAAAATTGCCTTCCCGACTCCCGGTTTTTTGAAAAAAGAAACGAAAGTCTGGGCAAAGTCCTTTAATATAGTCCCGGCCGTCACATGGACTACTGCTCCATCAGAATCAGGTTTGGGTAGGAATATCCTGTGATAAAAACTGAACACCACAAACAAACCTGCCAGTAAGAAGAAAGTAACCGACCAGGCAAAAGCGATATTACCCGAAAGACCTTTATATTCAGAAGAAGTTGCAATTGTCAGCTTAGGATCTAGCTGAAAAACAAGATAAGCCGGTTTGTTCCAGTTTGTTTCATCAAACACCAACCGTTCACCTCTGATGAGAGAAATACTCTTATCACCTCTACTCAGGCTGGTATTCAAAATAATTTGCTCCCCCGGTTCTGGTGATTTTGACAACCAAACCGATGTAATACCCACATTGCCGGCAAGAACCAATTCCTCAACCTCTTTCCTTTTTTCTCCAAAAGTATTTTTAATCCAATAACCTAAAGGCTGTGAAACATAACTCGTCCACCAGCTTTCTTTTTTCCCCGTTTGCTGATTTGCTGCAGCCTGTTCAACTTCAATAAAGCCATTTTGACGGTTCAGTGCTTCGACGGCAGATAGAAATACCTGCAAACTATCTTTATCCAATCCCGACACACCAATCTGAACGGTTTGATTGCCGGTTACAAAACGCAAATCTCCTTCCAAGGGCTGCACATCTCTTGCAGGTTCAATAAGCATGGACGTTTGATTGTAATCAGGCATTGCATCCACCTTGAATTTCAGCGGTTCCATACCCGTTGCGGTTTCCAGAAAGCCGGCCAGGATAATAAGAACTCCCTGTCCCATGATGGTTGCGATGCGATAGAACGTACTGCGAATGCCTACAAATTTAGCCTGATTGTTAGAATCAAGGGCCAACATGTAAAATCCGTCGGCAGCAATATCATGCGTAGCCGAACTAAAAGCCAGTAACCAGAAAAACGCGAGCGTAGCCTGGAAGAAGAATGGAACAGGAATCATAAAAGCAATTCCGGCAAATCCAGAGCCAATAAACAGTTGCATGGTGACAATCCACCAGCGTTTTGTTTTCAGCAAATCCACAAACGGACTCCAGAAGGGTTTAATGACCCACGGCAAATAAAGCCAGCTTGTGTACAGTGCAATATCCGTATTTGAAATACCCATTCGCTTGTACATGATAACTGAGATGGTCATTACCGCCACATAAGGTAATCCTTCAGCCAGGTATAATGATGGAATCCAACTCCAGGGTGATGTTTTCTTTTGCATTATATTTTTTTCAAAATTTCTTTCATTTTCAAATTACTCATACAGATTTCACTGAAAACAGTTTTAATATCGTCAGCCATGATTTTATCAAAATCCTTTTCCAGAGGTAACACACATACTCCACTCAAATCAACGGACGCCGGACTCAACAAAATATTTTCATCACCTTCAGCAAAATAACAGCTGGGACGATGCACTTCGCGTGGGAAAATGCAGGTAATCCATTTGCCCTTTTCAAACCAGGTAACGATATTCAGCATCGGCTCTTTTTCCCCGTCTTTTATTTCGAGAACAGCATAAATCCTGTTGAATAGCTTTTCAATTTCATTCCGGTTTGCCGATTCAATTACGATTACATTCCGATGATAATCCGGTAAGGCAAAACACAACAACTCATCCGTCGAAATAACCAATTCTCTTTTGGCCGAAAGCACTTCTTTTTCCAGGGGCAGAAAACCTTTATTACCCGCCTGAAAATGAATGTGATCCGGTGCAGACGCCCCGCATTTTGGTCCGTTGTAGAATACAACGAAATCATCCAGTGTTTGAGCTAGTTCGAGCATATCCCCAAACCTTCCGAGAATCAGCTGATCAACATGATCCATGTCTGGAATGGTCAGGTGCACCGGGAATATTGGAAACGGGTTCACCAGAATCTGGTAATTGCGGCCAAAAGGAACACCCCTTTGTTCCGGTGGTAAATTGGCCGGACAAAGGAAGCATTTCCTTTCCTGAATCGATTTGGCATCCACTTTTGCTGCGCTCGAACGCATGCGTTCCGAATTAAACTGGACACGTACAACAGCGCCACCCAGGTCGAATTCCTTAACCTTAACTCTGTTCAACGCTTCGTAGTTTTGATATGCGAGAGGCCATTCGGCCAGTTGTTCCTGAAAAAATGTTTTTATCATCATTTATTTTTCCCAGGGTTGAAACCCGGGGCAATTCATTAATTTTTATTTTTATTCAACGCAATGCGCGCCTGCAATTCCCACGTCCTGATGCGGTCTTTGTAGGTGTTATGCCCGTTCATCTTCACAATATCTAATGCCGCATCCGAATTATCTTCCCAACGGCGGCAGAGATACAATACCTCATAAATTCGACCGATCTGATATTTACGGGAGAAAGCCAATCCAAGTGCATAGTCCTCACCGTAACTGGTATTAGGAACCCTGATTTCGCGCAACATCGGCGTGAAGAAGGCGCGTGGAGCTCCCAGTCCATTGATGCGCAAGGCATTGTTTCTTCCGTTATCAGGTGTCCATTCCTTGTGATCAATGATTCCCGGAGGAATGGGTTGTTTGTTGAAATCAGTCAACATATAAGTCCCCACTACCATCACACAATTTTGTTCGTAGAAGGCATTCACGATTTTCTGCAGGGTATTTTCATCCGAATACACATCATCGCTATCGAGCTGGACCGAAAATTTGCCGCAGGCTTCGTGAGCAACACCCACATTCCAGCAACCGCCAATACCCAAATCCTTTTGTTCCGGAATAATGTGTATCAAACGTTTATCCGAAGCATATTGCTGAATGAGTTCGGTAGTCCCATCCGTAGAAAAATTATCTACGATAATCAAGTTGAATTTAAAATCAGTTTTCTGACTCAGCACCGATTGAATTGCATCAGCAATCGTTCTCACACGGTTACGAACAGGGATAATCACCGATGCTTCAAATTCAAAAGCCTGCACATCGAAATCCACCTTCTTAAATTCCGGTTTCAGGTAGCCGCCAATTCTTTTCAAGTGCTCCGTACAAGCCTGTTCCATTTCGATTTGCACTGCCCGGTTCTTCGGGTCCACATAATCGAACTGTTTCTCTCCGCTTTTCCTATTGTCTGATTCAATCTCCGTGTACAGAAACTCATTGATATGAACCAGCTCAGCGAATTGAGAGACCCGGAGACGCAGGTCATATAAACCGGCATGTTCGTAATGGGTTGTCATTTCTGAAACCGCTTTTTTCAGTACGGCCGTTTTGAATAACAGCACAGAACCAAAATCAAAATCATCCCGCAGACTTCCTTTCTGGTATGTAATTAACGGTTTATTAGCCCGTACTCCGTCTTTAAGCTGATAGTGATCGCTATACACCATGCCTGCACCGGCATTTTCAGCAATTTGCACCATGCGCTCCAGGGCAAAATAGCCCATGTTCAACTCATCCGTCTTGGTGTAAACTAAGGTATAGTCAGCATCCGAATATTCTGCTACGGCTTTTACAAAGGCAGTTGAGCGGAAAGAATCCACTCCGATACAGGTACTTCCGGCAATTTTATCATCTGATTTACCTTTCTTTAGCAAAAACACCTGCGTAACGAGGTTCGACAATTTCAGCGAAGCAATTGATTTTTCGATCTGTTCGATTTTCAGGAAAGGAATAAAGCAATTGATTTTCATATAAATAAGAAACTTTTACATTCTATAAACACAATGAATGCAAAGATAATTAGGTTTTTGATACTAACATATATTCCATCCATTAATCTAACATAATTCTAATTTATATTAATCCGGTTGCCGAAGATATGCTTGTAAAAACCTATGAAAAAGCATTACCTTTGCTGCAACTTTATTCGCTGAATGGTGTTTTATTGAAAACCACCAACGACAATCAAATGTTGGTAAGCGAATTTGAAGCCGGAACATATCTCCTGAAAGTGAAGACGTCGAAAGGGGTGTATAGCAAGGTGGTGATGATAAGTGAATGATAACTCATGTCTTCCTTTAGACCTGTCAGGTTTTAAAAACCTGACAGGTCTAAAGATGCTCTCTAACAGCATCAGTATGGATGTGATAATTTATTTTGGCTAATTCGCGTTTTGCCGACCAGCCGAGTTGCTTCTGTTCTTCTTCTTTTAGGCGTTGAAATTCCTTAACTAAATACAATTCAAATTCTACCGAAACCTAACTTGCGAATTTAAATGCAATATCTCTCTGCGCATAGGTTCCACCACCCTTCCCATTTTTTGTAAATAAACCTATTGCAGCTGTAAGTTCTATCCATCTGGAAGGGCTCATTGTAAATGCGTTACTACCGGCATCTTTCAAAAGGGGGTCGAATTCGACCCCTTTAAAGGCAGGATTATTCAACATCTCCCAAAGACCAAGATATTCTAAAGTGTTTTTGAGCCGCATTCAGTTTTTTACTACATCCTTGGGTTCAAGTGGATTTTTTTGCTTCGCAATATCTGTAATACAAATATAATCGACACCATTAACCTTCATAGTTCTGACTGTCAATTCTTTTACCGTTAATTTCATTCCATTTCTCATAGATTTACTGTTTAAATTTTTCAGCCCCAAATTTAAACATTCCAATTCATTTATGGCCACGCAATTCGTAAAACATTACTCATCAAACCCTGCAATTTCAAAAATATGGTATATTCCACCCTTTTTTTTGTACTTTTGCAACAATTTTGAAATAAACTATATATGAGCATAGAATTAAGCGAACAGGAACTGTTCAGACGTGAGAGTCTCAATCGTTTACGTGAAATGGGAATCGACCCCTACCCCGCCGCGTTGTATCCAGCAAATGCCTGGTCAACGGATATCAAAGCTGAATTCAAGGATGAGGAATCGGGTAAACAGGTGTGTATCGCCGGTCGTCTGATGAGCCGCCGCATCATGGGGAAAGCTTCTTTCATCGAAATCATGGACTCGAAAGGACGTATCCAGGTGTATGTGAGTCGCGATGACATCAACACC
>JAQVNN010000039.1:0-6021 GCA_028703105.1 Paludibacter sp. | reverse complement strand
GACATCAACGGAATGGATGAAAACCAACTGCGGGAGGTGTGTAAACAACTACATGTCGAAACGGATCCTTCGATGGGAAAAGGAAAACTCATCGACGAGATATTCGGAGAAAAATGCGAAGGCAACTACATCCAGCCGACTTTCATCACGGATTATCCAATTGAGATGAGTCCACTATCCAAGCGACATCGTAATAACCCTGAACTTACTGAACGTTTTGAATTAATGGTGAATGGAAAAGAACTGGCCAATGCCTATTCGGAACTGAATGACCCGATTGACCAACTTGAACGTTTCCAGGAACAATTGAAACTGAGCGAAAAGGGCGACGATGAAGCCATGCACATCGATATGGATTTCGTGCGTTCCTTAGAATATGGTATGCCTCCAACATCGGGAATGGGTATCGGGATGGATCGTCTGGTCATGTTAATGACCGGTCAGCAAGCAATTCAGGAAGTGTTGTTTTTCCCGCAGATGAAACCGATAATTAGTGAATAATGAATAGTAGTCAGTGGTTAGTGGTTAGTGGTAAGTTATTGGTTTAAAAATTAAAAGTATAAGGGTTTAAAGGCATTCACTAACCACTACAGTAAACAAAAACTATAAACATGGCTGAACGACATAGAATCGCAATATTAGGAGGTGGAAGTTGGGCGACAGCAATTGCCAAGATATTGCTGAATAATGTCAGCGAAATAAACTGGTACATGCGCAGACAGGAGCAAATCGATGAATTTATCCGCCTGAGCAAAAATCCGTCTTATCTCACGGGGGTTAAGTTCGACACTGACCATATCCGTTTTACCAATAATATCAACCACCTTGTTGCCACATCCGACATCCTGGTTTTTGCTACTCCTTCTCCATTTTTAAAACAACATCTCCGGAAATTACGAAGAAGAATTGATAAAAAAATCATTGTATCAGCCATTAAAGGAATAGTTCCGGACGAAAACCTGATTGTAACCGATTTTTTCGAGCAGGTTTATAATGTACCAAAAGAAAATATTGCTGTGCTGGCGGGTCCCTGTCATGCTGAAGAAGTGGCACTGGAAAGATTATCCTACCTGACCCTGGCTTCCGCTTCGCGGGATAAAGCCAAAATGCTGGCCCAGTTATTTGCCACAAGTTTCGTCAAAACATCTACCAGTGAAGATGTAATGGGCATGGAATACTCTTCGGTGATGAAAAACATTTACTCCATTGCCGCAGGTATTTGTCACGGATTAAAATATGGAGATAATTTTCAGTCGGTGTTAATTTCCAACGCCATACAGGAAATTAACCGTTTCTGTAATGCAACCAATCCATTGTACAGAGACATCAGTCAATCGGCTTACCTGGGTGATTTGTTGGTAACTGCTTATTCAAAATTCAGTCGAAACCGTTTATTTGGCACCATGATAGGTAAAGGGTATTCTGTTAAAACTGCTCAGATAGAGATGGAAATGATTGCAGAGGGCTATTATGCAACAAAATGCATTTACGAGATCAACCAAAAATATAAAGTGGATATGCCTATTGTGGATACTGTCTATGAAATTCTGTACAACAGAGCATCTCCTTTATTGAAAATCAGAGAACTAACAGACAAACTAAAATAAAAATTTACGAATTACAGGTATGCAAAACATCAAACTGACTATCGACAAAGCATTCGGATTTATTTCGAAAGAATCCGTAGCAGGGTACAAAAGCACGGCATCAGCAGCCAATAAAGCATTACATGAAGGTACCGGAAAGGGAAATGATTTCTTAGGCTGGTTAAATCTGCCAACTTCCATTGATGAAGCTCATTTGGCTGATGTGGAAAATACAGCAAAAATTTTACGTGAAAATTGCGAGGTAGTGGTTGTAATAGGCATAGGAGGAAGTTATCTGGGTGCTAAAGCTGTCATTGATGCATTATCAAACAGCTTCAACTGGCTTCAGACTGATAGAAAAGCGCCTGTAGTAGTATATGCCGGTCAAAATATCGGAGAAGATTATTTGTATGAGTTGCAGGAACTGCTGAAAAATAAAAAATTCGGCATTATCACTATTTCAAAATCAGGAACTACGACTGAGCCGGCATTGGCTTTCCGGTTACTGAAAACACAACTGGAACAGCAACAGGGAAAAGTCGAAGCACAGAAACTGATTGTTGCAGTAACTGATAAAACCCGGGGTGCATTGCGTACCTTAGCCGTTCAGGAAGGTTACAAAACCTATGTGATTGAAGATAATATCGGTGGTCGTTACTCTGTTTTATCACCGGTAGGCTTATTGCCGATTGCTGTTGCGGGTTTCGACATCCGCCAGTTGGTACAGGGTGCCGTGAGCATGGAAAAACTTTGTGGTGTTAACACGCCTTTCGAAGACAATCCCGCTGCTCAGTATGCCGCAGTGCGCAACGAACTGTACAAAACAGGAAAGAAAATTGAAATTCTGGTGAACTATCACCCCAAACTCCATTTTGTTTCAGAATGGTGGAAACAGCTCTACGGAGAAAGCGAAGGAAAAGATAATCTCGGTATTTTCCCGGCGGCAGTGGACTTCACAACCGATTTACACTCCATGGGTCAGTGGATTCAGGAAGGCGAAAGAACCATCTTCGAAACGGTCATTTCAGTACAGGAGTCAAATCATAAAGTACTGGTACCAAGCGATGATGCCAACCTGGACGGACTGAACTTCTTGGCCGGCAAAAGAGTGGATGAAGTAAACAAAATGGCCGAATTGGGTACTTTGCTGGCTCACATCGATGGTGGCGTACCCAACCTGAAAATAGAATTGCCAAAACTGAATGAGTTCTACCTCGGACAGTTATTGTATTTCTTCGAAAAAGCCTGCGGTATCAGCGGTTACATCTTAGGTGTCAACCCATTCGACCAGCCCGGCGTGGAAGCATACAAAAAAAACATGTTTGCCTTGCTCGAAAAACCAGGGTTTGAGGAAGCGACAAAGGCGATAAAAGCACGTTTGTAATTTTATGGTATTAAACCTGTCAGGATTGTCAATCCTGACAGGTTTTTAAATTTCTATTCCCCCCGAAACCGATACCCAATCCCCGGCTCCGTTATCAGATACCTTGGCCTGGCCGGATCTTCTTCAATCTTCTTTCTCAACTGAGCTACAAATACCCTCAGACATTGAGGCTGATCGGCATAGTGGTACCCCCATACTTCCTTTAAAATAAAGGCATGCGTTAGCACACGATCTTCATTCTTTGCTAAAAGCACCAATAATGAATATTCTGTTGTTGTTAACTTAATAATTACATCTTTGAGTATTACCAAATGCCTTGAAAGATCGATCCTGAGATCTCCAAAATCCAGCACAGCTTCTTGTTCACCTTCTGTTTTACGGCTTGCGGCCCTCATACGGGCTAATAATTCACCGGTTCTGAAGGGTTTTGTCAGATAATCATTTGCTCCGGAATCCAACGCCCGAACAATATCATCTTCGGAATTCCTGACGGATAAAATGATGATCGGATTTGTGTACCATTCCCTTAATCTTAGCAAGACATCCTGTCCATCGGCATCAGGCAATCCGAGATCAAGTATGATTAGCGATGGACTAACCGAAGCAGCTAAAACACACCCTTCTTTTGCTGTTGAGGCTTCATAAACCTTATACCCGCTGGCTGACAATGTAATTTCCAATAATCTCCTTATTTGAACTTCATCATCGATGATTAATATCTTTTCTAATTGACTCATGATAATTTTTCAACATCATTAACATTTGAGAACTCTACCGGTATTTTTATTTCGAAAACTGCTCCTCCGGAAGGATGATTGTAAACGACAACACTTCCTTTGTGCGCTTCAATAAAGCCTTTGACTATGGACAACCCTAATCCTGTTCCGCCTGTTTTGTCGGATTTTCCTCTGTAAAATTTATCAAAAATGTGGGTAATATCATCAAAAGAAAAACCACTACCCTGATCTTTTATCTTAATAGTAAGTATTTCACCCGACAAGTGGACATCAACAATAATATCGGTATTTTGAGGAACATACTGAGTGACATTCAGAAGCAAATTATGTATGACCTGCTCAATTAATCCGAAATCAATTTTTACCATAGGCAGATCATCCGGAATATTGACGGTTAAATGATAATACTGTAATTCCTGCTTTAAGGTTTTCGTAACTTCATTAATAACATCATGAAAATCATACCAGTTGACCCTGAGTGATAACCGACCTGACTCCAGCCTTGATATATTCAACAGATTTTCAATCAACTGATTCAAACGTATGGAAGCGATATTAATCTCTGTCAACAACTGTAACTGCACATTTTCAGGATATTGTTCCGACATCAAAGTATCCGTTGCTGCCAGAATTGTGGTTACCGGGATTCTGAATTCATGCGAAACCGAGTTAAACAAAGTTTTATAGAGTTTATCAGATTCATCTAATATGAAAGCTTTTTGAGCGATTCTATTTAATATTTCCCGTTCAAACCTCCCTGATATCTGGCTAAGATAAGCTTCCCAAAACTGCATTTCATCGTCGGTAAATTTATTCTGATGGAGCAATACAATCATTCCCGTTTTCATATGATTTCCTATCATCGGATAATAAGAATAGCGATTATCTGGATAAAGAGAAAAATAGCGACCTCCGGGCTCAGACCGGTTAAAACAATCCATCATCGCAACAATTTCATTGTGAGGCATAGAAGTTACAGTTTTCACTCCATCTGTATTCAAGGCATCAATATCATCTGAGAGAAAAACCATGGAATCGATGTGAAAATACTTTCTGATACCCACAACAATCATTTTTTTTAATTTGCTGATATCATTTTCTTCTGACAAACTCTTTGTCAACTGGAATAATGCCTGTGTCCTCTCTTCCCGCTGCTTAATGACTGATTCCCTTTGACGCACCTGTGAAGTTAAAACCCCATTCAACAAAGCGACAATAAAGAACATAACAAACATCAACATATCTTCCGTATTATCAATGTGTAATGTTAAATGAGGAGGAATGAAGAAAAAGTTCCATATCAAAGCGCTGAGTGCAGATGCAAGCAATACAGGCCCGGTTCCATATATAAAAGCGAGAAGAGAAACAACAAAAAGCAAAACAAATGACACTACCCGATAGCCCGCAAGATCTGTAATAAAATAGCATATCAGACTTGACACAACTACAATAAAAATGACAATGAGATATTCATACCACGAAGAAGAAAAATGTCTTTTCATTATAATATATTCAGATTATTTTCACACAAAAATACATGAATTAAAACACTCAACAACCAACTCACAAGTATTTATCTATTATATGGCTTTATTCTCTGATTAAGGAATTTTTGGATTTGCACCAAAAAAGGTAATATGGAACAAAGCAAGCACGGGAAATATCTCTAATCGACCTACCCACATTTGAAAAATATAAATAATTTCAACTACCGGATGCATTGCAGGGTCGGTGATACCAACTGATAAACCCGCTGTAGATTGGGCAGCCACTGATTCGAAAAGTGCATCAAAAAAAGTAAAATGATCGGGCAAAAAGAAAGTAGTCAAAAAAGTAGATACCAAAATGACGAGTAAAAAAGTCAATGCAAATATCCCCGTATTATTCAACTCCTCATTAATTTCATCAGGCATCATTACCCTTTGGTCAAATTTCATGGTTTTAATCGTATGGGGAGAAAAGAATATTTTTTTAACATGCCAACGAATCCCTTTCAGGAGAAATACTACACGATAGATTTTTATGCCCCCGACCGTACCTCCCCAGGCGCCACCAATGATCATCGCCCCAAAAATAATCATCAAAAAAGAACGATCGTCCCACAAATGAATATTAGACGTCTGCCATCCTGTGGTAGAAATGGCACTGACATACTGAAAAACACCTTCCCTGAATGGTTCCTGAACCGAAGGGGAATACGTTAACAGTACAGAAAAAATAAGACTCCCCAAAAAGAAACAAATCAGTAAGGAGCGTGTCTGAATATCTCTCCATATTTCGTTCAGTTTTCCGTTATAAAAGATTCTGAAATAAA
>JAQVNN010000126.1:3060-4707 GCA_028703105.1 Paludibacter sp. | reverse complement strand
AACCGGGAGTAGAAATAAAAAGAAAATTTCAGATAGGATCTTGCTTTGTAGGGGTTGGGATAAACGGCTATTATCAGTTCGAACTGGGTAATGGGAAATGGTGTAATTTATCTGGAGAACAATATGGTAATTTTACCACATCAAAAATATCCGGATTGGTTACATTTATAAATTCAACAGTGTATTTCTGAGATTAAACAGATTATCGTGATATGAAAACTGACAGGTTAATATTTTCAGACAGGATTTACAGGATATTTACAGGATTTACACGTTTTATGCACATTCTTTTACCTGTTAATCCTGTTAATCCTGTCTGAAAATTAATTCTTACAAATTTGAGATACTCCCCAAAAACTGGACATCAAGTTAAGATATAATTTAATGACAGATAATGATTAAATGCACTTACTTCAAAAAACGTGATGAATCCCCCCATTTAACTCCCATCTCAAATCAGATTTACCTGATTAGTTCTGAAAACCTTAACAATCATCAAAAAAATTACACAAACCCAAGTAAAAAAATTATCTTTGTGCTCCAAAATACATCGATAATCTTTTCATGCTATATGAGACAAACAATCTTCAGCGCAATCTTATTTACGCTTTTATGCTTTACAGGTCAGTTGTATGCCCAGAAAATTACACTGGAAGGTGGCTATTTCAATCCTAAAAGAACCGGACAGTCAACCAGTGAAACTTATTTCGATGCCATCCGGTTGGGAGGACAAGCAGAATTTGACCTGAAATACAACTTCGGATTTCAAACCGGATTGTTTTATAACATCGGTTATTCGAATAAAATTCAAAAATACGGTGTCGTTAAAGATAGCGTGGTATATAATACCTGGAGCCATGCCCTTGAAATACCAGTAAGGATAGTTTACAACCAACCGCTTTTTAAAGATTTCAAGATGTTTGGATTTGCCGGTCCCAATATTCAAATTGGAATCATTCAAAATCAAAGGGTAAAATCTGATTTGAGTGAATATTTAACCAATGAAACCGGCATTCAGCCCGGGAAATATAACCTTTACAAGAATAACCTGTATCGTATCAACTTTCAGTTGGGTGCAGGGGGTGGCGTGCAGTGGCGTCAGTTTATCCTGAAAAGTGGCTACGACTGGGGTCTCAATAGTTTAGACCGCACCAAAAACGACCGCATCACGCAAGGTCAGTGGTATGTTACTTTCGGATACCAACTCAAATAAATCACCCTATTAAGGTTTATTGTCATGGGACTTTACGACATCTTCCTTGAACATCCTGTCATCACAACCGATAGCCGCAATTGTCCGGCCGGGTCCATTTTCTTCGCGCTAAAAGGTGATAAATTCAACGCGAATGAGTTTGCCTCAACAGCATTAGAAAAAGGTTGCGCCTACGCGGTGATTGATGAGCCGGAATTTGCCCGGGATGATCGCTATATTGTCGTGAAAGATGTACTGAAATCGTTGCAGGAACTGGCAACCCGGCACAGAAAAGAAGTGGGAGTCAAAATTATCGGCATCACCGGCACGAACGGGAAAACCACGACCAAAGAGCTGATTGCTTCCGTATTAAAAGAAAAATACAAGATTCATTATACACAGGGAAACCTGAATAACCACATCGGCGTTCCGCTGACTCTTTTACAGCTGCGAAC
>JAQVNN010000126.1:0-2960 GCA_028703105.1 Paludibacter sp. | reverse complement strand
CTTTCAGCATTACTCAAAAAACAATGCCCCGAGAATTATACAATATTAATTAAAGGCTCCAGGGGAATTCAACTGGAGAAAATCATATCATTGCTTTAAATAGAATTATGTTCAAATCGAGAAATCTGATTATCATTGTACTGATTTTAGTCGTACTGGTATTAGCCGGCATCGTTTATTATTTCTACAGCGACGCGAAACAAAAAGAGCTGGAACTCGAAGAGGTGACTGAAATCATGAACCAGGAAAAAGAGCGCGTTGAAGATGAATTTGTTGATCTGACCTATCAGTTTGACGGTTACACTTCCACCATCCGGAACGACTCTTTATTGCAACAATTAGACAGCGAGAAGGCAAGGGTTCAGGAGTTATTGGAAGAATTAAGAAAAACCCGTGCAACTAATGCCCGAAAAATTAAAGAACTAAGAGATGAACTGGATTCTGTCAGGAAAATCATGATGCATTTAGTGGCTCAGATCGACTCTTTAAACACTGAAAATCAGCAATTACGCACCGAAAACACCCAGATTAAACTGAAATACCAGGAAACTTCGCAAACGGTTGAACAATTAGCCAAAGAAAAAGAAAACTTAAGCGAGGTGGTTACCCGGGCTTCCAAATTAGAAGTGGTGCAATTTAATGTTACCACACTCAACGACAGAAACAGGAAAACCGGCATTTTCAGTCGCATCGCCCATCTGCAGTTTGATTATACCATTGCCAAAAACATAACTGCCGATCCGGGTAAAAAGGTTATGTATATTCGGATTACCCGTCCTGATGGGGAGTTGTTGACCAAAGACAATAACAATGTTTTTTCCTTTGAAAACAGGAAAATCGGTTACTCAGCCAAAAAAGATTACGAGTATGGCGGTGAAGCGTTACAGGATGTGATTTACTGGCATGTGGAAGAAATCCTGTATGCCGGAACTTACCGGGTTGACTTCTTTACCGATGGTGATTTGATTGGAAGCTATACTTTTGTACTGAAAAAATAATTCAACTTAACGGCCAATCCATGAAAGCCCGGGAATTTAAAACAGCATCTGAAAAAATTGCCTTTGATGTCAATCACCGCAAAACGATTGATTTTAACATCGGCAGGTATGATAAAGCTGTTGGCGCTGGCATGGCCCGTTATAAAAATGTGGAACTTGCTAAAGACAAGGCCGCAGCCATCAAAAGAGAGGTGTTGAACAACTGGGATAAATACCTGATTGAGTTTGAAGAAAATTGCCGGCACAATGGAGCTGAAGTCCTTTGGGCCACAGACGACGCAGAAGCAACCCAACACATCATCAGGATATTAAAAAAAAACAGGGCGACTCTGCTGGTAAAAAGCAAATCCATGACTACCGAAGAAATCGAGTTGAATCACATGGTTGAGTCGGTAGGATGTGAATCCATTGAAACGGATTTGGGTGAGTTCATTGTGCAGGTAGCGGGCGAAAAACCCTATCACATCGTAACACCCGCCATGCATAAATCGAAAGAAGACATCGCGGCGTTGTTTCATGAGCAATTCGGCACACCGTTGAACAGTACACCAGAGGAACTGACTGAATATGTGCGGGTTTTACTACGTAAGAAATATACCAGTGCTGATATCGGCGTAACCGGCGCCAACTTTCTGATAGCGGATATTGGCGGTGTTTCGGTAACTGAAAATGAAGGCAACGGATTGATGACTACCGCCTTCCCGAAAGTTCATATCGTGATTGCCGGGATTGAAAAAATTATCCCGAAGATGAGTCAACTTGGGTTGTTCTACCCTTTACTGGCGGCTCATGGTACCGGTCAGCAGTTGACTGCATACAATACCATTTTCACAGGGCCCCGAAAACCGAACGAAACAGACGGTCCGAAAAAAATGTACGTAATCCTACTCGACAATGGTCGTACCACTGTTTTTGAAGATGTCGAGGCGTATGAATCTTTAGCCTGCATCCGGTGTGGAGCCTGTTTGAATGCCTGTCCGGTGTACAAAACCATTGGCGGTTATACTTACGACACCACTTACAGCGGTCCGATTGGTTCAGTTCTTACGCCTTTTCTGAAGGGATTTAAAGATTTCTCTCACCTCAGCTTCGCCTCTACCCTCTGTGGTAAATGCGTAGAAGTTTGTCCGGTTAAAATACCGCTGACTGACATACTGCTAACAAACCGCAGGAAAAGCGTTGAGCAGGGATTGCGTCCGGCCGCTGAAAAGATGATGATGAAAGGATTCAGCCTGGTGAGTTCCAATCGCAAAACAATGGACATGGTGCCGGGAAGTATAAAAAATTTTGTAACTTTACCGCTCAATTTTTCAGGATGGGGACCAAAAAGAAGCATGCCGGCATTTGCAGGAAAGTCCTTTTCAGCCCAAATGAAACAATTAAACAAAAAAACAAACAGTAAAATCAACAAAACGATTAAACCAAAGTATAACGAAGATTCCAACACATCACCGGAAATATTAAACACTTAAATAACCCTATGCGATTTCAACTTAAACATATTTTTATCCTCCTGATATCAGTTCTGTTTCTTTCATCCTGTGATGAAGACAAATACGGAGACTGGAAAACACTCAATGAAAATTGGCTGGAAAAATTCAAAAACGAAAATAAAGACGACCCTGATTTTTTCGTAACCGAAAGCGGGTTGTGTTATCGTATGATTCATGAAGGATATTATGCCAAGCCAAACATCGAAAGTGTCATTTATGTCAAGTATTCCGGCAAACTAATTACCGGTGAATCCTTTGAAAACAAGACAATTTAT
Source organism: Paludibacter sp. (assembly GCA_028703105.1). GTDB lineage: Bacteria > Bacteroidota > Bacteroidia > Bacteroidales > Paludibacteraceae > Paludibacter. The sequence goes on along the minus strand of JAQVNN010000126.1, from coordinate 194 downwards.
CTGCGTTTATCTACGATGTCAAAAGGATGGAAGGAAGGTCTTCCTAAAATTAGAGAAGGAGGTCGTCTTATTCTCTATATTCCGGCCAAACTGGGATATGGCGATGATGGTTCTGGTGCAATTCCTCCATATTCAACTTTAATATTCGACATTGAACTTAAAGATGTCATAAATAATTGGTAATAACTATTTCC
>JAQVNN010000125.1 GCA_028703105.1 Paludibacter sp. | reverse complement strand
GAGAGACACTGAAAGAAGGTGTTTTTTCGTTGTGGAAGGGACATAGCCCGATCAGGTTCGCCCCACGTTTGCGCAGGGTAACGTAATCCGACACCACATCCTGAATCCTGGCGGCATCGTTGATTTTATCGATGGTAGTCTGATCAAGCATCTTTTTACAGGTCGTCCCAACCTATGCCTTTATATTTGCTGATATCGTCGTCGTCCTCTTCGTCGAAGAAATCATCCCTATCTTCCGCCTCCTCTTCATTCAAAAACTCTTCCTCCTCTTCATTTACATGAGGCTCGATAACCATCGGACGATGCACCAGATCAACAATTTTATTCGATTCTTTGTTCAGTTCTTCCCAAATCAGGTCCTTCAACTCCATGATACCCAAGCCACTCACCGATGAAATAAACACGGTACGAACACCTTCCGGTAGTTCAGTTTTCATCTGTTTTATGAGTTCCTCATCCAGCATATCGCTTTTGGTAATGGCGAGTATCCGTTGTTTGGTTGCCAGTTCAGGATTATACGTATTAAGTTCGTTCAGCAGTATCTGGTATTCTTTTTTGATGTCCTCACTATCCGCGGGAACCATAAATAGCAGGATGGAGTTTCGCTCGATGTGTCGCAGAAAGCGGAGTCCCAATCCCTTACCTTCCGAAGCCCCTTCAATGATACCCGGTATGTCGGCCATCACGAATGACTGGTTGTCGCGGTAAGAAACGATACCTAAGTTCGGCACCAGGGTCGTGAACGGATAATCGGCAATTTCCGGTTTGGCTGCCGATACTACCGACAGCAGGGTCGATTTGCCTGCATTCGGAAAACCTACTAATCCCACATCGGCTAATACCTTCAGCTGAAGAATTACTGCTTTTTCGATACGAGGTTCTCCCGGTTGCGCAAAACGGGGCGTTTGATTGGTCGCCGTACGAAAATGCCAGTTGCCTAATCCGCCACGGCCACCTTTCAACAAAATTACCTCCTGACCATCCTCCGTGATGTCACACAAAAACGCTCCGGTTTCAGCATCATACACCACCGTCCCACAGGGCACTTCAATGAACCTGTCAGTGCCATCTTTCCCAAAACTGCGGCTACTGCTTCCCTGTTCGCCGTCGCCAGCATACACGTGGCGGGCATATTTCAGGTGAATCAGAGTCCAGTAGTTTTTGTTACCACGCAAGATGATGTGACCGCCCCGACCGCCATCTCCTCCATCCGGTCCCCCTTTGGCAACGAACTTCTCGCGGTGGAAATGCGCAGAACCTGCACCCCCTTTGCCGGAGCGACAGTATATTTTCACGTAATCAACAAAATTGGAAGAAGCCATGACGAACTTTATTGGTGTTGTGCAAAGGTAGTAATTTTTTAGTGGTTAGTGGATAATGGATAGTGGTTAATAATATTTAGAGTTGAATCCACTGAGAGTATAATTATTCACTAACCACTGACCACTATCGAAGCTTCGCCTCAATCCTCTCAAACACCTCCTCTACTGTTCCGAGTCCATCGATGGCAGCATATTTATTCAGGGACTGATAGTATTCGTTTACGGGAGTTGTTTTAGTAGCGTACACATCCAATCTTTTCTTGATGGTTTCAAGGTTGTCGTCGCTTCTGCCGGAAGTTTTTCCACGGGTTAAAAGCCGGCTGATAAGTTCACGGTTAGACACCTGAAGGTCAATCAACACAGTAGTTGGTTTACCTAAGCCGTTCATCAGTTTTTCCAATTCCTCGGCCTGCTTCACCGTCCGGGGAAAACCATCGAAGATAATTCCCTTGCAATCCGCATCCAACTGTTGAACAGCGTTGGTAATCACATCGATAATCATCTCATCAGGCACCAAATTTCCTTTTGAAATATATTTATCTGCTTCCATCCCAAGGGCTGTTTTAGCCTCGATCTCTTTTCTCAATAACTCACCGGTGGAAAAATGCTTCAATCCGAATTTTTCAATAATCAACACGCTTTGTGTTCCTTTTCCACAACCCGGCGCTCCAAAAATAATAATGTTTAACATCTTTTTTATATACCTTTTATTAATATCTACGGTCTGAAGTCAAAAGTCTGAAGTCAAAAGTCGAATGTCGAAAGACTTTAGATCTTTATTTACACAACCGTATAAATTTCCTTCAAATTTCTTCCATACCCATCATAATCCAGTCCATACCCTACAATAAATTGGTTGGGTATTTTCATGGCCACATAATCCACCTTGATGTCACGTTGCAGAGCTTCAGGTTTTTGCAAAAAAGTGGCTACCTTGATGCTTTTTGCTCCTTTGGCCTGCAATGAACCAATGATTTTTTCCATGGTAATACCCGTATCTACGATATCCTCTACCACCACAATGTTCCGGTTAACAACACTCTCATTCAACCCGATGACCTCTTTCACATTTCCGGAAGTATATATTCCTTCGTAAGAAGAAAGCTTCACAAAAGTAATCTCGCAGGGGAAGTTCACAATTTTCATCAAATCGCCTGCAAACATAAAAGCACCATTCAGCACACAAATAAATAAGGGATTCGTTTCTGCCAAATCCCTGTTGATGGCTTCTCCAACACGCCGTACTGCTGCTTGAATTTCGTCTTCTTTAATAGAAAGAACAAACTTTTTATCGTGTATCTGAATGGTTTGCATGATGTCGATATTTAGCGTTTGAAAATATTAGGGCAAGATTGTAAAAAAATTGCGACAAAAGTAATGTTTTTTTTTGAGATGGGAAATAGCAAATGTTTACAGTCTAAAATCCAAAATCATCAACCTCAACAGCCTCCACTTCTTCGTGTTTAATTTCAATGGTCTTGTGCGTGCTAATGCCTTCCACGAAAATGGCTTTCCAGGGTTGGGCTGGACAAATAAACTCGCAGCCACCGCAGCCGACACAAATATTGTGGTTAATTTCGGGGATGGTGAGGTGACATTTGTAGGGTACCATGTGTACCGCCTGGGTGGGACAGTGTTCGGAACAGGCACCGCAACTGGTCTCGTCGGTGTACACAATGCAGTTTTCGAGGTATAGCTGTACCCTGCCGATTTGGGTGTAGTGCTTGGTCTCCTGATCGAGGTGAGTCAGGGCGCCGGTCGGACATACATCGGCACAGATGGTGCAGTCGTAGTTGCAAAACTGATGTTTGAAATCCAACATGGGTTGCATCATTCCACCAATACCGTATTCGAGAAAAGCCGGTTTAATGACCTATGCCGGACATTTGCTTACACACAGATGGCAAGAGGTACATTGCCTTGAAAATTTCTCTATGTCAAATGCCCCCGGAGGCATAATCGGTTGTGTGCGACCCACTTTTTTGGGGGGACCCAATCGCAAGGTTTTATCTGCCAGCAATTTTCCCACTGCAAGGAGGGTGAGGCCAAGGGTGGAGAAGAAACGACGGCGGTTGTTGCGACGTGTTGTAGAGACGTACGGCCGTACGTCTCTACGTTTTGTTGTTGGGGTATTTAAACGGTATTTCAATCCCGCCTCTTTACATTCTTCTATGCAATTAAAACAATTGATGCATCTTGACGCATCTACGGTCATGTTTTTGAAATCGATGCAGGAGGCTTTGCAGGCGCGGGCACACCGACCGCAGAGGGTACAGTTTTCGGAGTCGAACCTGATTTGGTAGAGGGCATGTTTGCTGATGAAGCCCAGCAGGGTGCCGACAGGACAAACTGTGTTGCAATAAATCCGACCGTTTTGCCAGGCCATGATGCTGATGATAACCAGGGTGACCAGCGCGATGAGGGTGGAACTGAGACTGAGGAGATAAACGCCTACTTTGTAAAAGGTAAAATTGCCGGCAGGAATCAACAGAGACGCCAATAGATTATTCCCGGCTAAATAGGCAGGTTTGAATACATGTACCATGATGCGTCCGAAAGTACTGTAAGGATCGAGTAAACCAACTAAAAATGAAAATCCGAACAAAAAAGCAATGACGGTAGCTCCCAGTAACGACCAGCGCAGGATGTTCAGGGCTTGCAGGTATTTGTACCTTCTTTTATGCTTCTTGTTCGTAAGCCTTTTCCGGAGCCAGCCCACAATATCCTGATATACCCCCAGCGGGCAAACAGACGAGCAGTACACCCGCCCGAAAAGAGCCGTTAGCACCAGCAGAACTAATATTATAATCCAGTTCATCGCCAACAAAGCCGGTACAAACTGTATCATCTCCAGCGCATGAAATTCGTGCGGTAACTTCCCCGTGAAATCTAAAAAGAAGATTGTGATAAGGGAGAAGAAGAGAAGGGATAAGGTTATTCTGATTGTTTTAAGCATAATTTTATGTCTCCAGTTTTCGGTCGCCAGTCGCCAGTCTCTGGTGTCTGGTGTCTGGTGTCCGGCGACTATATCTTCACCCGTTTAATCTTCAACTTATCCAACTCCATCGTCCCAACCTTCATCCCTGATGCAATGCCGATATGCGCCACATCCGCCAGGGGCATGTCGCGTACCTGGTTGAAAAAGTTGGTGGCGGCGGTATCGACGGCAACCATGTCCTGCGAGAGGAACAGCCCTTTGGAGAGCACCACGTCGGCTTGAGAACGGCCGCGGGGACCGTTGGTCTTCATCAACCGATAAGCATCTACCACGTTCAGTACCGGTTTTTTGCTGAGGGTACTGATGTCGGCAATGCATTGTTGCAGGTTGTTGGCATGGAAGAACCGCCTGTCCCACACGATACCCATGAGGTTTTTCATGGAGATGCTCATTTTGGCGCCACCGTGGTTCTTGAGCACGGG
>JAQVNN010000124.1 GCA_028703105.1 Paludibacter sp. | reverse complement strand
TTTCCAGGTGAGTGAGTACATTAACATTTAGACTGTTTGTATCGGACAAATCGGATAAAGCATACAAGGTCAGTTGAGCAGTGGCATTTTCATCTGTCACCTCATTGTAGTAGAAGCCGTCCGCTTCCAATTCGACGTAAGGAGAAACCAAAGTCAGATTCAACAATTCAAAGGTCCCCTTGTTATCGGTAATTTGGGTAGAAAAATTCCTCCCCGTCGGAACCCATTCTTCAGAAAACTCCGAAACACTAATGGACGTTCCATTCAGAAAGGGTCCTTTTTGAACATAGCCCCCAATCGTCTGCTTGTTCAATGCCGGCATATCCCTCTCTTGTTCCTGTGAGCAGGAACAAAATGTCAGGATAATGCCAATAAGTGGAAGCATGTTTAAGTTTTTCATGATGTTTAAATATTTTATATTGAACCATATAATTAGGCCACGAGAAAAGCGCCTCATTCTCTTTCTCAGGGCAACAATACTTTACCGGAATAATTTTTACCGGCATATATCTTATACAAGTACATGCCCGGAGGCAATGCCAGCCTGAACGTTTTTTCCTCGTTCAAAATGTACGAACCGATCTTAATTCCCTGAACGGAATATAATTCAAGCAGACGGGATCCTGAGGGAGGGACTATGATGAGTTCTCCGGTGGAACTGTATAAATTTAGCGGTAATTGTTCCAAGGCTTTAATTTCTAAAAGTGATTCACCATGTACAATATTTAGGCCTGCCTCAACATATCCAAATAAACCACTCTCATAAAACAAATTGGCCATTTCAAGCGCATCACCGGCCGATTCCTTTGTACATTTAAGGGCATAAAAGTCGTAAAGAAAGTATCCTAAATAGTCAACCCGATTAGCAAGCGCCATAGAATCTAACAAATGGAGATCCATTGAATCAGCGTCCAGTATTTCCACATAAAACATTTCACCAGCCAATAGTTCCCGACCTTTTGAATCAAGATAACGGTTTTTTGATACATACGATATTTCGGGATACACTGCAAGATCAGTGTTTATCAGCGAACTGTCTTCAAGAAGGGCATAATTGTATTCCTCAATACCTCTGCCATAATTATTCCCATAGTAAGTACGACCGGAAAGAATGATTTGTATTCCGGGTATTCCCAACAGGTTTTTCAGGTCGGTTGTGTCCATCTCAAAATCATACATAACATACTGTACAGAAGCAGGCAATAAAGTCAGCTCCTTTTTCTGATGATTCTCCCAATAATAGTAATCCTGAGCATATACCCCAATCCCTATTAAAGACAATACTATGGATGTTAGAAGAATGCGTGTTTTCATTTCAAATCGTTTGTTTTTGAAAATTATTGATATTATAATAATGACGAAATCAGTGTAATACAAGTTCCGACCCAAGATTAACTTCAAATGGGCCGGTAATAGTAATGTTACCTCTTGCTTCGATGTCCAGTTTAGCATTATTGCCAACGCTTACATTTTGTATATCAACATCGCAACCGACAACCTCGGTATCTGTATTAATACTTTTATTCTCAAAATAGGTGGTTGGGCAAGCCATCACAGCAGCATAGGCGTCCACCATTCCATACCCCATTTCCTCATGCCAGGTTCCGTTGGGTCTCCCAGCGGTGATTTGATAGTCGTATATGTCCTCTGAACTAACTTTTTGAGCAGTCGATTCAATGACATCAACAACTTGTTTTTGTGTTAGATGCGTATTTCTCGATAAAACCAAAGCCGCAACTGCCGCAACAATAGGACAGGATGCAGATGTGCCGTGCCAATTTTCAAAATAATCTGGTCCGACACTATAAGGTTCACTTCCATCACGATATCCGGCAGCACCGTGAATATCCGTAGAAAACATCCAACATCCGGGAGCAACAATATCCAATTTTTGTCCGTAATTGGAACCCCAATCACAGGTGGCACCATAATAATAACATTCAGGATTGATTCTTTCTCCATATGGGGTGTTCCCTCCTACAACCAAAATACTATCGCTATAACTGGCCGGATAATAAATCTGAGTACAATCTTTATTATGCGATGCAAAAACAATAACTGTGCCTAAACCACCTCTGCCATAGATTAAGGCGCTATCAATAGCTTTTTCAAAAGGTTCACTCTCAGGAAGATCATAATTTGGCCCTCCCCAAGAATTACTGATAACAGCTGCCCCATTATGCCACGCAAAATTAATGCCCCCTGCGGCCTTTTGCATAAAATTCCAACTAAAACTTGAGCTAATCGCCATTAATTTGCATCCGGGAGCTATTCCTGCTATTCCTTTATTATTGTTCGTACATGCTCCTATTGTTCCTGCGCAACATGTTCCATGAGCTCGATATAATTCACTAGGCGATAATAATGGTGATTCAACATCACAACTTGCAGAATCAATATTATTTAAATCAGGGTGTTCTTTATCAATTCCCGTATCAAAAACAGCTACTTTAACCGAAGGAATGCCTGTTGTAATCTCCCTGGCCTGACAAAAATTTATATCCAAACCAACCGGACTTCCGCGAAACCCTGTATTGTTAAGATCCCACTGATATTGAAACAAACTGTCGTTTACGCAGGCAAGCAGGCCCTCAAAACCAAAAAAATCATATTCAACAAGCTCAAAACAACCGGATTCATAGAAAAGATTTGCCATTTGCATCGCATTTCCGCCGGAATTTTTGGAACACGCCAGAGTGTAATACAATGGAATGCTTTGATTATTGCCCATAATCATAACATTATGTTTATTAGTCATTATTTCCAACAATTCTATGTCAGATTTATCAAACAATTTGACATAAAATAAATTAGTAAAGGCCAATTCAACATTTTCTTCTGTACAATAACAACTAGATTCATAGATGATTTCATCTTGTCTCTTAAGGTCGGTAGTCAGAAATAAAGAATCTTCGAGAACCATCCAAGTATCTATGGCTGAAATTCTATTTTTATATGGAATTACTGAATTCCCAAGAACAGTGTTTCCTTTATTGATTACTTTCTCAAATGTTGGAATATTAAGAAAATTTCTCAAATCAGCCTCTTCTATTTCTCCATTAAAAATGATAAATCTTTTCTCCGCTATTTTTTTTAGTACAACTTTCTTTGATTTATGCCAATAATACGCATCCTGACTAAATCCCAACAATATTGTCATGGAGAAAAGTATGAATAGTATTTTTGTTTTCATAAAATATATCCTCCGTTATTCCGTTAATATCATCCTTTTTGTATCTACTTCTTTTCCGTCTGTAACCAAACTGTAAATATACATACCAGGATTAAGTTCGGATGCGTTGATAGTAATCTGTCCGTATTCTCTTTCGTTGAGTTTTGTTGTTTTCAACAATGTACCTTGCATATTAAAGATGTACAAGTATGCTTGTTGTACTTGTTCAGGCAGGTAATACCTGATTTCGGTAGATGTGCTGAAGGGATTGGGAGCGTTTTGGAATAAAACAGCACATTCTGTAAGGGTGTCGCTTTTTAGAGGAGCAATTAGTTCTTCTCGTGTTACTCCGATCGACAACATAGCCGATTGAAGGCTTTTTACTTCCTGTTTCAATTCATTAATGATTTTGTCTTGCTCTTTGATGGCCTCCACAATAACAGGGATCAAGCCTGTGTAATTGATGGAAAGCATACCATCTCCGTCTTCACGCACCAATTCGGGATAATAGGTTTGTAGTTCTTGGGCAAGGAATCCGATTCGCTTCCTGTTGTAACGTAAGGAATCCACTTCCAGGGGATTATTAACCTCGACTTCGCCAGTGTCTATTGAACCGCTTAGATCGGACGATATTGCTTCCGGCTTTTTGAAGTTATATGTGACTCCTCTGAGTTGCTTCAGGTTGTCAAGAGCGCCAGGCAGGTTGACTACGTTTTCTTTTAAATTTGAATCGGAGGATTCATATAGAGAAACTACGCTGGCATCGCCATCTACTTCCAACGAATAAACGGGATTGCTGCCTGGTTTTATACCAACGGTAAGCACATCGCTTACGTAAACATTACCAACAAAATAGCCGGCAAATCTCCCTTGTGTATTCTCTCCCCATCCACTACCCTGGGTTTTTCCAAAAATGGCTGCACCGTTATTACTACCTGAAAGAAATCCACAAACTCCATAATTCCAGCCATTTGTTGCGTTACCGGCCTCACCGCACACACCAAAGGCTTGTCCACTATATTGAGGTGTCGCATTCGCGCTTTTACCGTACAACCCAAATGTAGTGCCATATCCGGGAGTTACAGATCCTTGAATAGCTCTATAAAGATTACCACTACAAGCCGGAGGTAGAACCGCTGATGTTGCATATAAGCCAATAGATCCGTGATTAGTCATCGGATTTTCTATGCGTACAGCGTGTAGGGAGTCTCCTTCTGTGTTGATACTCAACTTTGACAAGGGATTGTTGATTCCAACACCCACATTTCCATCGCTTGTCACAGTGATTTATGTATGACCAACTGTGCAGACAGCCAAAGCGATCAGCGTGGCCACTTTTCTCTTCGTGTTTTTCATTCGTCTCATAAGGTAATTGATTTTTTAATTAAAAATATAATATTTCAAAATAAAGCCTTATATATCTGTAATGCAAATTATTTAATATGTTCTACAACATATCATTAGCACATGGGCGATATTGAAAATTACTCTTGCTGCGTGTAGATAAAAGAACGGATGAATTTAATCCAGCTTCAGTACCGCCAAAAAAGCTTTTTGAGGAACTTCTACGGATCCGATTTGCTTCATGCGTTTTTTGCCTTTTTTCTG
>JAQVNN010000002.1 GCA_028703105.1 Paludibacter sp. | reverse complement strand
TTGATGGAGAATATAATGTGGTAACCACCCATGTTGTATTAAATAAATCCCTCACACTGGATGAAATATCCGTATTGAAGAACAAAATCCGGGATAAACTAAAAACCTTGAATATTCAACATGCAACCATAGAATTCGAAACAAAAAATGAGAGTTGTTGCTTCGAAAATTGTTCACATTAAATGATAATCATGAATAGAGTAAAGGAAGCCAGGAAAGTTACCTGGGTTGGATTTGCAGTTAATATGGTTTTAACCATATTGAAGATTATTGCCGGTTTTTTAGGTAAAAGTACTGCCATGGTTGCGGATGGTATTCATTCGTTGTCCGATTTTATTACTGACCTGTTTGTGATTATTTTCATTGGCATATCAGGAAAAGAAAAAGATGAAGATCACCGGTATGGTCATGGCAAGTATGAAACTTTTGCCACCTTGTTGATTAGTCTGGCTTTGATATTGGTGGGGATTGGTATTTTCTGGAGTGGACTGTCCAAAATAATACAGGTTGTTAATGGTGGAGTACTGGAACAACCTACCTACCTGGCATTGTTTGCAGCAATTATATCAATTATCTTCAAAGAAGCGTTATTCTGGTACACGAAGATTGTGGGTGATAAAATTAAAAGTAATGCTGTAATAGCCAATGCATGGCATCATCGTTCAGATGCTTTTTCATCCATCGGGACTGCCCTCGGCATTTCCGGAGCAATATTTTTAGGCGAAACATGGCGGATACTCGACCCCATTGCCGGGGTAATTGTCAGTTTTTTTATTCTCAAAGTTGCTTTTGAACTCGGGATGCCCAGTATACATGAATTGCTCGAAAAGTCATTGCCTCTGGAAACGGAGAAATCAATAATTGAAACAATTGAAGCACACCCGGATGTTATCTTTCAACATAATCTGAAAACACGCAAAATAGGTAATATCTTCGCGATTGACGTGCACATTAAATTAGATAAAGACATCAGCTTTGTGAAATCACATGATGTAGCAACTGAGATTGAAATCAGTTTAAGAGAAAAATTCGGAGCAAAAACGGTGACAAATATTCATACGGAACCGTATGTAAAGAAATGATTGGTGCGCAGGATGAGACTCGAACTCACACGCCGTAACCGGCACTACCCCCTCAAAGTAGCGTGTATACCAATTTCACCACCTGCGCATGAAGAGAAAAAAGTGCCCAGAACAGGACTCGAACCTGCACAGCCTTGCGGCCACTAGTCCCTGAAACTAGCGTGTCTACCAATTTCACCATCTGGGCAGATGGTTGTAATACTTTATAAAAAAGTGAAACGCGCCGTTTCACTGAGCTTTGAGCGAAAAACGGGACTCGAACCCGCGACCCTAACCTTGGCAAGGTTATGCTCTACCAACTGAGCTATTTTCGCATTATATAACTGATTGCTAATTTAAACTCAGTTGGTAGAGCATATTATTGTCTATTTTCTGGCAACTGAGCTATTTTCGCATTATATAACTGATTGCTAATTTAAACTCAGTTGGTAGAGCATATTATTGTCTATTTTCTGGCAACTGAGCTATTTTCGCATTGTATAACTGATTGCTAATTTATTTCAAAATTCTTCCCGCAATCGGAGTGCAAATATACGCTCTTTTTTAGAAATAACAAATACTATCAACAGAATTTTTCAAAAAAAAAAGGCCGTACTTATATAAGTACGACCTTTAGTTTTATGCTTTGATTTCAGCATGCTTTTCCAATTCCTGTTTCAGGTTTATTTCATTACCCTTGGTGTCATAAAATTTGTATTGCAGAAACCCTATGTCTTGTGAAGCAATAATTTTACAGCCTACACCATATTTAAGTTTCCATTTTAACTTCAATGAATTGATTCCTTTAGAGATAAAGGCTTCAACATATGGATGAAGATAAAGTACAAATTTTTTAATTTTCAGACCATTCACCAAATGGTCAATTTTTTCTTCTATTTGATCGACAAATAATATTGAAGGTTGCATTTTCCCTGTTCCAAAGCAGGTTGGACATTTTTCTTCAATATTGATGTCGGTTGCCGGACGAACCCTTTGACGGGTCATTTGTAACAGCCCGAATTTACTAAGCGGCAGTATGTTGTGCTTTGCTCTGTCATTCGACATTGCTTCCCGCATCCTGTCGTATAGTTTCTGCCGGTTTTCACTTTCATGCATATCAATGAAATCAATCACAATAATACCTCCCATGTCACGTAAGCGGAGTTGACGTGCAATTTCATCTGCTGCAGCCAGATTAACATCTAATGCATTTCCTTCTTGCCCGGATGAATTTTTCGACCTGTTTCCACTGTTTACGTCAATTACATGGAGTGCTTCTGTGTGTTCAATAATCAGATATGCACCACTTTTGAATGATACTGTTTTACCAAAGCTTGACTTAATTTGCTTAGTAATACCGAAATGATCAAAAATCGGTATGTCATCTTTGTAAAGTTTAACAATATCTTTACTCTCAGGAGCTATTAATTCTATATAGTCTCTGACTTCTGTAAAAATATCCGGATCATTCACATGAATGTTGTTGTAACTGGTGTTGAATAAATCTCTAATTATTCCCACCGTGCGACCTAATTCTTCTAAAATAAGTGAAATTCCTTTGGTTTGTTGCAATTTAATTAATGCTTCTTCCCAACGTTTCACTAATATTTTAAGTTCGTTGTCTAATTCCGCTACTTTCTTTTCTTCTGCAACCGTTCGGACAATTACGCCAAATCCTTTTGGCTTTATGCTCTGAATCAGTTGTTTCAACCGTATCCTTTCTTCTTCAGAAGTAATTTTCTGCGATACTGATACTTTATCAGCAAAGGGAATTAGTACTAAAAATCTTCCGGCAATTGATATTTCGGCTGTGAGTCGGGGACCTTTTGTTGAGATAGGTTCTTTGGCTACCTGAACTAAAATATCTTGTCCGGCTTTAAGAACTTCCCCTATTGAACCGTTTTTTTCAATTTCCGGATGTTGTTTAACCTTATGCTTCGCCGGTGCTTTTTTTCGGTCGCTAAGTACCTGCGTCGTAAAATGGTTAAGGGTGTTGAAATTGGATCCTAAATCAAGATAATGAAGAAAAGCGTCCTTTTCGAAACCAACATCTACAAATGCTGCATTTAAACCAGGCATTAATTTTTTAACCTTTCCCAGGTAGATATTTCCAACAGCAAACCGTGCTTCACGGCTTTCGCGGTTCAATTCAACCAGGCGTTTGTTTTCAAGCAGCGCAATTGAAATTTCAGATGGTTGTACATCTACTACAAATTCGCTATCCACTTTATTCTATGATTTAATGTTTTGTTTTCGCTCAAACAAAAAACAAACTTAAAGTAAAAGTCTTTAAGTTTGTTTTAGGACTTTAAAATAAAGACCAATTTGACAATATTATTTCTTTTTATGTCTGTTTTTTCTTAGTCTTTTCTTACGCTTATGCGTAGACATTTTGTGTCTTTTTCTTTTTTTTCCGCTTGGCATTTTTTATCTGTTTTAAAAATTATTTCACTACACTAACAAAACTCTTCGCAGGTTTGAATGATGGGATATTATGTGCAGGTATGATGATGGTAGTGTTTTTTGAAATATTACGGGCTGTTTTTTGAGCTCTTTGTTTGATTACAAAACTACCGAAACCTCTTAAATATACGTTCTCGTTTTTAGAAAGAGAATCTTTAATTGTTTCCATAAAAGCTTCTACAGTTGCCAGCACAGACGCTTTGTCAATTCCTGTGTTTTTAGCAATTTCGTTTACGATATCTGCTTTTGTCATTTTAATAAGTTTTTATTAGTTAATTATTGATATTTATTAGATGTTCTATTTCCTCATTTTTTGAACTGCAAATATATTGCTTTTATTCTGATTGAAAAACATTTGGCTCAAATATTTTGAAAAAAAAGGTATTTATTATAATTTTGAAAAAAATCATGGAAGAAATTGAATCTTTTGTTGTTTTTTTTTGTCATTTATTGAAAATCTGCATGTTAAAAGAAAAAATCAGATAAATTCTGGTCTGTTTTTATGTGTTTAATAAAAAAGCACTACATTTGCACCAAATAAAAAATGTAGTATATTATTTAGTTATATATCTTATTTAAAATGAAAGATATTATTGCGCCCATCGACAGAGAAATTCTTAAAGGTGAACTTACTCAGGAAAAATTCTTACGTCCAACAAACAAATCAGGTAATCATATTTATATTGTAACTGCACACGATTCTCCTAATGTGATGCGTGAAATCGGTCGTTTACGAGAAATGTCTTTTCGTTCGGGAGGTGGTGGTACAGGGGAAGAACTTGATACTGATAAATACGATTATATGGAAAACCCATACAAACAACTTATTGTATGGGATCCGGATGCGAAAGAAATAATTGGTGGGTACAGGTTTCTTTCAGGAGCGGATGTGAAATTGGATGAAAACGGTCAGCCTGCTTTCGTGATGTCACACTTATTTTCTTTTAGTGATAAATTCATTAAAGAATATATGCCCCATACAATCGAACTTGGACGGGCATTTGTTCAACCGGATTACCAGACGACCAAGATGGGGATGAAAAGTTTATTCGCATTGGATAATCTGTGGGATGGACTGGGGGCACTGATTCATTCGGTAAAGGGAGCAAAGTATTTTATTGGAAAAGTTACTATATATAAAAATTACCCGGTAAAATGCAGGGAGTTGATTTATGAATATTTGTCTAAACATTTTCAAGATACAGATAAATTGATTCAACCCAAAAAACCTATTGTTGTAAGTGCAAAAACAAAAAAACTGGCAAAAACTGTTTTTAAAGAAGAAAATCCTGTTGATGATTATAAGTTGTTGAACAAAGTAATTCGCAATGAAGGCGATAATATCCCGCCTATGTTTAATGCTTATATAGGGCTTACAGATACCATGCGTTTTTTTGGCTCCATTCAGGATCATGACTTTGGTTCAGTGTATGAAACGGGATTGATGGTGATCATGGATGATTTACTGGAAACGAAGAAACAACGCTATATCCAGCCTTATGTTGAGTATTTGCGTAAATTAATGGATGAAAGGAAGGCTGCCCGGAAACTTGCCAGGGAAGAAAAGCTGAAACTGAAAATGAAAAAGATAAAAGAGAAAGAAGCTAAGAAAACAAAAAAAGCAAAAAAGGAAAAAGATAAAACGAAGAAATAGATTCTTTACCCACAACTTCATTAACAAAAAAACTCCTGAATCGGAACAATTCAGGAGTTTTTTGTGCGGCCGAAGGGACTCGAACCCCCACGCCTCTCGGCACCAGATCCTAAGTCTGGCGCGGCTACCAATTACGCCACGGCCGCTTTACCCGAAGCGGGTGCAAAGATAAACAAAATTTTTAATTTGCAAACCTTTTAATTTGCACATTGGTACATTTTCTTTAACTTTGTGCTTCAATTTTTTAAACCATTTGTAAGGTTCATTATATGATAAAAATAACTTTTCCCGACAGTTCGGTGCGCGAGTTTAACGCAGGTATCACCGGACTTCAACTGGCTGAAAGTATCAGCCCCAGGTTAGCACAAGAGGTGCTGGCTATCTCAGTAAATAATCAGGTTTGGGATTTGTCCCGGCCACTCAACAACGATGCTTCTATCAAGCTGCATAAATGGGATGATGAAGAGGGTAAGCATGCTTTCTGGCATTCTTCGGCTCACCTCATGGCGGAAGCTTTGCAGGAACTATATCCGGGTATTAAGTTTGGCATCGGCCCGGCCATTGAAAACGGTTTTTACTATGACGTAGATCCGGGTACTGCCGTGATTAAAGAAGGTGACTTACCGGCCATTGAAGCTAAAATGATGGAGCTGGCTGCTCGCAAAGAAACCATTCTGCGTTCGGATATTACCAAGGCAGATGCCCTGAAGAAATTTCAGGAAAAAGGGGATGAATACAAAGTAGAATTAATCAGCGACCTGGAAGATGGAACGATTACCCTGTATTCACAAGGGAATTTCACCGACCTTTGTCGCGGGCCGCACCTGCCTGATACAGGTGCTATCAAAGCTATCAAATTGCTCAGCGTAGCCGGTGCTTACTGGCGTGGTGATGAAAAACGCAAAATGCTGACGCGTATTTATGGCATTACCTTCCCCAAAAAGAAAATGCTGGATGAATACCTTGTTCTATTGGAAGAAGCGAAAAAGCGCGATCACCGGAAAATCGGGAAAGAACTGGAACTTTTTGCCTTTTCTGAAACGGTGGGTAAAGGGTTGCCTTTGTGGTTGCCTCGTGGTACGGCTTTGCGTCTCCGTCTCGAAGATTTTCTGAAAAAAATTCAACGCAGATTCGAATATCAGCAGGTAATGACACCGCATATCGGGAATAAACAGTTGTATGTAACATCAGGCCACTATGCCAAATATGGAAAAGATTCTTTCCAGCCGATTCATACGCCGGAAGAAGGGGAAGAGTACTTGCTGAAACCAATGAATTGTCCGCATCACTGCGAAATATACAAGATAAAACCCCGTTCATACAAGGATCTGCCTTTGCGTATGGCAGAGTTTGGTACGGTGTATCGCTACGAACAGAGCGGGGAATTGCATGGCCTGACACGTGTTCGCTCGTTTACACAGGATGATGCCCATATTTTCTGTCGCCCCGATCAACTGAAAAGCGAATTTCTGAAAGTAGTTGATATTATTTTCATTATCTTCAATGCGCTTGATTTCAAGGACTTTGAAGTGCAGATTTCGTTACGTGATCCAAATAACAAGGAAAAATACATCGGTACGGAAGAAAACTGGCAAAAAGCGGAACAGGCTATCATTGAAGCTTGTAAAGAAAAGGGACTGAAAGCCCGTGTGGAATTAGGTGAAGCTGCTTTCTATGGTCCTAAATTAGATTTCATGGTGAAAGATGCTATCGGTCGCAGGTGGCAGCTGGGTACCATTCAGGTTGACTATAATCTGCCGGAGCGTTTCGATTTGGAATATACCGGCGAGGATAATCAAAAGCATCGTCCAGTGATGATTCACCGCGCACCGTTTGGTTCGATGGAGCGTTTTGTGGCTGTGCTGATTGAGCATACTGCCGGTAAGTTCCCCTTGTGGCTCACACCTGATCAGGTGGTTATTCTTCCGATTAGTGAGAAGTTTAATGATTATGCCTACGAGATTGCCAAAGAACTAAATAACCAGGAAATCAGGGTGCAGGTCGATGACCGCAATGAGAAAATCGGACGTAAAATACGGGATAATGAATTGAAACGTATTCCATATATGTTGATTGTGGGCGAAAAAGAAGCTGAAAACAAGGAAGTTTCCGTTCGCCGTCAGGGTGAAGGTGATAAAGGCAGCATGCCGGTTGCTGATTTCGCCGACATGATCAACAAGGAAGTGGAGACTATGATGAATCAGTATAATTAATGTATCATGCATACCCTGGAAGAAAAAAAGGAGCAGTTCGGACGGTTACTCAACATCATGTCTGAACTGCGCACCAAATGTCCGTGGGACAAAGAACAAACTTTCGAAAGTTTACGCACGCTTACCATTGAAGAAACCTATGAACTGGCTGATGCTATTCTGAAGGATAACAAGAAGGAAATTAGCAAAGAGCTGGGTGACTTGCTCCTGCATGTGGTTTTTTATGCTGAAATGGGCAATGAAACGCAGGATTTTGATATCCATGATGTCATCAGTAAGTTGTGTGACAAGCTGATTTATCGTCACCCGCATATTTATGGTGAAATACAGGCTGAAAATCCGGAAACAGTGATGCAAAACTGGGAAAATCTGAAGCTAAAAGAAAAAGGCGGAAACAAAACCGTGCTTTCTGGTGTTCCTGTTTCAATGCCTGCTTTGATTAAGGCATACCGGATTCAGGATAAAGCCAGGAGTGTTGGATTCGATTGGGATGAGAAAGAACAGGTTTGGGATAAGGTCAAAGAAGAGTTTGATGAATTGCAGAATGAAATTTTGGACATGAACCGGGATAAAATGGAAGCGGAATTCGGCGATTTGTTTTTCAGTCTGATCAATGCTGCCCGCTTGTATAACATCAATCCCGAGAATGCACTCGAAAGAACCAATCGGAAATTCATTGATAGATTTAATTACCTCGAATCCAAAACGATATCAATGGGTAAAGACCTGAAAAAAATGTCGTTGGAGGAAATGGAAACCATCTGGCAGGAAGCGAAAAAATGGTCTAATGTCTAACGTCTAACGTCTAACGTCAAATTACTGAAGTTTAACGAGTAGTGACATTAGACCTTAGTCGTTAGACTTTAGACAAAAAAAAACTATATGAAACAACTAATCCCTTTTATGATGAGTATTATCCTTTTGGCATCATCTTGTGGCCAAAACAAAGAGCAGGAATTCGAATATTCAGTCGATAAGTTTGCTGACGTTGAAATTCTGCGTTACAAAGTGAATAACTTTGATCAACTTACGCTGAATCAGAAATTGCTGGTTTATTATCTGTCCGAAGCCGCGTTAGAAGGTCGTGATATTTTATATGATCAGAATCATAAGCATAACCTGACAATTAGAAGGTTGCTGGAGGTAGTTTATCAGAATTTTACCGGAGATAAAACTACAGAAGATTTTAAAAATCTGGAAATCTATCTGAAGCAGGTGTGGATGGGAAATGGTATCCATCACCATTATTCGGAAGATAAATTTGTTCCGGGATTCTCTGAAAAGTTTTTGGCTGAAGCTGTAAGCGGTATTGATTCAACTTTGTTGCCATTAATGTCTGGAGAAACATTGGAAGCATTTAAAACCCGTGTTTTCCCGGTTATTTTTAATCCGGAATTATACAAGAAAAGAACCAACCAGGAAGCCGGAGTTGATTTGATAGCAACTTCTGCCAATAACTTCTATGAAGGGGTGAATCAGCAGGAAGTGGAGACGTTTTATGCCGGCATGCTTGATCCTGCCGATAATACACCTGTTCCATACGGACTTAACAGTAAAATTATAAAAGAAAACGGTAAAGTGGTTGAAAAGACCTACAAAGTCGATGGTATGTACGATGCAGCTATTCGTCGTATCGTCGGCTGGCTTGAGAAAGCGGTTAAAGTAGCTGAAAATGAACAGCAACGTGCAGTTATAAAATCTTTGATTGAATATTATCAGACCGGAAATCTGGAAAAATATGATGAATATTCAATATTATGGTTGCAGGATGTGAACTCTCAGGTTGATTTTGTAAATGGTTTTACAGAAAACTATACCGACCCGCTTGGCATGAAAGCTACTTGGGAAGCTCTGGTCAACTTCAAGGACATGGAAGCGACTAAACGCACTGAAATCATCAGCAACAACGCCCAGTGGTTTGAAGACCATTCTCCAGTTGATAAGCAATTTAAGAAAGAAGAGGTTAAAGGAGTGAGCGCCAAGGTGATTACCGCTGCCATGCTGGGTGGCGATTGCTATCCTTCAACGCCTATTGGAATCAATTTGCCAAACTCAAACTGGATTCGACGGGATTATGGTTCTAAATCGGTGACCATCGAAAACATTACCGAAGCTTATGACAAAGCTTCAGAGGGTAATGGTTTTATGGAAGAATTCATGTGGAGTGCCAAAGAAATTGAACGCGCCAAAAAATATGGCTCGCTGACTAATAACCTGCATACCGATTTGCACGAATGTTTGGGTCATGGTTCCGGGAAACTATTGCCGGGTGTGAGTCCTGATGCCCTGAAGGCGTATGGTTCTCCTATCGAAGAATCCCGTGCCGATTTGTTTGGCTTGTATTTCATGGCTGATGATAAAATGGTTAAATTGGGTCTATTGCCCGATAAAGATGCTTATAAAGCAGCTTATTATCAATATATCATGAACGGACTAATGACTCAGCTTACCCGCATTCATCCAGGAAAAAATATTGAACAGGCGCACATGCGTAATCGTCAGTTGATCGCAGTTTGGGCGTTTGAGAAAGGAAAAGCCGATCAGGTAATTGAATTGAAAAAACGGGATGGAAAAACCTTTGTAGTCGTTAATGACTATTCAAAACTACGTGATTTATTTGCTGAATTGCTTGCAGAAATTCAACGTGTGAAATCAACCGGAGATTTTGAAGCTGCAAAACAACTCATTGAAACCTATGCGGTGAATGTAAATCAGGAAATTCATACGGAAGTGCTGGCCAGATACAAGGCTTTGAATATTGCCCCTTATCGCGGTTTTGTTAATCCTGTTTATACACTGGTAAAAGATAAAGCGGGAAATATCAGCGACGTGAAGGTCAGCTACGATGAAAACTATGTTCAGCAACATTTGAGGTATTCAAAAGAATATTCAGTGTTGCCAAACTACAATTGATTGCATTATATCATCAGGTAATCCCCGATCGGTATTAATAACTAAGTCAGATTTCAGGGCTTTCTCAGTATCCGGAATCTGATTTTTTATGCGCGATAGTACCTGTTCGCGACTGATGCCGTCTCTGTGCATAACACGCTGAATTCTAATATCTTCTGATGCGGTTACGAGTATGATTTTGTCGGTAAGCAGGTCAAATTTTCCTTCGAAGAGCACAGCACCCTCTATGAAGATAAGATCTTCGCTATTGTAATTGCCTTTCCATTTGATAAAATCCTGTTTGACAGCAGGATGAACCAGGGCGGTAAGTTTTTGTAGCAATTCCGTGTTGTTGAAAACAAGAGCAGCCACTGCTGGACGATTCAATTTCCCATCCGCATAGATATTTTCGCCGAATAATGATTTGATTTGTTGTACCAGTATGGCATCTTCATCCTGTAATCTTCGTGCCTCTTTATCGGTATCATAAACCGGATAACCCTGCCTGTGAATTAATTTCGAAAGCGTTGATTTACCACTGCCGATGCCGCCTGTTATACCGATTACCATATAGTAGAGATGAATTTATGTTTTATATAGAAAATATCCAACAATACCGCCAAAAAAGGAGTTAAATGTGCATAACCCCGTATGCAAGTGCAGCGCAGCTTACGCTTATTTAACCTCTCAAATATCTTTTATCAGCAATTGCTGAAGACTTCCGTTGGAACAGGTCTTTGTTAAATCGACGTGTTTTTGCCAGAAGTCATCTAGTTCCGGGTTTTTGTTTGACAAAAACAGCTCTGAACCTTTTGTTTCAAATCTATCAATCAACATGCTTACAGTTAGCTGATTAATATCAATTGCAGGTTGATATGCCTTTGTCCTTAAATCATCATCCAGAATTTCAATGATAATGCCTGTTTCAGAAAGTTCAGTTAAAAGTAGATTCACCAACCGGATGGGTAATTTATAGATGGTCGCAATTTCATCATTTTTTAAAGGGGGCTCATTATTTTCAAATTTTTTGACAATGACATAAGTTAAAAACAAGCTTAAGAATTTTTTGTATCTGATGCTAATGGTATCACTGTCTCCTTCATATTCATAATTTTGCAGGTTCTGAGAAGCATAAGAAATCTCAGCACCCAATAAAACAATCAGACATGAAATTTGTAACCACAAAAGCAACAACGGAATGGCAGCAAAACTACCATACACCACATCATAACGGGCAAGGTAAACCTGACCGGAAATGTACAAGGCCTGAAAAAACTGAAAAGCTGTACCTGCGATAATACCTGCGACCAATCCATTGCTGAATTTCACGCGTGTGTTGGGTATAACGATATACACCACCGTAAATAAAATCCAGCTGATCAGGTAAGGTGCAAACTTCATTCCGAATTTCAGAAAAGGAGTTAAAATATTCAGCAATTGCAGTTCAGAAATTAGCTTATTAAAATAAATACTCATACCACTTGTTAAAACAACCAGTACCGGAATCAGAAAAAGCGCTGAAAAATAAGTTGTAAACTGACGCAGAAAAGAACGTGATTTTTTAACTTCCCAAATGCTGTTAAATGCTTCTTCCGACTGTTTGAAAAAATTCATAACAGAAGTCAGCAGAATTACAATACCAATACCAATAAACAACCCGCCCTGAGCTGTTTCAAGGTATCGTTCTACAAACTCCATGATGAAAGGAATCAGTTCTTTTTGAGCAATCAGCGCTTCTTCTAACCATTGCCGAATAAGGTAGTCAACGCCAAATCCTTTGCCGATAGCTATAAATAATGCAATTAATGGTACAATGGCAAACATAATCGAATAGGTGAGGGCAGAAGCTCTTACCACTAATTTATCTTGTAAGAATCCCCGGAACGCGATGACAATTACCTTAACAAGCCGGTATGGAATCCGTTTGCTTCGTGACAGTTCATTTTCTGTAATCCGCCATACGTCGTAAATGATGAAATGGTATGCTTGCTTAAAAAAGTTAGCCAACTTTGTCATCTGGTGTTGTTTTTTGGATGATTGTTTACCGTTATCGCGTGTAAACAGGGCTTTTATAGTACATTCAGAATTTGTTCTTTAATCTGTTCCAGATCATCTTTCATCAGTACAACGATTTTCTGCATTTCACTGTGATTCGATTTAGATCCTAATGTGTTGATTTCCCTGCCAATTTCCTGGGTAATAAAACCCAGTTTTTTCCCCGGCGCATGTTCATTTTCCATCGTTTGAATAAAATAATCGAGATGGGTCTTTAACCTTGTTTTTTCTTCGTTTACATCTAACTTTTCAATATAATAAATCAGTTCCTGTTCAAGCCTGTTTTTATCATAATCAAACTTTTCAGATATATTCTGAAGATTTTCTTCCAGTTTGGCTTTGATTTTTTCAACCCTTTCGGCTTCAAATGGTGAAATTTTCTTCAGTAAATCAGCTATGTGCGCAATTTTATTTTTAAAAACCTGTTCAAGGGATTTACCTTCTTGTATCCTGAAATCTTTTAATTGACCAATTGCATTCGCCATGATCTCTTTCACTTTTATCCATTCGTTCTCATCTAATTCAGTGGTTTCAGTTTTCATAACTTCAGGCAAACGTAGCAATATTTCAAACCAGTTGGCAGGCACATCAATGCCAGTGTTTACAGAAATAGCCTGAATTTGATTGTGGTATGCTTCTATTACCGATTGATTAATCTGGGTGTTTGTTTCTTTACCCGAGTTCTCAATATACAACGAAAAATCAATTTTTCCACGTTCTAGTCCCTGGGAAATTTCGTTTCTGATTTCAATATCTTTATCGCGATATAGGCCAGCCAAGCGTGTTGAGATATCTAACTGTTTGCTGTTCAATGATTTTATCTCAACAACAATTTTTTTTCCATTATACTCACCGGTGGCCTTACCAAAGCCGGTCATTGATTGTACCATATTGTAAGTGATTAAATTTCACACAAAATTAGATATTTTTTTCAAACACAACAATTATAGTTTAAGATTATAAGGTTAAAAGTTAAATTCTTATATCGAACCCATATCAAAAAAAGGGGAGATTCTTCACTTCACTTCTTTACGGATGACGGACTAATCTCTTATATATTTGCTCATGTTATTCTGAATAAAGCGAAGTAAAAGATCTCGTAATATATAGATTTAGAAGTAAATAGATATGGATATGGTTTGAATCGGGGTTATAAATAAATCTTGATGCGTAAACTTGATTTTTTAATTCTAAACAATTAACATTAAACAATAGAAAAAAATTTCAGAATAACATAAAAAAGCCAATAATTATTTTAATCATTCATTTCTATTTGTTAACTTTGCAGCAAAACAACGAAAATCACATAAAAATACATTAAAAATGGGAAATCAAAAAAAATTTTTGCTTTCAGAAAAAGAGATGCCAACCCAATGGTATAATATTCATGCAGAAATGCCTAATAAGCCGATGCCGATTCTGCATCCGGGAACCAAACAGCCGATGAAGCCAGAGGAGTTATGTTCACTGTTTGCTAAAGGACTGGTCGATCAGGAGGTGAACACAAAAGATGCCTGGATTGATATTCCGGAAGAGGTATTGGATAAATATAAAATCTACCGTCCCACGCCTTTGGTTCGTGCCGCTAATCTGGAAAAAGCATTAGACACACCAGCGCACATCTATTTTAAAAATGAAAGTGTAAGTCCGGTTGGTTCACACAAACTAAATTCCGCACTGGCTCAGGCTTATTATTGTAAAAAAGAAGGGGTAACAAATGTAACTACAGAAACAGGAGCCGGACAATGGGGCACTGCCATGGCGCTGGCTTCCAAAATGTTTGGACTGGAACTTGCTGTTTACATGGTAAAAATCAGTTACGAGCAAAAACCATATCGTCGTTCGTTGATGCAAACATGGGGTGCTCAGGTGATTGCTTCTCCTTCGATGTCAACAAAAGCCGGTAGAAAAACCATTACGGAACATCCTAATTATCAGGGGAGTTTGGGTACCGCTATTTCTGAAGCAATCGAACTCGCATTGAATACGCCAAATTGTAAATACACCTTAGGAAGTGTGTTGAATCATGTTTCCTTACATCAAACCATCATAGGACTGGAAGCTGAAAAACAAATGGAAATGGCCGGCGAATATCCCGATGTTGTGATTGGTTGTTTTGGAGGTGGTTCTAATTTTTCCGGCATTTCTTTTCCCTTTATGCGACACAACTTCAAAGGAGAAAAGAAAACGAGGTTTGTTTCGGCCGAACCTTCTTCTTGTCCAAAACTGACCAGGGGAATTTTTCAGTATGATTTTGGTGATGAAGCCGGTTATACGCCACTGATTCCGATGTACACCCTGGGACATGAATTTGCTCCTGCACACATCCATGCCGGTGGATTGCGTTATCATGGTGCCGGATCTATTGTAAGTCAGTTGTATAAGGATAATTTCATTGAAGCTTGTGATATCAAACAGCTTGATTCCTTTAAAGCCGGAGTGTTGTTTGCCCAAACAGAAGGTATTATCCCGGCTCCTGAATCAGCACATGCCATTGCTGCTGCTGTTAATGAAGCGCTTGCTGCTAAAGAAGCCGGAACTCCTAAAGTGATTTTGTTTAACCTTTCCGGCCATGGATTGGTGGATATGTCGGCCTATGATCAATATCTGGCCGGTGATTTGGTGAATTATTCTTTAACAGATGAAGATATTGCTGCTAATGTGGCTAAGCTGGAGCAGATTGTGTAATCAGTTTTAAAATATAATATCAGGAAAGGGTGGGAGTGTTATCTCTCACTCTTTTTTGTTTTAATCAAACTAATATGAATTGTCACACCCACAGCAATCGCAATCAGTAATATCCTGAGATAAATATTATCCAGAAAAAATATCGCTGACGTAAGAATTGTAGCCCATAAAAAACTCAAAGTCATGATCTTAATTTTCAGTGGAATACCTTTCCCTTCGCGGTAATTTTTAATGTAATTTCCAAACCATTTGTTATTCAGAAGCCAGCGATAGAATTTTTCTGAACTTCTGGCAAAACAGGTAGCCGCGAGCAGCAAAAAGGGAGTTGTAGGGAGCACCGGAAGGAACATACCGAGTATGCCAAGGCCGACGGATATAAAACCGGCGACGATGAGAAGAGTTTTTAATAATTTCATGTTGTATTACTTTCCGATGCAAAATTTTTTGAAGATATTTTCCAGGATTTCATCATTAGAAATTTGTCCTGTAATTTCGCCTAGATAAAACATACATTCCCGGATATCCTGTGAAAGAAATTCACCGGAGAGTTTGTTCTCCATGTTTTCGATAACGCGCTGAATGGCAGATAATGCGTGCTGTAGGGCTTCATAATGACGGATGTTACTTATAACAACATCCCCGGGGTGAATTTCGGGTATTTGTGCCGCTCGAATCAGTGCGTCTTCCAGCTCGATGATGTTGATTTTATTTTTAGCGGAGATAAAGATTCTTTCGCAATCAAACTCGCTGAATAATTGGGTGAGCACTTCTCTTTCGTCCGGGGTGATTTTATCAATTTTATTGAAAATCATAATGATTTTCTTGCCGGAAGCTTTTTTTTCAATTTTTTCTGTCAGCCATTCGATGTGTTCACTGAGCTGTGTGCAGTCGAGTATCCATAAAACAATCGAAGCTTGTTCTATTTTTTTGAATGTTCGTTCAATACCTATGCTTTCGATGGTGTCGGAAGTTTTTCTGATGCCAGCTGTATCGATAAAGCGGAAGGAGATGCCCCGTACATTTACCATGTCTTCGATGATATCACGTGTAGTTCCGTGTATGTCTGACACAATGGCTTTTTCCTCTTTCAGCAAGAGGTTGAGTAAGGTTGATTTACCTACATTGGTTTCTCCGACTAAGGCTACCGGGATGCCGTTTTTCAGCGCATTGCCAACACGAAAAGAATTTGCAATATCAGTAATATGTTTCTCTATTTTAAATGCTAACTCTTTCAACTCCGTCCTATCCGCAAATTCAACATCTTCTTCAGAAAAATCCAGCTCCAATTCAACTAAAGAAACAAAGTTGAGGAGCTGAGTGCGTAAGCTGGAGAGTTCATTTGAAAATCCACCCCGTATCTGGTTCATGGCCATGCGGTGCGCAGCTGCTGAACCTGAAGCAATTAAATCGGCCACCGCTTCAGCTTGCGCCAGGTCCATTTTGCCATTCAGAAATGCACGTTGGGTAAATTCTCCGGGCGCTGCGAGTCGGCATCCTTTTTCTATCAACAAGTAAAGTATTTCCTGTTGAATGAAAACTGAGCCATGACAGGATATTTCAACAACGTCTTCTCCGGTAAAAGAATGTGGTGCACGAAAAACCGTAACCAATACCTCATCAATTGTTTCTCCCGCTCCGTCAACTATGCATCCGAATAATACTGTGTTGGGAGTCAGATCGACTAACTGCAACGTCTTGTTTTTAGGTTGAAACACAGCATTACAATATTGAATCGCCTTGTTGCCGGAAACACGGATCACGGCGATTCCTCCCATGCCGGGAGCTGTTGAAATGGCTGCAATAGTTGAGTTGTTTAGCATATTATTGAATGAAATTAACGGGAAAAACATTGTGTTCTATACTGGATTTTTTTGATATTATCCGGGCAGGTATGCCTCCTATAGTTACATTATCTGGAAAACTTTTATTTACAACTGCATTTGCTCCGATAGCCACATTGTCACCAATTTTTATGTTGCCAAATATTTTTGCTCCCGGACCAATATATACATTTCTCCCTATTTCTGGCGCTCCGTTATATTCTCCGATTGAAGTTGAAGGATGTATCCTGCAATTTTCTCCGATTTTTGCCAGATGACTTACCACAATAGTTCCATGATGTACAATACATAAACCGGGTCCAAATACATTTTTGGGAATGGTTAGTCCTAACCTGGTTTCTAGTCTATGATTGATAAATTCAAGTAAGAAGAGGAAACAGTTAGACCAAAAATTATTTTTCTTAACATTCGACAGGTATTCAATTTTTCTTAATCTTCTTTGAAATCTTAAACAATCCATTCTGAAATAATGATACAAAGAAAACTTATTTAATTGATAAGCTTCCAGGTCTCTTTGAAGATATTCAAGGTAAGATTTCCGATCAGTAATCATAAGTAAATTATCTTGTCATTACATTACATTAGATCCGATCCAAAACAGTTTGCACAAGTTTCTCTATGTAAGGTTTGTAATCGGTGTTTGCAGCTTCAATACGGCGGTTTGCTATCACACAGCAAACGGTCATGGCCTTGTGCCCACCCATAAGTTTTGCCAAGCCTGCAATGGCAGAACCTTCCATCTCATAATTGGTTATTTTGTATTTTCCATAACGGAAACTTTCAATCTTATCGTTCAGGAGAGGGTCGGCTAATCCTACACGCAACTCTCTGCCTTGTGGACCGTAAAATCCATTGGCCGATATGGTTACACCGCGTATCATGTCGTCTTTGCCTATTCTTTCAATTAATTCTTTATCGGCATCAACCACATAGGGCGCTGCCAGTTGCTTATTCCAATTTAATTGTTTGACCAATGCAGACTCGAAATCAAGGTCACACACCGCATCCCGACCGGCATAGAAATTCAGCATCCCATCAAAACCAATCGATTTTTCAGATATCAGAAAACTTCCCAATGGTATTTCGGGTTGCATGCCTCCACAAGTACCAATACGAACGATGTTCAATTGTCTGAATTCCGACTTTTCAGTGCGGGTTGCTAAATCAA
Source organism: Paludibacter sp. (assembly GCA_028703105.1). Taxonomy (GTDB): domain Bacteria; phylum Bacteroidota; class Bacteroidia; order Bacteroidales; family Paludibacteraceae; genus Paludibacter. The sequence continues at coordinate 49,813 of JAQVNN010000002.1, read as the reverse complement.
TATTGGCTAAAGCATCCAGTTCATTCATTACAATATCAATATTGTCTGTGCCAATCCCGGTGGAAAGTACCGTGATGCGTTTACCTTTATATAATCCCGTAATGGTGTTAAATTCTCTGCTGGAAACAGAAAATTCCTGCTTTTCGAAGTACCCGGCTATTAGGGCAACACGTCCGGGATCACCAACTAATATCACATTATCAGCCAATTGCTCCGGCTTTAGATGCAGGTGAAATATACTTCCGTCGGCATTGATGATCAGTTCGGAAGGAGGGAAGTGTCTCATATCGGTAATAAGTGAATTTTTTATTTATCTTTGCACAAAGATACTATTTTCTTTAGTTATAACAATATTAACTTCGTTTGGTTTTCCGGCAGGAAAGTCATAAATATATATGGCATATCAACTAACCGATTTTCTCCCGACAACAAAAAAAGAACTCGAAATACGAGGCTGGAATGAATTAGATGTGATTCTTTTTTCGGGAGATGCCTATATTGACCATCCGGCATTTGGAGCTGCTGTCATTGGCCGGTTGATTGAAGCACAGGGTTTAAGGGTAGCCATTGTGCCACAACCCAATTGGCGCGACGACCTGCGCGATTTCAAAAAACTGGGGAAGCCTCGTTTGTTTTTTGGCGTGACTGCCGGAAATATGGATTCAATGGTAAATCACTATACGGCCAACAAACGGCTTCGTTCTGATGATGCTTACTCTCCTGACGGAAAACCCCATTTTCGTCCTGATTATGCAACAATTACCTATTCTAATATTCTTAAAAAATTATATCCTGATGTGCCGGTTTTGATAGGGGGCATCGAGGCTTCGTTAAGACGTTTCACACATTATGATTACTGGTCGGATAAGCTGATGCCGGGAATATTAATTAATTCAAAAGCCGATTTACTGGTCTATGGAATGGGGGAGAAGCCTTTAATGGCCATACTCTCGGAGCTGAAAGCAGGGAAATCCTTGTTTGAAATACATAATATTCCTCAAACTGCATACCTGACGAATGCAGTTGCTAATCATCCGGATTGGAAAACAAAAGAATTGGTTGATCATGCAGGTTGTTTGAAAGATAAAAAAATGTATGCATCTAATTTTAAGCATATTGAAGTAGAATCCAATCGCTATGATGCTGATAGGTTAATTCAGAAAAACGGCAATCAATATATTGTTGTGAATCCGCCATTTCAACCACTTACACAGGGTGAATTGGATGCTTCTTTCGATTTGCCTTACACGCGCTTGCCCCATCCGAAGTACAAAGGAAAAACCATTCCTGCTTTTGAAATGATCAAGTTCTCGGTCAGCCTGCACCGCGGATGTTTCGGGGGATGTGCTTTTTGTACGATTTCTGCTCATCAGGGAAAGTTTATTGTCTCCCGGTCGGAAAAATCCATTTTAAACGAGGTAAAACAAATAATACGGATGCCTGATTTTAAAGGATATATAAGCGATTTGGGCGGACCATCAGCCAATATGTATGAAATGCGCGGTATTGATATGGAAATCTGCAAAAAATGTAAAAAGCCATCTTGTATTCATCCAAACATATGTTTTAATCTGAACACCGATCATACGCCTTTACTAAATGTTTATCGTGCAGTTGATCAATTGCCCGGCATTAAAAAATCATTTGTGGGAAGTGGCATTCGGTATGATTTGCTGCTTTCTGACGTAAAAGATAAAAAAGCAAATGAAAGTCATGCTGAATATACCCGTGAATTAATTACCAAACATGTTTCAGGAAGATTGAAAATAGCCCCGGAACACACTTCTGATAAGGTATTAAAACTAATGCGTAAGCCCGGATTTAAGTACTTCCAACAATTTAAAGATCAATTTGATAGAATCAATCAGGAAAAAGGCATGAATCAGCAATTGATTCCTTACTTTATTTCCAGTCACCCTGCCTGCGAACCGGAAGACATGGCCGATTTGGCTATTAAAACAAAAAAAATGAACTTTAAACTCGAACAGGTACAGGATTTTACACCTACTCCCATGACCTTAGCCACTGAAATTTATTATTCCGGTTATCATCCCTATACACTCGAAAAAGTTTATACAGCCCAAACCAAAGAAGAAAAACTGGATCAACGAAAATTTTTCTTTTGGTACAAACCAGAGTATAAAAGGGATATTTATAAAATGTTGCAAAAAGTCAACCGGCAGGATTTGATTAAAAAATTGTTGTAACTTATATGACTTATGTGGTTTATTAAAGAACTATTGAGAATTTGTAAGCAAACTTGGCTAAACTGCTTAATTATTTTTATTCAAAACAAATCTTTACTTATAATTTGAAAATGAATTCGCATCTGATTTTTTCTTTCCGTTTTTCATTTTCCGTTTTCCGCTAAATCATTTACCTTTGCACGCAAAACAAACAATAAAACAAACATATTCATGAAAAAAATTCGTGCTGCCATTATTGGATATGGCAATATTGGTAAATCAGTATTGGAAGCATTGCAGTCAGCACCCGATTTTGAAGTCGCCGGGGTGGTACGACGGGCTTCGTCCATTGGTGAAACCCCTATTGAATTAACCGGGATTAAAATTGTTGATGATATAAAAAAACTGGAAAATGTAGATGTTGCTGTTTTATGTTTGCCAACGCGGAGCATTCCGGCTCATGCAAAAGAAATACTGGCTTTGGGTATTCATACGGTTGACAGTTATGATATCCACTCAACAATATGGGAACTTCGTCAGAAACTCGAACCGGTGGCCCGGCTTAACAATGCAGTTGCTATTATCTCAGCAGGTTGGGATCCGGGAAGTGATTCGGTAGTTCGTGCCTTATTCGAAGCCGTTGCCCCTAAGGGTATTACTTACACCAATTTTGGTCCGGGAATGAGCATGGGACACACTGTTGCCGTAAAAACTGTTGAAGGAGTAAAAAAAGCACTTTCTATGACCATACCCCTGGGAACAGGCATTCATCGCCGCATGGTTTATATTGAACTTGAAGATGGGTATTCTTTTGAACAAGTGGCGCAAAACATCAAAAATGACGCGTATTTTGTAAAAGACGAAACCCACGTTATGCAGGTGGACGACGTAAATAAACTGATTGATATGGGACATGGCGTGAACTTAGTGCGTAAAGGTGTATCCGGGACAACTTACAATCAGTTGTTTGAGTTCAATATGAAAATTAACAATCCGGCACTGACAGCTCAAATTCTTGTTGCCTGTGCACGTGCAGCCATGAAAACAAAGCCAGGTGCCTACACCATGATAGAAATACCGATAATTGATATGTTGTACGGAGAAAAAGAAGAGTTGATAAAAAAACTGGTCTGATACTCTGTTAAGTAGTGACTTATTTAGGTTATTTTTATGGGAAGCACAGTGATCTATGCTTCCCATTTTGTTTCCTGAATAGCTTTTTTAAAATAATACCTTGAAGCTAACCAGGTTACAGCTCCACCCGAAATAGAAGCATAAGCAGCACCCATAAGTCCAAAATAATAAATGGCAAAGGGATAAACAATGATATTTCCCAGTAAAGTAGAAAAAGAAATCAGGGCATTATATTTTATTTTCCCTAAGCCGAAAATTGCTCCACCCTGAAGATGATTAACGTTCCGAATACTCCATCCAAGGGACATTATTATTAAATATTTTACTGAAGGATCATATTTTCCATTGAACAACAAATGAATTGCAGAAGGTGCAAAAATAATAAGAAGTAAAAAAGTTGCTAAAACAACGACATAAAGTAGATAATTATACCGGTTAAATACCTTTAAGAAACTGTTTTTTGACCTCATGAAAGAAGAAAAATACGGTATTGTTATTTGTTGCACCGTTGAAGGAAATATTCGTAATACAGTCGTTATGGTTAATGCAAAACCATAATACCCGATTTCTTTCATATCGCTTATTAAAAAGCTAATAAGTATGATATCAATGTAAGCTGACGTTTCAGAAATGATATAGGAGAGCATAGACATTTTTGCATATTTCCAATGCTCATTAAACATTTTTTTTATATCAAATTTAAAATGATATCTGATTTTGTCCTTACTTATTATAACAGCTAATACAATCAAAAAAACAAAGCTGATATTATAGGCAATGTAATATCCTTTTATACCCCAGAATGAACTAAATATAATAATTGCTATAATAGATATAACTTTATTAAAAACTGTGAGGTTAGAAAACAGCCTGACTTGTTTGATTGCTTGAAAATAGGAAATATACAAGGAAAAAATATTGCTTGAAATAACTGGAAATAATCCAATCGGTATTAGTAATTTAATTAGCTTGTCGCTCGAAATGATACCCAATGAGTTTATGATTAAAATGACAAGATAAACGACCGTGGTTGATATAATTGAAAAAATTAATGAGGCATTCAAATACATGGAATTTTCAGCATGTTTTCCTTCTTCAGAACATATTTTAAGTGTAGAAGAACTAAAACCCATTCCGGCAATAATTGAGAAAAGTGACAAATAAGTCTGAATTACTTTTATTCTGCCAATATCATCAGGAGATAATATTCCTGCAACAAACAACTGGGAGGCAAACGCAAAAATCTGAATTAAAATATTGGCCGACAAAAGATGAAAAAATCCTTTTTTCTGGATTTTTTTCATAAAATAAAGTATGTTTGTAATTAAGTTATTCATTTGTCTCTAGATTCATCTGTAACATCGAAAAAAACAACAATGATCTTATCCACTAATCATCGATCATCCCTTTAATTAGATCAAGAAATATCTTCTCTTCTTTCTTCCAGTTGTAAAGTTTTTGTGATGCATTGAGACTGTTCTGACAATGTGATTCATATAACGACTGTTGTTCAATGTAAGTGCATATATGATTCGCTATTTCATTAACATTATCGGGGTTACAGAATAAACCAATTTCATCTGTAACAATTTCTTTCTTTATCGATTTTAAATCCGAATATATCACAGGCCGTCCGCTTGCCATATAATAGAAGATTTTTATAGGTAAACAATGGTTATTCTCAATATCTTTGACTCTTAAATCCAAAAACACATCATTGTTAACAATTGATTCACAATACAATTTAAAGTCCAGATATGGTCTTATGTCAATTGTCATGTTTCCGGGTAAATTTGCAGATAATTTTTCAATTAATTTTTTATCCTCCTCACAGCCAAAAAAACCTATTAAATTGAGTTTAACAACTGTTTCTTTTGATTTAAGGGCAGTAAGCTTTGCTACTTCAATTACCTTGTCAATTCCTTTGTCAATATTAAATTTACCGCTGTACAAAAGTCGTATTTCATCGTGTATGAAACGAGGTTTTACGTTATTAATATATTGTAAGTCAGGGTAATAACGTATAATTCCACGTTTTTTCCAAAAAAAAAGTAAAAACGGTAAAGATTTATAATACTCACCAAAAATCAGCAAATCACTGCACAATCCAGCTACAAAATTAATAAGAATAAGGAATATTGCTCTGACAATTTTGGCAAAAAAGTTAGTTGAAGCAACTGGGAAATTTTTTTTTGAAGGATACCACTCCGTGATATCATATACCACTTTGCATTTATTCTTCATCTTATATCTTGTGGCCAAAATAACCGTTTTTGGATTATCACAAATAATCAGAAAAGGCTTTTTTTGTTTCAATACTGCCTGACAATATTTTAATTGTTTACATATAGATAAACTGTTAATTTCTCGGGAACAAATATTGATGTTTTCCAACACTTCATTTTTATTTTCTAAAAAAGAAAAAATACTGACATTATATTGTTCGTTCACCAAAGCTTTTGCCTGATGATAAAAAAATCTATCATCTTTTGAATGGTGAGCAGAAACAAAAAAAAGAATATTTCTCATACTATTTGATTCTACCAACTAAAAACGAGGGTCTGAGGTTCTTTATTACATAATAGGGATGATTTTTCGCTCCAAATCCTTTATAAAAACGGGCTACACCGTCTATCGAGGATCCCTCGAAATCGAGCATCTTATCTTTTCCCGACTCTTGCCTGATGATAGTATCAACCAAATAAAACATGGCAGATTCTTTTTTCCCTTTTTCATTTGAAACCGGAATCAGGTAAGTAAGGCGATTTTTAAACGCTGTATAACATAAAGCAGCAATAATTTCACCTTCTTCATTCGTTACAGCTTTAAGTTTAAAAACTCCCTGTTGAAGTCCATTAGCAATTAATGCCCGCATACACTCACAGTTGGTAGGTTTGTATTTTCTGCTTATTGACTGGTAAAAAGTAATGAAACCATCAAGATTATAATGCTCAATAATATTTAATTTACTTTTAGTTGCTTTGTCAATATTTCTCGCGGTGTTTTTTGAATAAGCTTTAACAAGTATTTCGTAGGGGTTATCCAACGGTAAAATATAATTTGGAAAGGGATTGGCATCTGGTAAAAAGTTACAAGCATTTAGATTCAACTGATAACTGTAGGATGGCAATTTTTGAATAAATTTTCGGATAATCTCTTCGGTAATAGGTTCATTACTAAATACCCCAAGTTGTTGCGTCAGGTATGGCTGCACAATGTAGGGAATTTTATATTTTCTTTTTAAAGGGACCGGCATGACATACTTAAAGTCATTGCTGATTAAAGCTTCCCATTGCGGAGAAACAACATCCAGATACCAGGATTTGGCATAGATTAACCCGTTATTTGCCTTCGAAATAAAATCATCCCATTTTTTTTTATCGATGGAGTTGTGTGGTAAATGTCTGATGACCATAATAAACAGGGAAAGTTGATTTTTTATGTGAATTTCAAACAAAAATAAGAGAATAAAAGTATATAACCATAATTTCAGGTATTATTTTTCTATTTCAAAAGAAAATAGTAATTTTGAAGGCATTATTTTTCCCATTAATATATCAACGATTATGGCAAAAGAAACTACTAATAATTCAGGGGCAGCTTATAATTTTTTCACTTTCGGAAGTGTCATTACGGGTAATATATCTTCTGAAAATGATTTCAGAGTCGATGGTGAAGTAAAAGGGGATATGGAGTGTAAAGGCAAGGTTGTAATTGGCCAAACCGGTATTTTCAAAGGAAAAATTACCTGTGTAAATGCTGAGATTATAGGAAACGTACAGGGGAATATCAACGCTTCAGAATCACTCACACTACGATCTACAGCGAATGTCACGGGTGACATCAGGACAAAAATACTGATTGTTGAACCCAATGCAGTCTTCAACGGGAATTGTTCTATGAAAGAAACTGAAATTACGGCATAAAAACTAAGCGTTGAACTGTTTCAGCGCTTTTTATTTTCATACGAATACAGGTTAATATGCAATACAAAGCTTTTGTTGTTGAAGAAACGGATGATAAGTTTGTTTCAGCAATTAAATACCTCAATACAAAAGATCTTCCTTCCGGGGAAGTATTGATTCAGGTTAAATATTCATCTCTGAATTATAAAGACGCATTGTCTGCAACGGGAAATAAAGGGGTTACCAGAAAATATCCTCATACACCCGGAATTGATGCAGCCGGAATTGTAGTTCATTCCGATTCTCCTTCATGTATAGCAGGTGAAGAAGTAATAGTCACCGGTTATGATTTGGGAATGAATACTCCGGGTGGTTTTGGTGAATATATCCGTGTTCCGGCCTTTTGGGTCATTAAACTACCGGCAGGTCTTTCATTAAAAGAAGCCATGATTATTGGTACAGCCGGATTTACAGCTGGAATATCCATGTTGCGTCTTATGGAACTCGTTGCACCCACCGATGGTAAAATTATCGTTTCAGGTGCAACCGGAGGCGTTGGTTCTATGGCTTTGTCGATGCTCACGAATAAAGGATATCAGAAGGTCGCTGTTTCAGGGAAAGAACAAGAATATGATTTTCTTGCATCTTGTGGTGCTGATGAAATTATTTCCAGACAAGACTTTATGGCTACTCCAGATAAAGCATTGCTTCCTGCAAGTTATGCTGGTGCGATTGATACAGTAGGAGGAGATATCCTCGTCAGAATCATCAAGTCGCTGAATCCGATGGGTGCAGTTACAACTTGTGGAAGTGTCGCATCGACAACTCTTTCACTCAATGTTTTTCCTTTTATTTTAAGAGCAGTAACTCTGATAGGGATTTCAGCACAGAATTATCCCGCGGAACTTCGGACTATTTTATGGAAGCGGTTAGCAACTGATCTGAAACCCAATAATCTGATGAACTTATACCATGAATTAAACTTGGAAGATCTCCCCGATGCAATTCAGTCAATTTTATCTGGTAAAATGAAAGGCAGAACCATCGTAAGAATATCCGAATGATACTATCATTTCTATACAAAAAGAAAAAATATTGTTTTTTTGCGTCAGATTTCAAACGATAAAATCTATAACATAAACTGATGGCATTATTAAACGAAAACTACCTTAAAACGCCTGAAATATATTGTTTTGACGATGTAGAAAAGCGTGTAAATGCCTATAAGTTGCTACATCCTAAGGCTAAGTTAATCCGGCTTGGTATTGGTGATGTTACACGTCCTGTTCCTTCTGTAGCAATCAATGCCATGCATACAGCACTGGATGAATTATCTCTGGCCGAGACTTTCAGAGGATATAGTCCGCCTAAAGGTTATGATTTTTTAATTGAAAAAATTGTTCGGGAGTATCGTTCAAAAGGAATCAATATTAATAAAGAGGCTGTATTTATCAATGATGGCGCTAAATCAGATATTGGTAACATCGGTCATATACTGGGACGCGATAACATTATTGCTATTGCAGATCCGGTGTATCCGGTTTATGAAAACGCCACTATCATGAGTGGACGTGCAGGTTATCTGAATGAAGACAGGAAATGGAGCAATGTTGTTTATCTGAAATGCAATGAACAAAATGATTTTGTTCCGGAATTGCCAACAGAGAAGGTAGATGTTATTTATTTGTGTAGTCCTAATAACCCAACAGGAACCACCATTTCTAAAACAGAAATGAAGATGTGGGTGGATTACGCACTTGAACATAATAGTATTATCATATTTGATGCTGCCTATCAGGCATATATAACTCAAGATGATGTGCCTGTAAGTATTTATGAAATCAAGAATGCAAAAAAAATAGCAATTGAAATCCGTAGCTTCTCAAAAAGTGCGGGTTTTACAGGATTGAGATGTGGTTTTTCTATATTTCCTCAAGAATTAACGGTACGCACACAAATGGGGGAGGCTGTTCCGTTAATTAAATTGTGGAGCCGTAGAAATGCTAATTACACAAATGGAATCTCTTATGTTGTGCAAAGAGGAGCAGAAGCTCTTTTTAGCAGAAAAGGAAAACAGGAAATCCGGCAACTTATTGATTATTATATGACTAACGCCCGAATGATCAGAGAGGAATTGATACAGTGCGGTCTAAAGGTGTATGGAGGAATAAATTCGCCTTATGTTTGGTTTAAAACGCCGGATAATACACCTTCCTGGAAATTTTTTCAGGTGCTTTTGCAGGACTTTCAGATAGTCGGGACCCCGGGTGTGGTATTCGGTCACGAAGGAGAAGGCTATATGCGCTTTGCAGGATTTTGTAGTCTTGAAGAAACAAAAATTGCATTAGACAGAATTAGAAATCGCTTATAAATAATAACTATAAAAACAAAAAACGGGACAAAATACGAATAATATGATTACCTGATAAAGATAATCAAGAATTTGAAATCAGTTTAATAAAATTAAAAATATACTTAAAAGAAAATGTGCGGAATCGCAATGGTGAGGTTATTAAAACCTTTGGATTATTATCAGAAAAAATATGGTACCTGGCAATATGGCCTACAGAAGATGTACCTGTTGATGGAAAAACAACACAACCGCGGACAGGAAGGAGCCGGTATCGCGGGTGTTAAACTGGATATGCCTCCGGGTGAAGAATATATCTGGCGTGAAAGAATTGAAGGGAAAAATGCAATACAACAAATTTTTGCAAACATCAATGAACAGACGGATGCTATGGATCCTAGTGTGTTGAATGACGTCAATAAGGCAAAAAAAATATTCCCTTTCGCAGCAGATATGTTCTTGGGTCATTTGCGTTATAGCACTACCAACCAAAAAAGTGGGGTAATGCATGTGCATCCTTTTTTGCGGAGGCACAATTGGAAAAACAGAACGCTTGTCCTGGCCGGAAATTTCAACCTGACGAATGTGGATGAATTGTTTAACTATCTTACATTGAAAGGTCAGCACCCCAGAGATGATGGAGATACTTTTCTCATGCTCGAACAACTTGGATATAGGTTAGATATGGAAGTTCAGAAAGAGTATGATTTTATTAAGCAACGATATACAAATGATCTTACTATTACTCAAAAAATTGAAGAGCAACTTGATATTGCTTCTATCATCCGGAAGTGTGAATATATGTGGGATGGGGGATATGTAATAACCGGCATGCTGGGGCATGGTGATTCTTTTGTTTTCAGAGATTCAAAAGGAATTCGTCCATGCTATTATTATGCTGATGATGAAATAGTTGTGGTAGCTTCTGAACGACCTGTGATTCAAACATCACTCAATGTAAAGGAAAAAGATGTGCATGAGTTGACTCCGGGCAATGCAATGATCATCAAAAAAAATGGAGATATAAAATTCGAAATTATCCGGGAAGAAGATAAACAGCTTACAAGATGTTCGTTTGAACGTATTTACTTTTCGCGGGGAAGCGATTATGATATTTACAGAGAAAGAAAATTGCTGGGAGAATCGCTCGCGGAGTCAATTCTTAAATCAATTGACAACGATGTTGATAATTCGGTCTTCTCCTTTATCCCAAATACGGCGGAAGTTGCTTTTTATGGCATGATTGATGGAATCAAATTAAAGGCAAATAAAACTCCTCGTACTGAAAAGGTATTAATTAAAGATATAAAATTACGTACCTTTATTTCACAGAATAAAGAGAGAGACGATTTGGCCACACATGTGTATGATATTACCTATGGTTCCATCCGTCGTGGAAAAGTGGATAATTTGATTGCTATTGATGATTCAATTGTTCGAGGAACGACACTCAAACAGAGCTTATTGAAAATAATGAACCGACTGGAGCCTAAAAAAATAGTGATTGTATCATCTTCTCCACAAGTCCGTTTCCCTGATTATTATGGAATAGATATGTCGAAAATGTCGGAATTTTGTGCTTTTCTTGCTGCTATTCAATTGTTGAAGGATAGCGGACGTCAGTATATTATTGATGAGGTATATAAAAAATCAAAAGCACAGGAGCATCTGCCCAAAGAAGAAATTGTTAACTTTGTGACGGAAATTTATGCTCCTTTTACTCAGGAGCAAATTTCTACACAGATAGCAAAAATGCTGACTCCTCCCGAAGTTGATTGTCCGGTTGAATTGGTTTATCAGACAATCGAAGGATTGCATAAGGCATGTCCTCATCATTTGGGTGATTGGTATTTTACTGGTAATTATCCTACACCCGGAGGTAACAGGCTGGTTAATAAGGCTTTTATAAATTATTACGAAGGAAAAGAAATAATATAATAATTTAATTTTAATATATGTTAAAAGAGATTTTATCTATCTCGGGTAAGCCGGGATTATACAAAATGATTTCGCAGGGAAAAAATATGATTATTGTTGAGTCGTTGCAGGATGGTAAGCGGATTCCGGCTTATACAAAAGATAAAGTGGTATCTCTCGGCGATATTGCCATTTACACAAACACAGAAGAAGTTGCTCTTGGTCAGGTGTTTGAAAATATCAATAAAAAAGAAAATGGAGGTATTTGTCCGGTTGATCCCAAAGCAGATAATCAAATTTTACGTAAATACATGGAGGAGGTTTTGCCCAATTTTGATAGGGAAAGGGTATATCCGAGCGATATGAGAAAACTTTTTTCTTGGTACAATATCCTGATAAACAAAGGTATGGTAAATTTTGTTTCACAGGAAGAAAATGAAAAAACTGAGGAAAAATCAATGGATAAATAATTGCAGTTATTTTTTGTAAAGTAAAAATTCATGGAAGTAAAAACTGTAACAGACATAATTGAGTCGTTTGCTCCACTAGTATTGCAGGAAAGCTACGATAATGCCGGTTTACTAGTGGGGAATCCCTGTATGCAAGTGTCCGGTGTCTTGTTATGTATAGATGTTACAGAAGCTATCATAGAAGAGGCTATTGCAATAAATGCCAATTTGATTATTGCTCACCATCCGTTGATATTCAGTGGCCTGAAAAAAATAACAGGACAAAACGAAGTTCAACGTTGTGTGATAAAGGCCATCAAACACGACATAGCAATCTATGTAGCACATACCAATATTGACAACGTAGCTGATGGTGTAAATGGTATTATTGCCAATAAAATTGGTCTGGAAAACAGGCGAGTTTTACAGCCCAAACAAGGTATGCTTGTAAAATTGGTTACATTTGTACCAAAGCTGCATGTTCAACGTGTAAGAGAAGCTATCTTTGAAGCAGGAGGGGGAAACATAGGGAATTATGATGCTTGTAGTTTTAATTCAGAAGGTTATGGTAGTTTCAGACCCAATAGTAATGCTCATCCTTTCGTTGGAGAAAAAAATAAAATTTATTACGAAGAAGAAATCAAAATTGAAGTTATCTTACCGGATTATATTAAAAATAAGGTAATTACTTCTTTGATAAAAACTCATCCTTATGAAGAACCTGCCTATGATGTTTTCCCGTTATTAAATGAACATCAGCAAATTGGATCCGGTTTGATAGGAGAACTTAAAAAGGCAGAAGATGAAATGAATTTCATGCTGAAAATTAAAAATATTTTTGGAGGGAATACCATCAGACATACAGCTTCTACAGGAAAAAAAATCAAAAAAGTAGCTCTTTGCGGAGGTGCAGGTAGTTTTCTGTTACAGGAAGCCATCAGGGCAGAAGCGGATATATTTATCTCCGGTGATTTTAAATATCATGATTTTTTTGATGCAAACAAAAAAATTATAGTGGCAGATGTAGGTCATTTTGAGACAGAACAGTTCACAAAAGAGTTATTTTTTGACATAATTAGAAAAAAATTACCTACCTTTGCAGTCCATATTTCAAAAATAAATACCAATCCCATTATTTATTTGTAACATAATGACAGCAGCAGAGTCCAAAATTGAAAAAGAAATTAGTGTTGAAGAAAAACTTTTTGCTTTATATGATTTGCAAAAAGTGGTTTCAAAAATTGATGAAATAAAAATCCTCAGAGGAGAATTACCTCTTGAAGTACAGGATCTCGAAGATGAAATCATCGGTTTAAATACACGTATTGAGCATTTTGAGAAAGAAATCAGCGAATATACTTCCATGATTGCATCTAAAAAAGTTGCCATAGAAGAATCCCGGATTAAAATCGAACGTTATCAGGAACAACAAAAGAACGTCAGAAATAACCGCGAACATGAAAATCTGGAAAAAGAAATAGAATTTCAAACTCTTGAAATTGAACTGAGCGAAAAGCACATTCGGGAATACAAGGCAGCTAAAGAAGCAAAAGCAGAAGAACAGAAAACAACAGCTGCGCAATTAGCAGAAAGAAAACTTGATCTCGAAGAAAAAAGGGGAGAACTGGAAGAAATTATTGCAGAAACAAAACAAGAAGAAGAAAAACTGCGGGAACGTGCCAAAGAAATTGAAGCTCGCATTGAACCTCGTTTATTGACTGCATTCAAACGTATCCGTAAAAATGCACGCAACGGTCTGGCAGTCGTTTATATTAACCGTGATGCTTGTGGAGGATGTTTTAATAAAATCCCGGCACAAAAACAACTTGATATACGTTTAAGAAAAAAAATCATTGTATGTGAGTATTGTGGACGTATTCTGGTTGATCAACAATTGGCTGGTATTGCTCCAGCTTCAGCAGAATCAACTGAATAAGTACACTTTTACAATATGTCTGTAATTAAAGTCCGGAAAATTTTTCCGGACTTTTTTTTGCCGGAGAATTTGATATTTCAGAACAACTATAACATTATTCTTAAATATTAAAATCTCAGTAATTAACAACTACTTCTTAAGTGATGAGAGATACCTCAAGCTACATCAATCTCCAATAAATAAATCCTTTTGTTTATTGAAATCCTCTTTTTTACATTTAATATTCAATCTATATTAACATATGTATTGTAACTCAATCAAGAAATTATATAGAATTGTAAATTAATAACCACAAAAGAAGACAAATGGCTTTTTACATATGTAATATTTGATTGGCTTATTATATTTAATATTCATTTATTTTTACAATAAAGAATGAGTTCACAAATATAATAAGCTCTTTTATATTTAATATAATACTGATATATTATTTATGTATTATATTAGTTTCCAGATCAATACGTTAATCATTCAAAGTTAAGGTTTAGATGAAAAAGTACATATGTGAAATATATTGCTTAATTATGGAATATGTTCCATTATTATAATATAAACAACTTATAATCAGTATATATAAACAACGATATATAAACAAATAATTTAATGGGGAGTTTTTCTGGTTTATTGAACTATTATGTGATGCTTTGTAGCTGTTTTTAATGTAGAATAAGAAGATAAATAATTGATTAAAAGAGTTAAACTACAAATCTAAGTAAACATACAAACACAGGACTTTATGAGATTGTTTTATATCTTTAATAATTTTGTTTGCAACAAATGTAATTCACAAATATAAATTATGATTGTGAAATTCTATTTTGTATATATCTATATGAAATTTTGTTTTGTGAAAAAATGTAATTACATTTGTGTTTTAAAATTATATTTGTAAAATAACATGTAAACCATCATATTATGTCTGAAAAAACACGCATTGAAAAGATTATGCAGATAGAAGGTTTATCATCCGGACAATTTGCTCAGGAAATCGGGATTCAAAATTCTACCCTATCTCACATTCTTAATGAAAGGAATAAACCCAGTCTCGATGTGATGAAAAAAATTCTGAATCGGTACCCGAACATTCATTCAGACTGGCTTATTTTAGGACAAGGGTCAATGTTTCGGAAAGAATTGCATTCTCAGACGCCCACTTTATTTAGAGATGATGATGAAATTATCGAAAAATCAGACAGTTATAACTCGAATGAAGCCCCAAAAAATGATTTAAATAATGCTAGCATTCAGCAAGAAATAACCAAAACTGAACCAGAGTTGATCAATCCCCATTTGCATGCTGAAAAAATACAGGGTAATTTTCCTGATAACACTAATACTAAAGAATATTCACCCCAACCTGAAAAAATACAAACTCAAAGATATTCCCAATCTGTTGAGTATAATATCAATCAAATACCGGGTGTTGAAAAAAAAGTCATAAAAATTATTCTTTATTATTCGGATAATACTTTTCAGGAATTCGAATCAAAATAATTGTTGTATTTTTGCAACACGTGCACATCATCATAATATTGTTATATATGTCGAATGCTGTGTCCCAATTCTGCAATTTATACTGTTGATAATGAAGAAATTCCTGCTTGATCTGATTGTTAAGGAAAATAAAACTCTTAACAGCCAATATTTCATACTAAAACTGACGGCACACGACCGTTTACCTGAAATGCTTCCCGGTCAGTTCGCGGAAGTCAGGATTGATAATTCTCCCACAACATTCCTCAGGCGTCCTATATCCATTAATTTTGTTAATTACGAACAGAATGAATTATGGTTACTTGTTCAAATGGTGGGTGATGGTACCCGAAAGTTATCACAACTAAAAGCGGGTGATTTACTGAATCTCATATTACCTCTTGGCAATACCTTTACTATTTCGGGAGATAAATACTCACGTTTGTTATTGATAGGAGGAGGTGTAGGAATTGCTCCTATGCTGTTTTTAGGTTCATATTTAAACGATTTAGGCTATAGCTGTAATTTCCTTTTGGGTGGTCGTTCTGAATCAAATTTGCTTCAATTGGATGAGTTTTCGAAGTACGGACAAATATTTACAACGACTGAAGATGGTTCATCGGGAGAAAAAGGATTTGTAACTCAACATTCCATATTGGAAAACACCAGGTTTGATGCCATCTATACCTGTGGACCGACACCTATGATGAAAGCTGTGGCTGCTTACGCAGAGAAAAACAATATATTTTGTGAAGTTTCCCTCGAAAATACCATGGCTTGTGGTTTTGGTGCTTGCTTGTGTTGCGTGACCGATACAACTGATGGTCATGTTTGTGTTTGTACAGAAGGTCCGGTATTCAATATTACAAAACTAAAATGGTAAATTTAAAAGTAAAATTAGGAAAAATACAATTGAAAAATCCGGTGATGACAGCATCGGGTACTTTTGGTTATGGTACGGAGTATGCAGACTTCTTTGATATCTCGCGAATAGGGGGTATTATTGTGAAGGGGACTACGCTTCGGAATCGACAGGGAAATGCCTATCCGCGTATGGCTGAAACTCCATCAGGTATGTTAAACGCTGTGGGACTGCAAAATAAGGGTGTTGACTATTTTGTTAACCATATTTATCCCGAGATTAAAGATGTAAATACAAGTATCTTTGTGAATGTATCCGGATCTACAATAGAAGATTACGTTGAAACAGCATCAATTATCAATGAACTGGATAAAATCCCGGGCATTGAACTCAATATTTCCTGTCCGAATGTAAAAGAAGGTGGTATGGCTTTCGGTACTTCATGCCTATCCGCATCGCAAGTAGTAAAAGCAGTTCGAAAAGTATATTCAAAAGAATTAATAGTGAAATTGTCACCGAATGTCACTTCTATCTCCGAGATAGCTAAAGCAGTCGAAGCAGAGGGAGCTGATTCCGTTTCACTAATCAACACTTTATTAGGAATGGCCATTGATGCTGAAAAGCGTAAGCCTATACTTTCAACTGTAACCGGTGGACTTTCCGGGCCGGCTGTAAAACCCATTGCTCTTTGCATGGTATGGCAGGTTGCCAAAGCAGTTCAAATACCTGTAATCGGTATTGGCGGAATTATGAACGCGAATGATGCGATTGAATTTATGCTGGCAGGAGCATCTGCAATTCAGATAGGTACTGCTAATTTTATTGATCCAACTGCCACCATGAAGGTGCTTGAAGGTATAGAAGAATATCTTAAACGGTACGGGATTAGCCATGTGAAAGATATTGTCGGTGCTCTGGAGCTTTAAGCATTTACACTTCAATGAATTTAAAATCTGGAATTTCCTGTCTTATTTCGTATCCGGTTTTGTCTGGTTTTATCCTGCAAAAAAAATGTTGATACCCATTACTCAAAATAAAGACACTAACATCTAACTTAAAATTATATACCGCAACCTGATCAAAGGTTTCCTGTGAAATTGGCACGAATGGAGACTTAAATTCAATTATAATAATAGGATTCATCTGACGGTCAAAAACAATAGCGTCACATCTTTTTCTCATGCCATTGATCAATATCTGGGTTTCTGTTGCAATTAATGCGGCTGGATAATTTTTTTCATCGATTAAAAAGCGTATAAAATTTTGCCTTACCCATTCTTCGGGGGTAAGGCTTACATACTTTTTTCGCTGAGAGTCAAAGATGAATATTTTATCGCCGGATTTTTTCGTGTTGAATTTATATGTCGGTAAATTTAGTTGCCACATTTTTTTATTACTTTTGTAACTATTAAACATGCGAAAATACAAAAACCATCTAACAATCTAATCAAATATGAAAACAAAACAGGAAATTGTTGAAAATTGGTTACCCCGCTACACCAAAAGGCCACTGGAAAATTTTACAAAATATATTTTACTGACAAACTTTAATAATTATGTCGAAAAATTTGCAGAATGGTTCAATGTTCCGGTATTGGGCAGAGATGGTAACATGATTAATGCGTCTGCCAATGGCATTACTATCATCAATTTTGGCATGGGAAGTCCAAATGCTGCTCTGATCATGGATGTATTGTCTGCCATTCAACCTAAAGCAGTTTTGTTCCTTGGAAAATGTGGAGGATTGAGAGATAAAAACCGGAACGGTGATTATATTTTACCCAGTGCAGCCATCAGAGGAGAAGGCACATCGAATGATTATTTTCCACCAGAAATACCAGCATTACCGGCATTTAACTTGCAGCGTGCTGTATCGTCCAACATACGTGACTTCGATAAAGATTACTGGACTGGTACAGTTTACACTACCAACCGCAGGGTTTGGGAATGGGATGAGAATTTTAAAACATACCTGAAAAGCACACGCGCCATGGCTATCGATATGGAAACTGCAACCTTGTTTTCTGTTGGTTTTCATAACAGTATTCCTACCGGAGCGCTGTTGCTCGTTTCCGATATGCCTCTTCAGGAAAAAGGCATTAAAACTTCTGAAAGTGATTCAAAAGTTACGCAAAACTATGTTGATGAACACATCAGAATCGGTGTTAAAGCATTGATTTCACTGATCAATAACAGTAAAACAATTAAGCACCTTCGATTTGAATAACTAATATCAATTTGTATTAAAACTATGCACGAACAAATCCTGCGTAACTTACAACAAAAAAATTATGCTCCTATCTATTTTCTGATGGGAGAGGAACCTTATTATATCGATCAGATATCCGATTTCATACAAAATAATGTATTAGATGAAAATCAACGCGAGTTTGATTTAACTGTGATTTATGGTAAAGATACCGATATTATTTCTGTCATCAACGCTGCAAAAAGATTTCCCATGATGTCACCTTATCAGGTGATCATAGTAAAAGAAGCACAACTTATAAAAGACCTTGATAAACTTCAGTTTTATCTGAATAATGTTTCGAAATCAACCATTTTGGTTATATGTTATAAATATGGAACGATTGACGGCCGGAAAAAATGGGTTGCTGAAATAAAAAAAACAGGAGTTCTTTTTGAATCAAAAAAGTTAAGGGACTATGAAATGATTCCCTGGATCAGCAAGTATGCAAAATCTAAAAACTTGCTGATAGATGAAAAAGCAATGACCATGCTCAATGATTTTCTTGGAACAAATTTGATTCGGATTGCCAATGAACTTGATAAACTTTGTATTACGATGCCAGCTGGTTCGAACAAAATAACCCCTGAACTGGTTGAAAAAAATATAGGCATCAGTAAAGACTTCAATGTCTTTGAGTTACAGGATGCTCTGATTCGTAAGGACGTGGTTAAGGCGAACAGAATTATTAATTATTTTTCAGATAACAAGAAAGCGAATCCCATACAAATGGTTCTGGCTCAGTTGTTCGGTTTTTTTAGTAATCTGATGATATTTCATTATCTGCCTCAGAAAACAGCAGAGGCTGCAGCGTCAGAATTTAAAATTCATCCTTTCATTGCTAAAAATTACCTTCAGGCCGCAAAATCTTACAACGCATGGAAAACCATGAACATCGTTACTTACATAAGAGAAACTGATGCCCGTTCTAAAGGCATTGATAATGTTAGCGCAAATGAGGGAGATTTACTTAAGGAACTGATATTCAAGATACTTCATTGACTAAATTGTATTTTCAACAAATACAAAATAAAATACCTGGTTAATTTACTTTCAAAATTCTTTTTATGTCAACAAACACGATTTCTCCTGTTTTTTTATCAATATTAACGGAATCCTTACATTTAAATACCTGTCAGGTAAGCAATACTATACAATTGTTGCAGGATGGCGCAACGATACCGTTTGTCAGCAGGTATCGTAAAGAATTGACAGGAGAACTAGATGAAGTACAAATCGAAGCAATCAAAGAGCAGTACGATAAACTTCTTGAAACGGAAAAACGCAAAGAAACGATTCTGAAAACCATAGAAGAACTCGGTAAACTTACTCCTGAATTAAAAAACAGGATCGATGCCTCTTGGAATGCAACAGAATTGGAAGATATCTACCTTCCTTTTAAACCCAAACGTCGTACCCGTGCTGAAATTGCGCGCGAAAACGGCTTGGAGCCTTTGGCAAAAATAATCATGAAACAAAATGCTGATAAGTTGGATTATTTAGTAAAGTCGTTTGTGAAAGATAAAATCAGTAGCATGGATGAAGCGTTAAACGGAGCTTCAGATATCATTGCTGAATGGATCAACGAAAGTGAAAAGGCACGCCATGTTATCAGGAGAATTTTCACATATGAAGCTTTCATTACTTCAAAAATAATCAAAGGAAAAGAAGAAGATGCACAAAAATACCGGGATTATTTTGATATGTCGGAAAAACTCTCAAAATGCTCTTCTCATAGACTGTTAGCAATGCGAAGGGGGGAGTCGGAAGGGTTTTTAAAGGTGAGTATCAGTCCGGATGAAGATAAATGCATTGAAAAGCTTGTAGCCATTTTTGTCAAGGCAGATAATGCTTCGGGTGACTTGGTTTACAATGCTATAAAAGACGCTTATAAACGTTTATTAAAGCCTTCGATTGAAAATGAATTTGCATCAGCAAGCAAATTGAAAGCAGATACTGAAGCAATCCGGGTTTTTGCAGAAAACTTACGCCAGCTTTTACTTGCTCCGCCTTTAGGAGAAAAAAGGGTTTTGGGTATTGACCCTGGTTTCCGTACCGGCTGTAAGGTGGTTTGTTTGGATGCCCAGGGAAATTTGTTACACAATGAAACGATTTATCCACATCCTCCGCAAAGTGAATATGCAAAATCTTCACGAAGTATTCAAAAAATGGTGGAAGCGTATAATATTCAAGCAATTGCGATCGGTAACGGTACAGCAGGCAGAGAAACAGAGAATTTTATACAAAACATCCGGTATGACAGGAAAGTGCAAGTGTTTGTAGTCAGTGAAAACGGAGCTTCCATTTATTCCGCGTCGAAAATTGCTCGGGAAGAATTTCCGAATTATGATGTAACGGTACGCGGGGCTATTTCTATCGGTCGCCGGCTGATGGATCCGTTAGCCGAATTAGTTAAAATCGATCCCAAATCAATTGGCGTTGGTCAATACCAACACGATGTGGATCAAACATTATTAAAAAATGCACTGGATCAGACTATCGAGAATGCTGTGAACAAGGTGGGAGTAAATCTGAATACTTCCTCACGGCATTTATTAACGTATATCTCAGGCCTTGGACCCCAACTGGCACAAAATATTGTAGATTACCGTTCAGAGAACGGGTCATTCAAAAATCGCAAGCAATTGTTGAAAGTTCCTAAAATGGGAAACAAAACTTTTGAACAGTGTGCCGGTTTTCTCCGGATACCAGACGGTGAAAATCCGTTAGATAATTCAGCCGTTCATCCTGAAAGTTATCCAATAGTTGAAAAAATGGCAAAAGATCTGAAAACAGACATTAGCCAACTTATCAGAAACAAAGAGTTAATTCAGAAGATAGACTTAAAGTCGTATGTAACAGAAAACATTGGACTTCCTACGCTGAAAGACATTCTACTTGAATTGGAGAAACCGGGGCGTGACCCACGTAGTAATGTAAAAGTACTTGAATTTGACCACAATATCAAGAAAATTGAAGATTTAGTACTGGGCATGGAAGTTCCCGGAATAATAACCAACATAACCAACTTCGGCGCTTTTGTTGATATCGGCATCAAAGAAAACGGACTTGTACACATTTCCCAGATGGCCGACCGTTACATATCCAATCCGGCAGAGGTTGTTTCTTTGCATCAACATGTAAAGGTAAGGGTGCTGGAGATAGACCTGAACCGTAAACGGGTACAACTTAAATTGATCTGATAGTTGAATTGTTTAGTTCTAAATTACTTTATTACAAACGATTATTGCGTATTTTTCCGAGTACGTTTTCAGTGCAAAGAGATAAATATCTCCACCTTCTTTAATGCCTGTTTTCTTACGAAAATCATCTACGGATAAAGGGTAATTACGTGTACTGATGTTTGCTTTCGGATACTTTTCCTTCAGCATCCGGAAGTCAGCTTTACTATTACCATAAACATCTTTAACTTGGAATATGCGTCCCGGGAAATCAGGTTTTAACACCCCATCAGTATATAAATGGGTGTTTACATGAAATTTCTTCAACTTAAAACGAGAGGCAACAGTTTTAAATGCTCCTGATTTCATGATGGCAGCATTCGGCTCGTAAATATATTGGCATGGATCATCATCAATATAGGCTGGTTCAGTATGATTTTCTTCTTCAAGCGTAAAATCCAGTGCTTGATAATTTGAGGATCTGAGTATGTTTCTAGTCTTGATTAAAACATTATCTTTATGTTTTTCAGAGACTTCCATATTATCTTTTCTTTTTGACAACAGGAGAAGAATCTCTTTACACTCATTCTCAACTGCGACAATATGAACTTCCGTAGTTTGTGGTAATTCCTTGATAGCCTGATGAATATCCAGCATGGGAGATAATTTAATCATTACTACAGGTGACTTTTGAAGCATTCTTTCAGCCAGTAATGAGACGTCAGGCTCACAATCAGATATCAGTACTGTTTTTTTCCCACTATGGTTCCTTCTGTGAGGATCAATATATATTAAATCTACATCCGGCATATTTACTATAAAATCTTCTGCTTTTGCTTGATGTATATCAAAATGAGAAATATTCAATACCTCGAAATTATGATTGGCCAACCTACATAATTCCTCATCACGTTCAACGTAGATTCCGGACTTAAAATTTTGGGAAATAAAGTAAAAATCAACTCCAAAACCTCCTGTCAGGTCTGCGAAGGTATATCCGTTAAAAAGTTTTGCTTTATATTTCGCGGTGATTTCCGAAGAAGATTGCTCAACAGATAATTGTCGGGGAAATAAAATGTCATCTTGTTTATAAAACAACGGAATTTTATTTTTTATTTTTTGACGACCTGCTATTTGCCTGATTACTATGTTCATATCCATATCTGGATATCGTTTTGCCTGTAATCCCAATAATATTACATCATCACGTAAATGTTCCTGTATGAATTCCTTTGTCTGTTTATCCATGTTTAATTTATAAGGAACAAAGGTAATGAATTAGCAGAAATAATTTGATATTAATCTACATACTGCAAGTGTGGAATCTACATATCCGTATGCAATATTTTAAAACCCCGGCTTATAGGTTGATTTATATAATTATATTAAGTTAAGGCCTGCAAAAGTGAGATTATTATCTCATTTGAGTTTTGTATCTTTGCATGATTATTTTAAGGCCGTACCATTATAAATATTTTAAATTATGCACAATTGGTTTGAATGTAAAGTTAAGCTTGAAAAAACAGCTGAAGAAGGTAAAATTATCAAAGTAAACGAATCGTATCTGGTAGATGCCCTGACTTTTACAGAAGCAGAAGAACGAATGATTGAGGAAATGAAGCCTTTTATCAGTGGAGATTTTTCTGTTGCTAATATTAAGAGAGCAAAAATCAACGAGATGTTTTTTCACGATGATGGTGATAAATGGTATCGGTTTAAAGTAAATTATATTACCTTGGACGAAGAAAAAGGAGTTGAAAAAAAGGTGCCCGTTGCCATGATGGTACAGGCTTCTGAAATCGGACAAGCATTAGAAAGATTACATGAAGGAATGAAAGGAAGTATGGCCGATTATGAAGTTGTTACAATAGCTGAAACGTTAATCATGGATGTATTTAAGTACGGAAAACCAGAGGAGGCTTAATACAAACGATATAAGTCAAATAAGGTACTTATACGTATGTTTGTTTTACTCATATTAATTTATGAATCAAATCATTAAGTGATTCAACATTAGGTAATTATGTCAATAGCACAGAATTTATCATTGATTAGAGAACATATACCAGCGCAGGTAAAACTGGTTTGTGTTTCAAAATTCCATCCTGATAACGCTATTATGGAGGCTTATCAGAGCGGAGAAAGAATATTCGGGGAGAGCAGGGTACAGGAGTTAACAGAGAAACAGGAACGTTTGCCTAAAGATATACATTGGCATTTTATTGGTCATTTACAAACAAATAAGGTGAAATACCTGGTGCCTTTTGTTGAATTAATTCATGGTGTGGATTCATTAAAATTGCTCACGGAAATCAACAAACAGGCAGAAAAAATAAACCAGGTTGTGAACTGTCTTTTACAGGTTCATATTGCTACCGAAGAAACCAAATTTGGATTTTCTGCTGAAGAATTACTCGGGTTATATCAATCAGACAAACTTTCAGAGTTACCATTTATACGGGTTTGCGGATTAATGGGAATGGCCACTTTTACAGAGAACCATCAACAGGTTAGAAAAGAATTTCAAACGCTGAAATCATTGTATGATACGATTAAAACTGATTATGTTTCCGGGAATGACGATTTCAGAGAAATTTCGATGGGTATGTCAGATGATTATCAATTAGCCATAGAGGAGGGGAGTACCATGATCAGGATAGGAAGTTCCATATTTGGACAAAGGATTTATTAACAAAGTATCAATGAATTATCAAGAAACACTACAGTATTTATATGACCGGCTTCCGGTCTTTCATCTGGTTGGTTCAACTGCCTACAAGCCGGGATTAGATAATACCTACCGGCTAATGACATACCTTGATAATCCGCATCAGAAATTTCATTCTGTGCATATAGCCGGGACTAATGGAAAGGGTTCTGTTTCGCACTATATGGCTGCTATTTTACAGGAAGCTGGTTATAAAGTCGGACTTTACACTTCGCCTCATCTGGTTGATTTTGGAGAAAGGATCCGCGTTAATGGACAAATGATTAATCAGAAATATGTCATCAATTTCATTAAAAAAAACATTGAGACAATAGAAACGATTCAACCTTCTTTTTTTGAACTAACCATGGCAATGGCTTTTTCCTATTTTGCTGATATGAAGGTTGATATTGCCGTAATTGAGGTCGGATTGGGCGGTCGGTTAGATAGTACAAATATCATCACACCCATATTAAGTATTATTACGAATATAGGATTCGACCATGTTGATTTTTTAGGAAATACACTTTCTCAGATTGCTGCTGAAAAAGCAGGTATCATTAAATCCGGTGTACCGGTGGTTATTGGAGAAACACTTCCTGAGACCAAACCGGTATTTATGCTCAAATCCACTGAAATGGAGGCTGATGTTTTTTTTGCAGAAGAAGATGATAGCCCTGATTTTATTTATTATGAACAGGATAAGATGTTGTTTTCCTATCATCAACAGGAATACTATTCCGGACTAACCGGATTATATCAGCTTAAAAACCTGGCAACTGTTTTTATGGCTTCAAAGGTAATACAAGACAGAACTACTTTCAGCATTTCTCCTGAAGCCCTTCGTAAAGGAATTAAAGATGTATGTCAGATTACCGGTTTGCGAGGTCGTTGGGAATTATTACAGTCAGAACCAAAGGTGGTTGCCGACACCTGTCATAATGTTCAGGGAATACAAGCCATTGTAAATCAGCTAAAATTTCAACATTACAAAACCCTTCGTATCGTCATAGGAATGGTACATGACAAAGATATAACAGGCGTATTAGCATTACTACCGGAAGGAGCTGTTTATTATTTCACTCACGCACAAGTCAAAAGAGCCCTTCCTGCAGTAGAACTCAGAAATAAAGCAGAAGGGTTTAATTTATCAGGAAAAGCTTTTGAATTAATTAAAGACGCTGTCGGGAATGCAATTACCGAGGCAGATAAAGAAGACCTGATTTTGATCACCGGAAGTAACTTTGTAGTAGGAGAAGCATTGACTCTTTTTTAGAAAATATCAATCTGTTTTTTGTTATTTAAATCGCTGTATCAGATTATATGCCTGGTAAATACCCAGTTCTCCCGCTTTACTCAAATCTGAAAGTCCTTTGGAATCTTCTCCTGTAAACAGGTAAGTCAGACCGCGATTAAAGTATGCCTCAGCGAAATCTCTATCGATTTCAATTGCTTTGGTGTAGTTGTATATTGCTGTACGAAAATCCTGTTGAGTACAAAGGATATTTGCTTTGTTATAATAACTAAACGAGAAATCAGGCTGTAAATCGTTGACTTTATCCAAATCCCGCATTACCAGTTCCACATCAAATTTTTTTTCATTTTCAAAAGCTACATATATTTCTTTTTGTTCAATTATGCCGGAACCTGATTCGCGCAAAGAATTTCTCATGTAGTCAATGTATTTGTACCGAATATTTGCCCGGGTAAAATAAGCCAGCATAAAATCAGAACGAAGTGCAATTGCTTTATTCAGGTCGTCAATTGCACTTTCAAAATCTTGTACCAAAGCAAATTCCAATGCCCGGTGAAAGTAAATATCAGCATCTGTTGTTTTATCATTAATTCTGGAGCTAATTTCATTAATGGTTTGAAAATGTTTATCAATCATTTCGTTTGTCAGCGCAATTTCATCACAAGTAATTTTGATGTTTGCACTTAAACGTTTCTTTCTGTTATAAGCATTTATTTCCGGATGATAAAGATTGGTCTGACGTAAAGCATCTGTTTTGGAATAATATGTCAGCACAAAATTCTTTTCATTTACTACATCTACAAATTTATTCTGAACAGCACCCCGTTTTTCACTTGCATATTTTGAATCATAACCTGTTTCATTGATGTTTTGTGTTGCATAGCGGTTGAATACATCAGTTCTGCTTTTCGTAATGCCTTTTGGAATATCTTCTGCAATCATATTCTTTGCATCAAGATCCCGCCTTATTTTCTCACGGAAATTATCTTTATTTTTTTCCAAATCTTGTGCTATTTGTCTGTTTTTGAATGCTTCCCTTACATTATTCATGGCGTCATATGCATCAGCAATACCCCAATAAGCAGGCAAAAAATAGGGGTGCTTATTCAGGATGATATTATAATCAGCAATAGCACTCCTGTAATTTCTGAGTTTCATTTCAAGCAGTGCTTTGCTGTACCTTGCTTCCATATTTGAAGAATCCATCTTAAGCACCTGTACAAAATCTGATAAAGCATTATTGTTATCGCCGAGATTCGAACGCAAAATTGCTCGATTGAAATAAGCCATTACACTATTCGGTTCCAGTTTAACAGCCTGATCATAGTCAGCAAGAGCTTCCATGAATCTTTTCTGTTCAACATTGATAATTCCACGGTTAATATAATCTCCAAAGTAGTTGGAATTATTTCTGATAGCTGTTGAATAATCCTCGTATGCACCATTAAAATTTTTTCGTTGTAATTTTAACAAGCCCCTTGCACTCCATCCGGCAAACGAAGTGCTGTCAGCATTTATCAACTGATTAAATGCATTTTCAGCTTCGACTGTATCTTTCATTGATAGATATATACGTCCCTTCTCATACCACAAACCAGTATTTCTCGGATTTATTTTCATATAGGCATCGATGTCCCTAACCGCAGCTTCATAATTTTCGGTTCTTTCATATGCATCGATCCTGCTTATAAGCAAATGCAGAGCGTTTGGACTGAATTCAAGAGCTTTGGTAAAATCTTCTGCAGCTTCGTGGTATTTACCCAGCTTCATGCGCGTAAACCCTCGCGCGTAGAATGCCTGAGGCAGGAAAGGATTCCTTGTAATAGCTTCTGTTCCATCAATTTCAGCCCCTTCGTAATCACCAAGTTGAATTTTAGCTATCGAACGATACATATAAGGCTCAGCCAGGAAAGGTTTTATTTTAATAACCTGATTAAAATATTGGATGGAAAGCACGTAATCTTCAAAATACAAGGCATTCCGGCCAATGGTCAGAATCCGATCCGTATTCCACTGGGCAAAACACACTCCCAGGTGAAACAGCAACACAATCGATATAAAAATTCCCTTTTTCAATAAAATAATTTACCAGTCAAAAACATTTTCTTCACATCCGGCATTCGCATTAAATGAAGATGGAACATCAAAATTATCTTGATCTGAATAGCCTAATGAAGCATCTGTCAACACTTTTTGCATATACAATGCCCAGATAGGCAAAGCCATACTAGCTCCCTGTCCCTCAGCAATGTTATCAAAATGGATCGATCTGTCTTCACCGCCAACCCAAACTCCAGAAACCAAAGAGGGGGTGAAGCCCATAAACCAACCGTCAGAATTGTTTTGTGTTGTACCGGTTTTTCCACCCATTGGCATAGTTAAACCATATCTTCCACGAATACGGCCACCTGTGCCGCCATCAACAACACTTCTGAGCATATATATCATTTTATAAGCAGTTGATTCGCTGAATATTTCATGCATTCGAGGCGTAAATGCAGCAATCACGTTACCGTTAGCATCCTCGATTCGGGTTACATACAACGGCTCTACGCGGATTCCTTTATTTGGAAAGGCTGTATAAGCATCAACCATTTCAACCAATGATATATCAACGGGTCCAAGCGGTAAAGAAATAACAGGATCAAGGTGACTTCTGATTCCAAATGACTTCATTAGTTTTACCAAAGACTCCGGAGTAAATAAGCTCATTAAATAGGCTGATATCCAGTTATTAGAATTTGCCAAAGCCCATCGGAGTGTAACCTCTTCGCCAACTCTTGATTTGCTGGAATTTCTAGGTGACCAGTCATTGCCGTTGGCATCTTTCAACGTGATAGGAACATTCATAACTTTATCACATGGCCATAAACCTTCCTCCATTGCCAGGGTATATAAATAAGGTTTGATGGTAGATCCAACCTGACGTTTTCCTAATGTTGCCATATCGTACTGAAAATGAGCAAAGTTTGGTCCACCGACATAAGCTTTAACCTGACCCGTTTTGGGATCGATAGACATAAGTCCGCATCTCAGAAAATGTTTGATATAACGAATAGAATCCATTGGCGTCATAACCGTATCAATCATTCCTTTGTATGAAAAGACCTGCATTTCAACCTTGGTACTAAAATTTTTGTTTATATCCTCATTGCTACTTCCCTCGTTTTTAAGCCTTCTGTATCTTTCTGAATCACGTACAGAACGATTAAGAGCTGCATCTATTTCTTCCTGATTTATATGACGGGAGAAAGGAGCGTAGGATCTTCCTTTTTTCTCTTTGAAAAAGGCTTGTTGTAGTTGGGAAATGTGTTCTTCAACGGCTTCTTCAGCATATTGCTGCATACGAGAATCAATGGAAGTAAATATTTTCATTCCATCAGTATAGATATTGTATGGCATTCCATTTGATTTCAGATTTTTATTACAGAATCCGTACAAAGGGTTATTCTCCCACTGCCATAAGTCTTCCTGGTATTTTTCTTCCTGCCAGCTAGCATAATTGCTCCTAACCGGTTTTTGGGCTGTAAGTGTTAATCGTAAATACTCTCTGAAATAAGGAGCCAACCCTTGTTTATGATCCACACGTTGAAAGTTGAGTACTAACGGAAGCTGTTGTAGAGAATCTCTTTCTGCTTTCGTCAAATAACCGGCTTTTCTCATCTGATCGAATACCACATTTCTCCTGTTTCGTGCACGTTCATTAAATCTTTTTGGATTATAAAGAGAAGGGTTTTTACACATGCCGACAAGCGTTGCAGCTTCTTCAATTGTTAATTCAGTTGGTGTAGAATTAAAATACACATAAGCAGCTGTTTTAATTCCAACAGCATTATACAGAAAATCAAACTGATTCAGGTATAGTGTAATAATTTCCTCTTTGGTATATATTTTTTCCAACTGTACAGAAATCACCCACTCTATAGGCTTTTGCAGTGCCCTTTCTATAATATTATCAGCTTTGGGAGAATAAAGAAGCTTGGCAAGCTGTTGCGTTATTGTGCTGCCTCCTCCGGAGCTTTTCTGCCTAAAAATTCCTCGTTTAACAAAAACCCGGGCGAGTGCTTTTCCATCAATTCCGGAATGATCATAAAATCTTTCATCCTCCGTTGATATCAAGGCATTGATTACATGTTTTGAAATCTGACTGTAATCTGTTTTAATACGGTTATCTTTACTTTCAGAAAAACTTCCAATTAACTTCAAATCAGAAGAATATAATTCAGTTGCATATTTGTTTATCGGATTTTGCAACTGGTCGATGGCGGGTAAATATCCTAGCCATCCAATACTGATAAAAAAGAAAACGAATGTTATAACGACGATTCCCAGACAAAAAAGCAGCCAGAACCATTTGTTAAATCCCTTTCTGAAATTTTTATTGGTTTTATTTTCAGTCATATTTCAACTAAATTAAGCGACAAATTTACAATTTTTTGTTTAACAAACAGATATTTATGCAATGATGTATGGAGGATTAACACTGATTAATTAAATTTAGTCTGTTTTCATAAGCTCCATAATGACCAGATTTGCAAGGTGAATCCCGGAATTAGAAAAATAAAGTCTATCATTATTGTAAACCAGGTTTTTAGATTTGATTTGATTTTCGGCATTCAATAAGCAATAATCATACATTTCTTTTCCAAATTTCTTTTTTAACATTTTAAGATCAATACCTTCTGAAGTTCTGAGAGAAACCATGATCAACTCATTATAAAAATTTTGTTCCGTTACGATCTCTTTTTCAAAAAAAACCTTATTCTCAGCAATATTTTTCAAATAATCTTTCACTGAAGCAGCATTCCATTGTCTGGATTTCCCATCGAAAGAATGGGCAGAAGGACCTAATCCAAAATAAGGAATAAATTGCCAATAGGCACTATTATGGCGTGAACGAAAACCCGGTTGAGCATAATTTGAAATTTCATATGCCTCAAATCGGTTTTCTTTCATTTTTAATCTCATAAAATCAAACATCTCAAGTGTTACTTCATCATCAGTAACCCGTATCAACCCGTTATTTCGTTGTTGCCATAAGACAGTTCCTTCTTCATAAGTCAGTCCATATGCAGAAATATGCTCAACATGCAGAGTAAATGCTTCTTCCAGCTGTTTTTTCCAATCATTCAAAGTTTGTCCTGGTAACCCATAGATCAAATCAATACTAATGTTGTTGAATCCATATTTTCTTGCATTCATCACCGCTTCTTTTGCTTGTCGGGCATCATGTCTTCTGTTGATAAATTTTAAATGATGATTGTTAAAAGATTGAATACCAATACTCAAACGATTGAAAGGAAGAGGGGAGAGGGATGAAAGATACTCAACCGTAAGATCATCCGGATTGGCTTCCATGGTAATTTCTGCATTTTTATCAACAGAAAAAATATGGTATATATTCTCAAAAATCTTTTTAAACTGATTGAAATTTAGTACACTGGGTGTACCTCCTCCAAAATATATAGTAGTAATTTTTTCTCCATTCAGATAGGTTTTACGAAGATGCATCTCTTTCACCAAAGCATGTACAAATTCTTCTGTTTGCTGTTCAGCAGAGACAATTTCTTTATAGAAATCACAGTATGTGCAACGTTGTTTGCAAAAAGGAATATGGATATAAATGCCGGCCAAGGTATAACAACTATTTATTTATAATAAAGAAACCACTTGCAACACAAAAAAGTTGCAAGTGGCGTAAAAATAGTGCAAATTAATAGAATAACATGCAGTTTTAAAAAAATTACCCAACTATAGCATCCGGGCTCACTTTTTTAACCAACCCTTTCAATACATCTCCCGGACCAAGTTCATAAAATTCAGTAGCTCCATCAGTTATCATATTTTTAACGGTTTGGGTCCATCGAACCGGTGCTGTCAACTGTGCAATCAGATTTTGTTTGATAGAGTCTGGGCTCATTTGGGAATATGCATTAACATTCTGATATACAGGACAAATTGGCACTGAAATCATGGTTTCGTTAATTGCAGTTTGTAATTCTTCGCCGGCAGGTTTCATCAAAGGAGAGTGAAAAGCGCCTCCAACAGGTAATTTCAAGGCTCGTTTTGCTCCTTTTGCTTTGAGCTCTTCGCAAGCCATATCAATGCCTGCCATTGAACCCGAGATAACCAGTTGTCCCGGACAGTTGTAATTAGCAGGAACCACTATTTCGGTGGTAATAGAATCACAAACTTCCTCAACAATCTCATCACTTAAGCCAAGAACAGCAGCCATGGTTGATTCTTCTAACTCACAGGCTTTCTGCATCGCCATAGCACGTTTAGAAACCAACACCAGTCCATCTTCAAATGATAAAGCTTTTGCAGCTACCAAAGCCGAAAATTCACCAAGAGAATGACCGGCAACCATATCAGGTTGAAATTTTTCACCCATCACAAGAGCTAATATAACCGAATGTAAGAAAATAGCAGGTTGTGTAACTTTTGTTTGCTTCAAATCTTCGGGTGTTCCTTCAAACATCAGATCTGTTATTCTGAAGCCAAGAATTTTATTTGCTTTTTCAAAATACTCATGGGCTAAATCTGAATTTTCATACAAATCTTTACCCATACCAACAAATTGAGCTCCCTGACCAGGAAATACGTAAGCCTTCATACTTATTATTCTTTATTTAAAAACAATTATTAGGGTGCAAATTTACATGTTTTTCTCTTTAAAATCACAATTGTTGATAAAAACATTGAATATGAGACTACAAATTGCAGCTATATGAATGAGATATTGGAAGATGCCTCCCTGCTGAAAAAATAAAAAATGTTTTAGTGAAAATTTGTATTATAAAAAAAATACTTTACCTTTGCAGCCGTTTTAAAAAGCATAAAAACGGGGTGTAGCGCAGTCCGGTTAGCGCACCTGCTTTGGGAGCAGGGGGTCGTGGGTTCGAATCCCGCTACCCCGACATAGAAAACAGTCACTACGTAAATGTGGTGACTGTTTTTTTATTAAGATACATTCTTTTTTATTACTTTTGTGTTATTTTTAATCATAAAATGCAGACAATGAAGGATATTCTGAAATACTATCCGGAGATAAGCGAAGAACAAAAACAACAGTTTGAATCTTTATATGAACTTTATACTGATTGGAATGCCAAAATCAATGTAATTTCAAGAAAAGATATTGAAAACCTTTATTTACATCACGTTTTACATTCGCTGGTTATCGCCCAGATTATCAGATTTAAACCTAGAACTAAAATATTAGATGTAGGTACAGGAGGTGGCTTTCCGGGTATTCCGCTGGCAATTTTTTTCCCGGATTCTGAATTTACGCTAATTGATTCTATTGGTAAAAAAATCAAAGTGGGGCAGGAGGTTGCCAATGCAATCGGACTGAAAAACACCATTATGAAGCATCAAAGGGTGCAGGAAGAAAAAAGTAAATTTGATTTTGTTGTGAGTCGTGCCGTGATGCCGCTGGACGATTTGGTTAAACTGGTAAGAAAAAATATCATCAAAGAGCAGAAAAATGCGCTGCCAAACGGGTTGATTTGTTTGAAAGGAGGAGAGCTACAACATGAAATTTTACCTTACAGGAATATTGCAAGCAGCTATGAAATAGCAGATTATTTCAGTGAAGAATATTTTAAAACCAAAAAAGTTGTGTATGTCCCCATACAAGGGAAATAATATTGATTTCAAATCATAAAAAATTACTACTTTTGTGTCAATTTTTCAATCATAAATTGCATGTATAGAACTAAAAATTGTGGAGAACTCCGCATTCAGCATTCTGGAGAAAATGTAACGTTGGCAGGATGGGTACAAAAAACCCGGAAGATGGGGGGCATGACATTCATCGATATTCGTGACCGGTATGGTATTACACAACTGGTTTTTAATCATGAAATTAACGACGATTTGTGTGAGAAAGCAAATAGACTGGGACGTGAATATGTAATTCAGGTAACAGGCGTTGTATCAGAAAGAAGCAGCAAAAATGCGCATATTGAAACGGGTGACATTGAAATACTGGTTGATAATCTGATCGTGCTCAATGAAGCTATTACTCCTCCATTTACCATTGAAGATAATACAGATGGAGGTGAAGATATTCGTATGAAATACCGTTATCTCGATTTGCGAAGAAACAATGTCAGACAAAACCTGATTTTGCGCCACAAAATGGCATTTGAAACGAGAAAATACCTGGATCAACAAAATTTTCTGGAGGTTGAAACTCCTATATTAATTGGTTCAACACCCGAAGGAGCAAGGGATTTCGTAGTTCCTTCCCGCATGAATACGGGACAGTTTTATGCATTGCCTCAATCGCCGCAATTATTCAAACAGTTGTTGATGGTATCAGGCTTTGATCGTTATTTTCAAATTGCAAAATGCTTCAGGGATGAAGACTTACGAGCAGACAGACAGCCTGAATTTACTCAAATCGACTGCGAAATGTCGTTCGTTGAACAGGAAGACGTGTTGAATATATTCGAAGGACTTACCAAACATCTTTTTAAAAAAATTAAAAACATTGATATACAAGGAGATTTTCCCAGGATGACGTATGCAGATGCCCTCCAGTATTATGGTTCTGATAAGCCGGATATTCGTTTCGAAATGAAATTTGTTGAGTTGAAAGAAGCTGTTTCCGGAAAAAATTTTATTGTTTTCGACAGTGCTGAATATGTGGGCGGAATCTGTGCGAAAGGATGTGCGTCTTACACACGCAAGCAAATTGATGAGTTGATTGATTTCGTAAAACGCCCCCAAATTGGAGCTAAAGGACTGGTTTACATACGGTACGACGCTGACGGTTCTTTTAAATCTTCTATAGATAAATTTTATACCCAAAACGACTTAAGATCAATTGCGTCGATGTTTAATGCGGAACCCGGTGATTTAATTTTGATACTTGCAGGTGAAAAATCAAAAACGCAGAAAGCGCTTAGCGAATTACGCCTTGAAATGGGTTCCAGACTGGGACTTCGCGATAAAAACATTTACAAACCTTTATGGGTGATTGATTTTCCATTATTTGAGTGGGATGAAGAAACTAAACGTTATTATGCTATGCATCACCCGTTTACATCACCAAAACCGGAAGACATTGCGTTGCTTGATGCAGATCCCGGTAAAGTTCGTGCAAATGCTTATGATATGGTCGTAAACGGTGTTGAGTTGGGTGGGGGATCTATCCGCATACATGACAGTAAATTGCAAAATAAAATGTTTGAACTGCTTGGGTTTACACCCGAAAAAGCAGAAACTCAATTTGGTTTTCTGATGAATGCGTTTAAATACGGAGCACCACCACACGGTGGACTTGCATTTGGTTTAGATCGATTTGTCTCTTTGTTTGCCGGTCTGGATTCAATTCGTGATTGTATCGCTTTTCCCAAAAATAATTCAGGCAGAGATGTAATGATTGATGCTCCATCGCAGATCGACCAGTCACAACTGGATGAATTAAACCTGGCAATAACGTTAAAATGATTTTTTCGATTTGATAAATGAATAGGGTGCAGCTATTGCGTGCACCTCATTTTACTAATCTATTTATTTTACATAATATAAATTATAGGCAAATGGGGGAAATTTTTATATCTACTATACACCAACTGTTTATCTCGTAAAATTTATCGTTATCTTTAAAGAGTTTATCATTGATTAACACAGAAAAAATTGTATCTTTGTCAATCTAAAAAAAAATATTTTATACGAAGTAAATACACACAATAACTACCATGGGATTTAACGATATTCTTAAAAAAGTTTTTGGAAACAAAGCTCAACGTGACTTAAAAGAAATTGAACCTTATGTTATCAATACCAGAAAAGCTTACGAAACCATTATTAATTTGTCTAACGATGAACTAAGAAAGGTATCGGATAATTTAAAGCAAAAAATCAGAGATTTTGTTGCCGATGAAGTTAATCGTATCCAAGAGTTAAAATCATCTGTTGAAACAACTGAAATAAATCAGCGTGAAAAAATTTATACAGAAATTGATAAACTGGAAAAAGACATTGTCGCAAAAAACGAGAAAATTCTGGAGGAAATTTTACCTGAAGCGTTTGCTGTTGTTAAGGAAACTGCTCGTAGATTTACTGAAAATCAAGAAGTTACAGTCACGGCAACAGCATTTGACCGTGAATTGGCTGTAAAACACGATTTTGTTACTATTCAAGGGGGAAAAGCCATTTATAAAAATGAATGGATGGCAGGGGGAAACCTGATTAAATGGGACATGGTTCACTATGATGTTCAGCTGTTTGGTGGAACTGTGTTGCATAAAGGAAAAATTGCGGAAATGGCCACCGGTGAGGGAAAAACGCTGGTCGCTACCCTACCCGTTTTTCTGAATGCATTGACAGGACGCGGTGTACATGTGGTGACCGTGAATGATTACTTGTCGAAACGTGACTCTGAATGGATGGGACCACTTTACATGTTCCATGGCTTATCGGTTGACTGTATTGATAAACATCGTCCTAATTCGGAAGAACGTCGTCAAGCATATCTTGCTGATATTACTTTTGGAACCAATAACGAATTTGGTTTTGATTATCTGCGCGATAACATGGCCACCAATCCGGAAGACCTGGTTCAGCGGAAACACAATTATGCCATTGTCGATGAGGTTGACTCGGTATTGATTGATGATGCCCGTACTCCTTTGATCATTTCAGGTCCGGTTCCGCGTGGTGATGACCAGCTTTTTGAAGATTTGCGACCCAAAGTTGAAAAACTCGTTGCTGCACAGAAAACATTGGCTACCAAATATTTATCAGAAGCCAAAGAATTAATGAAATCGGATGATGAAAAGAAGCGTGAAGAAGGCGCTTTGGCTTTATTCCGATCTTATAAAGGATTGCCTAAGAATAAGCCTCTTATCAAGTTTTTAAGTGAGCAGGGAATCAAAGCTCAACTGCTTAAAACAGAAGAGTTTTACATGGAGCAGAACAATAAAAATATGCACATTGCAACTGATCCGCTCTATTTTGTTATCGATGAAAAAAACAAAGGCATCAATCTTACTGATAAAGGTATTGACTTAATTACCGGAAATTCGGAAGATCCCCTGTTTTTTGTTTTGCCAGATGTCGGCAGCGAGATAGCTGAATTAGAAAAAGATAAGTCCCTCTCCCCTTCCGAAAAACAAAGCCGGAAAGATGAAATTCATCAAAATTACGCGATAAAGTCTGAACGTGTTCACACAATCAACCAGTTACTTAAAGCTTATACTTTATTTGAAAAAGACATTGAATATGTAGTATTAGATAATAAAGTGAAAATTGTCGATGAGCAAACCGGTCGTATTATGGAAGGGCGACGTTATTCTGATGGGTTACACCAGGCAATTGAAGCAAAAGAAAACGTTACAGTTGAGGCTGCTACTCAAACATTTGCAACCATTACCCTGCAAAATTATTTCAGGATGTACAGTAAACTGGCTGGTATGACAGGTACGGCTGAAACAGAAGCAGGTGAATTTTGGGACATCTATAAACTGGATGTTGTGGTTATTCCGACAAACAGGCCGATAACCCGTGATGACATGCAGGATCGTGTTTATAGAACCAAGCGTGAAAAATACACAGCTGTTATTGAGGAGATTGATTTGCTTGTTAAAGCGGGTCGTCCGGTACTGGTAGGTACAACTTCAGTGGAAATTTCAGAATTACTCAGCAGGATGTTAACTGTTAGGAAGATTAAGCATAATGTCTTAAATGCCAAACTCCACCAGCGTGAAGCTGACATAGTTGCTGAAGCTGGTCGCAGAGGTACTGTAACGATTGCAACCAACATGGCGGGTCGTGGTACTGACATTAAACTTACGACAGAAGTCAAAGAAGCCGGTGGATTAGCAATTATTGGTACAGAACGTCATGAAAGCCGTCGTGTTGACCGTCAGTTAAGAGGTCGTGCCGGTCGTCAGGGCGACCCTGGTTCTTCTGTTTTCTTTGTATCGCTTGAAGATGATCTGATGCGTCTGTTCGGTTCAGAAAGAATTGCATCCATCATGGACAGGCTAGGATTCAAGGAAGGAGAAATGATTGAACATTCCATGATTTCTAAATCAATTGAACGTGCGCAGAAAAAAGTAGAAGAAAACAACTTCGGTATCCGCAAGCGTTTGCTGGAATATGATGACGTGATGAATTCACAGCGTGAGGTAGTTTATTCTAAACGTCGTCACGCCCTGATGGGTGAAAGAATTGGTGTTGATATCACCAATATGATTTATGATCTGGTCGATAATATTGTTGAAAATGCAAAAGAAGGGCAGGATTACCTCTATTTAGAAGAAGAATTGCTTAAGGTTTTTGCTATTGATGCACCTGTTTCTGAAGAGCAATTCCTCGCAGGGAGAACAAGTGATATTGCAGAAAAAATTGTTGATGAAGCTTTGGCTTCTTTTAAACGAAAAATGGATAAATTAGCAGCTATTGCTTATCCTGTAATTAAACAAGTATATGAGAAACAGGGAAAACAATACGAAAATATCCTGGTTCCTGTAACTGATGGAAAACGTGTTTTCAATATTTCGACGCATTTAGAAACAGCTTACAATACCGAAGCTAAAGAAATTGTAAGATCTTTTGAAAAACAAATTTTGCTTTATGTAATTGACGATGAATGGAAAGAACACTTACGACAACTGGATGAACTGCGTAATTCTGTTCAAAATGCTTCCTATGAACAAAAAGACCCGCTCTTAATATATAAACTCGAATCTTTCGGCCTTTTTAAAGAAATGATAGGTTCAATCAACAGAAAAATTGTTGCTATACTGATGCGTGGACAAATTCCCATGCGGGAACCCGAACAAGTTCGTGAAGCCCGACCTGTTCAGCGCATGGATATGAGTCGTTATCGTACTCAGAAAGACGATGCTAATACACGCCCGGGACAAGATCCTACAAAACAGGACACACGTGAAAATCAGCGAATTGAGCCTGTTCATGTAGAAAAAAAACCAGGGAGAAATGATCCTTGTTTCTGTGGTAGTGGAAAAAAATACAAACATTGTCATGGTAAATAATGTTTTTGTATTTCAGAATAATATAAATTTTAAATAATCATGATATTGAATTATATAACCTGGAATGTTGATCCCGAAATTTTTAGTATTGGTGGTATTCATATCAGATGGTACGGTTTACTTTGGGCACTTGGTATCTGGTTGACCCTGATTATCACTCAAAAACTCTTCAAACACGAGAAACTTTCTGACAAATGGCTGGATAGTTTGTTTATATATACTGTTTTAGGTGCTGTTATTGGAGCCAGAGTAGGTCATTGCTTATTTTACAATCCTGCTTATTATCTGGCAAATCCAATCGAAATTTTATTTATATGGCAGGGAGGGCTGGCAAGTCATGGTGGTGCAATTGGCATTATTGTTTCAACCTATCTGTACAATAAGAAGGTATCAAAAAAAGGTTTTATATGGGTATTCGACAGATTGGTAATAGGTGTGGCCGTCGCCGGAGCGATGATTCGGCTGGGGAATCTAATGAATTCTGAAATTTACGGTGGCCCTACTACTCTACCCTGGGGTTTTATTTTTGTTCGTGACGGACAGACTGAACCCATGCATCCGACTCAAATTTATGAAATTATTTATTGCCTGCTTACGTTTGCAGTAACTAACTGGTTATACTGGAAAAAAGAAGCCTATAAAAAGACGGGGCTGATTTTCGGGGTATTTCTTATCGGAATATTTCTATCCAGGTTTTTGATAGAATTTGTTAAAAACAACCAGGAGGCATTTGAAGAAAACATGATGATAAATATGGGACAAATATTAAGCATTCCCTTCATCATATGGGGTATCTGGCTAGTTATCAATAGTAATAAAAAGACAATTTCCGAAAAGAAATGACAACAAAAGAATTTCTGAATGATGAGATTAAACCTTATAATCCTCACGAAGATAAAACCAATCAGTTAGTTAGTCTTTTTGATAAAATTTCATCCCACTACGACAGGTTTAATAATGTAATTTCCTGGGGAATGGCACATATTTGGAGGAGAAAATCAGTTGCATTTTTAAAAAAATATACTCCAGAAAAAATTCTGGATATTGCTACCGGAACTGCTGATATGATTTTGGTTATAAATAATATACTTAAACCTAAAACCATTATCGGCATTGACATATCAGCAAAGATGATGGAAATTGGCAGGCAAAAAGTGATGAAAAAGCAACTTGCTTCTAAGGTTGACTTTCAAATTCAGAATGCCGCATCCTTATCTTTTGAAAATAATACATTTGATGCTGTAACAATTGCTTTTGGAATCAGAAACTTTGAAAAACTTTCGCAGTCAATGTACGAAATTAACCGGGTATTAAAACCTAACGGCCACTTTCTTATTCTCGAAGTTAATCAACCTCAGAAAGGGATTATGCTCCTTTTCTACAAATTTTATATCAGCATATACATGTTATTTGTTACCGGCATGCTTGACAAAGCAGATTACAACTACCTGACAAATTCTATGGGTGCCTTTCCAAGAGGAGAAAAACTCATAGAAATTCTGCAATCATTTGATTTTAAACTTATCAAGTACAAACGCTTTACCTTTGATGTTTGCAGTGCTTATCTCCTCAGAAAAACAAATTAAACATCAATTGATTGTATTTCAACCAGTAACTCGTCCTTCATAACTGATTGTTCATGGTTTACCCGGATTTTCTGAATAACACCGTTGCAATCGGCTGTTATTTCATTTTGCATTTTCATAGCCTCTAAGGTAAGAATCGGTTCTCCAACATTTACCAAATCTCCTTCATCCAAAAAAATGTCAATAATTTTACCGGGCATAGGAGCTTTAATCTGAACAGAAGTATTTTTATCTTCGGCATCAGAAATCATCCCTTTGCGTATATAAGAAAAAATTGATTCAAGGCTAAATTTATATTCTACGCCATTTACATGAACAGTTGCCTTATTCTGATCACGTGCTACGAGTTCACAATGAAAACGTTTACCATTCCACTCAAAAGTGTACTGAAAATCTTCCTGCTCAATAAAATCAATTTCTTGTTCGTTACCATCAATTACAGGATTTGATTCTCTGGGGATGTATATTTTATATCTTTTCCCGTTGTCGCGCAGCGCGATGAACAAACGCGAAGCATCTCTTTTATATTTATATGAAGTTCCCATTTTGTCAATAATTTAATCGCTTGTTTAAAACCCAAACATTCAGGGCATCATTTTCGTATGCAGGAATATCTCCCTGCAGCTGTAAGTATTCCGAAGCATACATGATAGTTGCGGCCAATGCTCCAATCATCTCATCATCAGGATCCTCGAGCATTTCAGGCGAATAGACCAGATCAACCCATCGGGTGGTGTAAGAAGCATCTTTAAAATAAGGATGTTGTAGCACCGCTTTACAAAAAGGAGCTGTTGTTTTTATCCCGATAATATTGAATTTATTTAGCGCTTCCATGGTTTTATTAATTACCTTACTTCTACTTTCTCCATGTACAATGATTTTGGCAATCATAGAGTCAAAATAAGGTGTTACCATCGAACCACTCAAAAAACCGGTTTCAATCCTGATGGAAGCATCCTGAGGAAATTGTATTTTATCTATAAAACCGGTTTGAGGAGTAAATCTATTTTGCGGATCTTCAGCATTTACCCTGCATTCTATCGCCCAACCTTTAATAATAATATCCTCCTGTTTCAGAGTTAACACTTCATCCAACGCGATCCGAATCTGCCAGTCAACTAAATCAACTCCTGTAATCATCTCTGTAACAGGATGCTCTACCTGAATACGGGTATTCATTTCCATAAAATAATACGATCCGTCTTCATCCATAATAAATTCAATTGTTCCGGCTGAATAATAACCAATTTTTTGGGCAAAGCGAACAGCCATCGTTCCCATTTCCTTCCGCATTGTCTCTGTAACGCTTGCTGAAGGAGCCTCTTCAATGATTTTCTGATGTTTTCTTTGTAGCGAACATTCTCTTTCTCCAAGATGGATAACATTCCCATGTTTATCTCCTAGTATCTGAAATTCAAGGTGTTTAGGATTCTGGAGATATTTTTCAATAAAAATATCTCCATTTCCAAATGCGGCTAAGGCTTCATCATAAGCCGATTTAAAATTTCTTTCGATGGTTTCAGAATTTTCAACAATACGCATTCCTCTCCCACCTCCACCGGCTGATGCTTTTAAAATAACGGGATATCCAATGCTGGCAGCATACTCTTTGGCTGCCAGGACATCAGCCACCGGACCTTCAGAACCCGGAACCAACGGCAACCCTGCTTCAATGGCCATTTTTTTTGCCACAGTCTTCAATCCCATATCCCTGATCAATTCAGGTGAAGGTCCAATGAAATTGAGCTTTTTTGAGATACAAAGAGCTACAAAATCAGGGTTTTCTGACAAAAAGCCATAACCCGGATGAATTAAATCAACTTCATGTTCCAACGCAAAGGCAACAATTTTATTGGGATTTAAAAATATAGGTTTTTCATCATCAGCATCGTGTGCATCAATGATTTCATCAGCAAATTTTAAATACAAAGCGTCCGGTTCTTTATCACTTTGAAAAACGATTGCATACATTCCCATTTTATGGGCAGAACGAATGATGCGAATAGCAATTTCGCTTCTGTTGGCAATTAAAAGTCTTTTCTTCATGTTGAAAATTTTTAAAAGATAGATATCGTAATTAATGGTTTGTGATGCGGGAAAGTATTAGCTACTAACCACTGACTACTATAAAGGAATACTACCATGTTTACGTTCAGGCTTGGAATATTGTTTATTGGATAAAATCTCAAACGCGGTGATCAGCACATCCCTTGTTATTTCAGGAATAATCACTTCGTCGATTAGGCCGAGCTCTTCTGCTTTATACGGATTAGCTATTTCAGCTTTGTATCTTTCTGTCAGAATTTTTTCCATTTCAGCCTTATTTTCTGCATTGGCTAATTCGTGTTTATTTACAATTTTAATAGCGCCAGCCGGACCCATGACTGCAATTTCAGCTGAAGGCCAGGCAAAATTAAAGTCACCACCCGTATTTTTGCTGCTCATAACAATATAAGCACCACCATAGGCTTTGCGGGTAATAACCGTGATTTTAGGAACTGTAGCCTCACAAAAAGCATATAATAATTTTGCTCCATTGCGAATGATTCCATTGTGTTCCTGCTCAATACCCGGTAAAAATCCGGG
Source organism: Paludibacter sp. (assembly GCA_028703105.1). Lineage (GTDB taxonomy): Bacteria > Bacteroidota > Bacteroidia > Bacteroidales > Paludibacteraceae > Paludibacter. The sequence continues at coordinate 7,021 of JAQVNN010000002.1, read as the reverse complement.
AACATCTTCCATGATCAAGAGTGGAATATTGAAAGCATCGCAGAAACGAACAAAGCGTGCTCCTTTGACACTGGCATTGATATCCAGGGTTCCGGCCATCACCTTTGGCTGGTTGGCAACAATTCCAATAGTTTTACCATTCAGACGAGCAAAACCAATTAGAATATTCTGAGCGTATCCTTCATGAACTTCAAAGAAACTTTCTTTATCAACCAAAATTTTGACAATCTCTTTCATGTCATAAGGACGATTCGGATCATCAGGAATAATTTTATTCAGATATTGTTGTCTGGTTTTATAATAAGAGATTTGATTTGAGACTGGCAACGATTCGAAATTATTGGATGGAATATAAGATAAAAGTTTGCGAACCAATAAAATTGTATGTTCCTCATCATCAGACACGAAATGAGCTACTCCGCTTTTGTTTGCATGCACGTCTCCCCCACCCAATCCGTCTTTATCAATGTCTTCGTTCAGCACTTCTTTTACTACGTCCGGACCGGTAACAAACATATAGGAGGTTTTCTTGGTCATGAAGATAAAATCGGTGAGTGCAGGAGAATAAACAGCTCCACCGGCCGCCGGTCCCAATATCACAGAGATCTGGGGCACAATACCCGACGAACGAACGTTATTGTTAAAGATACTGGCGTAGGCAGATAAACTCTTTACACCTTCCTGTATCCTAGCTCCTCCTGAGTCTATCATTCCAACAATGGGCGATCCTAATTTCAGTGCCATTTCCTGCACTTTGGCTATTTTCATGCCATGTGCATATCCCAAAGATCCTCCTAAAACAGTGAAATCCTGTGCATAAGCAAAAACACTCTTCCCTTGCACAAGACCTCTCCCAACCACAACACCATCCCCAAAATTTGACTGACGACTACTCATGGGCGATTGAGAAGGCGACACAAATGCATCAAACTCAAAAAAAGTTCCTTCATCAAACAAAATATTCAATCGCTCTCTTGCCGTTAATTTTCCTTTTAAATGCTGTTTGTTTACAGCATTATCTTCCATTTCCTGTAAAGCTTTTATTCGCTTCTCAAATATTTCATTTTTGTTCATATTTTAACCCTATAAAATTGCACAAAAATAATCATTTTGTGCAATATCATGCAAATATCAGGAGAAATATTACGACAAAAACCAGAGCGGGCAACATGTTCATCACCCTTAATTTCTTTATTTCCAATATATTAATCCCCAATCCAATAAGTAAAATTCCTCCAATATTAGTGAGTCCATGAACGATTTCGGGAGTAAAAAAACGTGAAGCTCCCATGGCAATCAATGTCAATGAACCTTGAAAAATAAACAAGGGCAAAGCTGAGACAGCCACTCCGACACCAAAAGCGGAAGATAAGATAATAGCAGAAAAAAAATCCATCAACGATTTGGTAAACAATAAATCAGATGAAACCCCTGTTCCTTCCTGAATAGCCCCCAGTATAGTCATCGAGCCAATGCAAAACAACAAAAAAGAAGTGATTAATCCTTCAGTGAACTTCTCACTACCAATTTTAAATTTTAATTTTAAATAATTACTTAATCTATCGGCTCCTGATTCAAGATTGAGCCATTCTCCGGTAAGTGAACCGAGTGCCAGGCTTATTACTACAATTAATATATGATTTAACTCCCATACCATAGATATACCAATAGCTAAAGTGAAAAGACCAATGGCCTGAAAATAAATTGTTTTTATTCGATCCGGCATATTTTTTTTTAAAATAATACCTATTGTTGCACCTGCTATTACTGCTATTGTATTTAATATTGTTCCGATCATATAATTAAAATTGTATTTATTGACTTCTTGAATTTGACTGCTAAGATATACATTTTTAGGCAAACGAATTATTTTGCTACATTTGCATAAGCAACCATTATCATACAGCATCAATCGAATGAATTCTTTTTTACACCGCATAGCAGCCGAATATTATCATCATCATAAAAACGATTTGAGTTCGTTTACTTTTGTTTTTCCAAACCGTCGTGCCGGCTTATTTTTTCAAAAATATTTATATGAAATTGCTGATGTTCCTTTGTTTTCACCAGCAATTATCACAATTGAATCCTGTTTTACAGAGTCATCCGGTTTACAACTTGCTGATAAGTTAAGTATGTTGTTCAGACTCTATCACATCTATCGATCAATGAGTCAATCAGAAGAAAGTTTTGATACTTTTGCATTTTGGGGTGAAACCTTGCTGGCCGATTTTAACGAGATAGACAAATACAGGGTTGATGCCCGGCAGCTCTTCACGAATATTACCGAGTTGAAAGAGATTGATCAGGTTTTCAATGTTTTCACTGAGCAGCAGATAGAAGCTATCCGTCAATTTTGGCAACATTTTGAACCGATAGCAAAGAGCAAATCACAAGAGCATTTTATCGCCACCTGGGAAATTTTGTATCCCATCTATAAACAATTCAGACAAGAGCTTCTCAGTGAACATACCGGATATGAGGGAATGATTTTCAGAGAAATAACCGACAGATTAAAAAACAAAGAAAATATTTCCTGGTTTGAAAACAGAAAGTTCGTATTTATTGGCTTCAATGCGCTGAATCCATGCGAAAAAGAATTAATGAAAGAATTAAAAAAACGCGAACAAGCTGATTTTTACTGGGATTATGAAGCAAATGAACTAAGAGATACGGATAATCCGGCTTCATTTTTTTACAAAGAAAATACTCTTTTCTTTAAGTCAACATATGAAATACCTGCACAAACAGAAAAACTTGAGGACAAACAGGTTGAATTAATTGAAATACCCTCAGCAATCGGTCAGGCTAAACAGATTTATCAAATTCTTCAACATTTATATCCCGATTCTGGGGAGCAATCATATTTAAAAACGGCAATAGTAATTCCGGATGAAAACCTTTTGTTACCGATCCTGTATTCTATACCGGAGAATATCACAAAAATCAATATAACAATGGGTTATCCACTCCAGCTTACTCCTGTGGCCGGATTGATTGACCATGTTTTCGAACTTCAAAAAAGAAAAAGAACTGTAGGGGAAGAAACAATGTTTTATCATTTAACCGTTTCCAACATCCTTAATCATCAATTTATTCAGCTGATTTGTGGCGATATAATCAAAAGCATAAACGATGAAATGCTAAGAAAGAATCTGATTTATGTTGATGTAAAAACCTTACAACGAAACAGTTTGTTAAGCCTGATTTTTAATCCGGATGTTGATTCAGATTCATTACCGGATTATTTACTCAGCATTATCAAACTGCTCTATACAGCATGGAATAAAATTAAAGAGAAACCTTCCGATTATCAATTAGAATCTGGTTTTTTATATCAATATTACATCACAATCAACCGAATATCCGGCATATTGAAAACGCAGGCTTTTGATGTAAGAATGCAGATGGAGACCTTGATCAGACTGATAAAACAGCTTACGCTAGGAATCAGTATCCCTTTTGTGGGCGAACCCTTGGATGGTTTACAAATTATTGGTACGCTGGAAACACGTGGACTGGATTTCGAAAATATTATCATCAGTTCGTTCAATGAAGGTATTTATCCCAAAAAAAGTTTCTCAAGCAGTTTCATTCCTTACCATTTACGAAAAGGATTTAACTTACCGACTTACGAACACCAGGATGCGATTACATCGTACAATTTTTACCGCTTAATTCATCGTGCAAAAAGAATCTTCCTACTTTATGATTCCCGCACCGACAATGGGAATACAGGCGAAGTAAGTCGTTTTTACCAACAATTAAAATACCATTACAATCTCAACATCAACAAGAAAAAGGTTGCCTATGATGTTAGCATAAAAGCTGCTGATATCATTCAGGTCGAAAAGGACACCACCATACAAAATAAACTCAAGCTTTATTTCGAAACAACAAATTCTGATACAGCTTTATCTTTGTCTGCCAGCAGTATAAACACTTACATCAGATGTCCATTGCAATTTTATTTCACTTATATTGAGCAAATAGAACCTGTAGATGAAGTCTCAGAAAGGATGGAAACGAATATATTCGGCAGTATTTTTCATGAGGTCATTGCTTCTTTGTATAAACCATATACCGGTCGTATCATCACTGCTGAAATATCAGATATGCTTTTAAAAGATGAAATGTACATCAATAAGCTTATCAGCCAGGCTTTTGCTTATCATTATTTTAAACATCCCAAAGGGAGTTCGGTGGAACTGATTGGCAATAACCTGCTGATTTCAAAGGTAATTTTGAAATATATAAAAGGAGTGCTGGAAAATGATAAAAAACATACGCCTTTTCAATACCTTGGCGGAGAAGAATTCTGTAAAACTAAATTACCAACAAAATATGGTCAGGTAAATCTGAAAGGATATATCGACCGGATTGACTCAAAAGATGGATTCATCAGAATTTTGGATTATAAAACCGGTAGTGGTTCCCTTGAATTTAAAATCTGGGAAGATTTGTTCAGACACAATCAGGATCCCAAAAAACAGGCCGCTCATGTATTACAGACCTTACTTTATGGCTTCTTATACAAAAATTCTGCTCAGGCTCCGATAATTACTCCCGGAATTATTTATACCAAACAAATTTTCAATGATAATTTTTCAATACAGATCACCTATAAACCTGATAAAAAGACAAAAATTTCTATAGATAATTATTACGATTACGAGGAGGATTTTATTTCTATGCTAACCACATGTGTGGAAGAAATTTTTGATCCGTCAATTCCCTTTATGCAAACGCAGTCTGCCGAAGCATGCAGTTATTGTGATTTCAAAACCATCTGTAAAAAATAGAAACATACGGGCTGGATATACATTTTCATCCCACATTTTGATTTTTTACCCCTTATAACCGTATAAAATACCTGAACAAACAAAAAATCCCCTATTTTTTTAATTTTAATAAGATAAAGATTTTCTTTGCATCCGATATTCATTTAATCAACAAACAAAAACACCTTGATGGGGCATTATTAAAACATGGCAAAATTCAAAGGGGCAATAGTTGTAAATACGGAAAGATGCAAAGGGTGTGATCTTTGTGTCGTTGCATGTCCGAAGGACGTACTGGCCTTATCAACAGATGCAAACACTAAAGGATACAATTTTTCATTTATGGACAACCCGGAAGCATGCATTGGATGTGCAGCCTGTGCTCAGGTTTGTCCGGATGCCTGTATAACAGTATATAAAACTATATTATGACTAAAGATAAAGAAGATATCACCCTCATGAAAGGCAATGAAGCCATTGCTCATGCAGCCATACGGTGTGGATGTGACGGATATTTCGGTTACCCGATAACACCGCAGTCTGAAATATTGGAGACATTGATGGAACTTGAACCCTGGAAAACAAGCGGTATGATAGTGTTACAGGCTGAAAGTGAAGTTGCAGCGATTAACATGGTATATGGTGCAGCTGGTTGTGGAAAAAGAGCCATGACATCATCTTCCAGTCCGGGTGTAAGCTTAAAACAAGAAGGAATTTCCTATATGGCCGGAGCAGAGTTGCCCGGTGTGATTGTGAATGTAATGCGCGGAGGTCCAGGCCTGGGAACCATTCAACCCAGTCAGGCTGATTATTTTCAGGCAGTTAAAGGTGGAGGTCATGGAGATTATAAAATGCCGGTATTGGCGCCTGCCTCTGTTCAGGAAATGGCTGATTTCACCGTGCTGGCTTTTGAGCTGGCATTTAAATATCTGACTCCTACGATGATTTTGGCCGATGGCATCATAGGGCAGATGATGGAAAAAGTGGTTCTCCCACCCTATCAACCCAGATTAACAGAAAATGAAATTAGCACAAAATATCCCTGGGCAACATTAGGAAAAACCAACGATCGTAAACCAAATTACATTTCTTCCTTAGAACTTCAAAGTGAAGAGATGGAGCGTATTAATCTGCGTTTGCAGGCAAGATACCGAGAAATTGAAAAAAATGAAGTCAGGTTTGAACAAATTTCCTGTGACGATGCTGACTATGTATTTGTTGCGTTCGGAACTATGGCGCGTGTTTGTCAGAAAGCCGTAGCATTAGCCCGTGCAGAAGGTATCAAAGCCGGCTTGATTCGTCCTATCACCCTTTATCCATTCCCAACAAACATCATTCAAGAGTTATCCACTCGGGTGAAAGGCTTTATTTCCATTGAAATGAGTGCCGGCCAGATGGTTGAAGATGTACGACTGGCCGTTTCAGGAAGAGTGCCGGTTGAATTCTATGGTCGTATGGGAGGAATTGTTCCATCTCCTGATGAAGTCCTTAATGCATTAAAAACAAAACTATTATGAATGTTTGTGATATTATTAAACCGGAAAATCTCGTATACGAGAAAACAACCGTCATGAATGATGTACCGATGCATTATTGTCCGGGTTGCAGTCATGGTGTGGTACATAAAATTCTCGGAGAAATTATTCAGGAAATGGGTATTCAGGAGAAAACCATAGGTGTTGCACCGGTTGGTTGTGCTGTCTTTGCCTACAAATATCTTGACATCGATTGGCAGCAAGCGGCACACGGCAGAGCTCCGGCAGTTGCAACAGCTATAAAAAGACTACTTCCCGATCGTTACGTATTTACCTACCAGGGAGATGGTGATTTAGCAGCCATTGGTACTGCTGAAACGATCCATGCTTGCAACCGGGGTGAAAACATAGCTATTATATACATTAACAACGGAATTTATGGCATGACTGGCGGTCAGATGGCTCCTACTACCCTGATCGGTATGAAATCGACTACATCACCGAATGGTAGGGAATTACCGGTTGCCGGTTATCCGCTTGATATGTCGAAATTACTTGCCCAGTTAGATGGAGTGTGTTATGTTACCAGACAGAGTGTACATACTGTTGCTGCTGTAAAAAAGGCCAAGAAAGCCATTCAAAAAGCATTCGAAAATTCGATACAGAATAAAGGAACTTCAATTGTTGAAGTCGTATCAACCTGTAGTTCAGGATGGAGAATGACTCCAGCAGAATCAAACAACTGGATGGTGGAAAATATGTTCC
>JAQVNN010000038.1 GCA_028703105.1 Paludibacter sp. | reverse complement strand
CCATCAGCAAACAACTGATCCTGGATGTGCAAAAAGTCAACGAGCAGTATGGAAACTTCGAACTAAAATCTTTTGCCAAAAGTCATGACCGCTTTTTGATAATCGACGACAACGAAATTTACCACTTAGGCGCATCGCTTAAGGATTTAGGAAAGCGATGGTTTGCATTTTCGAAACTGGATAAAAGAACCGTGCGAGATATGTTGAAGAATATAGATGAACTTTTATAAGTATTAGCTGGAGTATTCACCAAATTCTTACAATAGTAATTTCTCAGTTAAGATATAATGCAAAATAAAAAACCTCCACAACTTGTTAATTGTTTGAAAATTAGTTTTTATCTTTGGACTGAAAAATCACATATACACCTCAATTTGTATTTATTTCAATTAATGTATATAAACAAATAATAAGATGGGAAAAATGAAGCACTTATGCTGTGTGTTATTAACTCTATTATTGTTTTCCTGTGGTGATAATAATCCTATTGAACAAGATACTCCACTTATGGTTAGTAGCACGAAGGTGACTTTAAGTCCGGATAAACCTTATGTCGAAATTGTTATTATAAAAGGGGCCGGTAATTATAGGGTTACAAGTTCAAATGAAGCTGTTGCGCAGTATGTATTGATAAATAACAAACTATATATTACTGGTTTTAATATTGGCTATGCTATCATCACATTGAAGGATCAGGACGATAATGTTGTTGAAATCATGGTAACTATCAATGAATTAATTCCCAGGGTGTATCCTTTATCTATTTTAGTATTTGTTAAGGTTGGCGACACCAAATATATAACGAATACCGATTCGAATCCTCTGTATTTTTTAATGGATACAGCCTCTGTAGTTCAGGCAGACGAAACACTAAGTAATGTACAGATTACAGGTAAAAAAACTGGTGTCGCTCATTTGTATTACCTTAAAGAATACTGGCCAACAATAATGTATAATATTCAGGTAATAGAGCATTATCCTTTTGCAGTATCACCAACAACAGGCACACTAAGACTTGCAATTGGAGCTGAATCGGAATATCATGTTTTATCAGGTTGTGGCAGCTACACATTAACTGTTTCGAATTCAGTTGCCATTTCAGCTGAACTTATCGCTTGGCCTATTGAGCCGACCTTCAATCAAAGTAATCCTCGCATTATACGAATTAAGGCACTTCAGAAAGGTACTTCAGAACTTACGATAACGAATGTTGAAACGTCTGAGGTGAAAATCGTGAATGTTACTGTAGGATAGGATTTATATAATATGAATACGTAAAAATTCAACCCATGAAAAGATCACTTTTAATCTTATTATCCACATTCTTACTACTAAGCTGTGAAAAAAGCAACATCGCTGAACATGCAAATTACATTGGTGTGTGGACCAATGTCAATGGAAATCTGACACGCACATTAGAAGTAAAAACCAACGGAAAAAGTTTTTATGAAGAGCGAACAAGCTCTGGAAATTCATATACAGCAGTCAGCTACAATGGAAATTTCGTTCTGAATGATTCAATTCTGAAAATTGGATTTAAAAAGCTCATTATTAATGAAGAGCCAACGATGTCGGGTGGTACGTGGTATCTTGTAATGGATAATCGGGAGTATAGTAAAAATTAGTAAGTAGTTAATTGATAATCGATACCTTGTTTAATTTTTACCAATATTCATTTACTTGATAAGTTTATATTAAATCGGATGAGAAATATTCTGGAGTAAACCTGTCAGACTTGTCTAAATGCGCCATTTTTTATAATTTCACTGCCGGAATTTTTGTTTGTTTCAAATACCCCTTTTTACTGCTAAATCCTAAACCCAATCATGCTTTCATGATGAAAAACGAAATTATTTTATACCGTCCTGATGAACTTAGCGAACACATTGAAGTGCAAATTGATGAGGAAACTGTTTGGCTTTCTCTTAATCAGATAGCCCAACTTTTCGACAGAGATAAATCTGTTATTTCAAGGCACTTGCAAAATATTTACAAAGAAGGAGAACTCACCATAGAGGCAACTGTTGCAAAAAATGCAACAGTTCAAATTGAATCAGGACGGAAAGTTACAAGAGAAATAGAATACTATAATCTTGATGCCATTCTTTCTGTGGGTTATCGGGTTAACTCTAAACAAGGTACTCAATTCCGCATTTGGGCTAACAGAATCCTGAAAGATTACCTGCTGAAAGGTTATTCGATTAATAACCGGATAAACCGTATCGAAGACAATGTGCAAGCCCTCTCACAAAAGATAACGGAAATTGATTTGCAAATTAATACACATCTGATTCCCACACAAGGTGTTTTCTTCGACGGACAAGTTTTCGATGCTTACGAACTGACTTCCAAAATCATTCGCTCTGCTCAGCAAAGCATCGTGCTTATTGATAATTACATTGACGAAACCACACTGACTCATTTGTCCAAAAAAGAAAATGATGTAAAAGTGCTGTTGCTCACCAAAACCATCAGCAAACAACTGATCCTGGATGTGCAAAAAGTCAACGAGCAGTACGGAGACTTCGAACTAAAATCTTTTGCCAAAAGTCATGACCGCTTTTTGATAATCGACGACAACGAAATTTACCACTTGGGCGCATCGCTTAAAGATTTGGGAAAACGGTGGTTTGCATTTTCTAAGCTGGATAAGAGTTCGGTGGGGGATAAAATTCTAAACTCAATTTCTTCTTAATTATGAAAAACGAAATTATTTTATACCGTCCTGATGAACTCAACGAACACATTGAAGTGCGAATTGATGAGGAAACCGTTTGGCTAAACCAACAACAAATGGCTACCTTATTCAACCAAACAAAGCAAAATATAAGTCTGCATATTAATAATTGTTTCAGAGAGAAAGAGCTGGAAAGATCGGCAACTGTCAAGGAATCCTTGACAGTTCAGAAAGAGAGAAACAGAAGCGTTAAACGCAAGATTGAGTATTACAACCTCGATGTAATTATTTCTGTTGGATATCGTGTTAAATCTAAACAAGGTACTCAATTCCGCATTTGGGCTAACAGAATCCTGAAAGATTACCTGCTGAAAGGTTATTCGATTAATAACCGGATAAACCGTATCGAAGACAATGTGCAAGCCCTCTCACAAAAGATAACGGAAATTGATTTGCAAATTAATACACATCTGATTCCCACACAAGGTGTTTTCTTCGACGGACAAGTTTTCGATGCTTACGAACTGACTTCCAAAATCATTCGCTCTGCTCAGCAAAGCATCGTGCTTATTGATAATTACATTGACGAAACCACACTGACTCATTTGTCCAAAAAAGAAAATGATGTAAAAGTGCTGTTGCTCACCAAAACCATCAGCAAACAACTGATCCTGGATGTGCAAAAAGTCAACGAGCAGTACGGAGACTTCGAACTAAAATCTTTTGCCAAAAGTCATGACCGCTTTTTGATAATCGACGACAACGAAATTTACCACTTAGGCGCATCGCTTAAAGATTTGGGAAAACGGTGGTTTGCTTTTTCGAAATTAGATAAAAATTCGGTGGGAGATATTCTGAAGGAAATGGGATTCATGCTTAGCCGGTAATGGCGCTGAGGTAAATTAAATATCCCATGATTTTTTTATCTTTGCAATTCATATTGAATGCAATGAAAACAATTGAAGAATTGAATTCCCTGTCGTCGGGGACATTAATGGGGCATCTGGAGATACATTTCCTGGAAGTGTCTGAGAAAAAGATTAGGGCTTCGATGCCTGTAAATGAGCATACCATGCAACCTTTCGGACGATTGCACGGAGGAGCTGCCCTGGCATTATCCGAATCGGTGGCCAGCGCCGGTTCCTGGGCTATCCTGGATGATCCTCAAATCACGGTGCTGGCTACAGAAGTGAGTGCAAGCCACGTGGGTGCTGCTAAAAACGGTTTTGTCGTGGCAACGGGAGTGCTGGTATTTGCCGGGAAAAGGCACCATGTATGGGATGTGAAAATTAAGGATGCATCGGACAAAGATATCTCTTTTTGTCGTATTACGAACAGCCTGATTCCAGTACGTTAACTATGAGGAACCGTCAATTGCAACAATATCATACACTGTTTGAACTGCTGAGGGAGAGGAAAATCCCTTTTGTAATGTTCAGACTTCCATATCACCGGGAAATTAAGCTGATGATCCAGTTTCGTTCATTTCCGTTACAATTAAATGAATTGACTGAATGGCAGCATGAGTCCGGTTTTCTTATTGCTCCTTTCCCCGTGAATGGAGGTGAAAAAAGCTTCTTGCTTCAGCCTGATTTGGTTTGTACTCCTGAGGAGGCATTGGATCTGGGAGGAAAAGAAATGGCTGCCTGTCAGTTGTTTGAACAAAGTCCTGTGCCTGTCAATGATAATCTCACAACCGCTCCTGAAGATTTTAAACAACAAGTAAGGCACGCCATTGAGAAGATCAAAAAGGGCGAACTTTATAAAGTAATTGTATCCAAGTGCCGTACCATGCCTAAGCCGACGGGATTTCAACCTGAGAATTTGTTTGAAGATCTACATGCAGCCTATCCGCATGCCTTTGTTTATTACTGGCAACTTCCGGGAGTGGGAAGTTGGATCGGCGCCACCCCCGAACCTCTCATGAGAGAACAACACGGACGTATTTACACCGTCTCGCTTGCCGGAACACAGTCAATCGGCGACCAATCACCGGAGGATGTGCCCTGGAAAGAGAAAGAAATTGCCGAACAAGCCATCGTGTCCCGTTTCATCGTGCAGTTGCTGGATAAAAACGGAGTTGAAACGATGGACATCACCGGGCCGCATAATTTTCGTGCCGGTAACCTAGTGCACTTGAATACAGGTTTTGAATTTGACGCATCTCAATTGAAAATATCCCGTGGCAGATTTATGTCGGAATTGCATCCTACGCCTTCGGTGGCAGGACTTCCGCGTGATATTTCACTGGATCTTATACGTGAGCTTGAGACACATAATCGTTCCTATTTCAGTGGTTTACTCGGGCCTTTGGGACTTAGTGATGAATCACATATTTACGTGAATCTGCGTTGTATGCAACTTTTTGATGATGAATTTGTTTTGTACAGCGGAGCAGGAATCACAGGAAATTCCGATCCTGAAAAAGAATGGATAGAAACGGATAATAAAATGAAGACTTTATTAAATGTAATGCATGTCGGGACAGCTTATTAAAAATCTGACATATATCTGTGCTTCTATGGGAATGAAGCAGGCAGTGATTGCACCGGGGTCGCGCAATACGCCCCTGATACTCGCGTTTACGAGGCAGCCGGAAATCAAATGCTATCCCGTAACCGATGAACGTTCAGCTGCTTTTTTTGTCCTTGGTATGGCTCAGTATTCCGGTAATCCGGTCGCGTTAGTGTGTACCTCGGGAACGGCAGTGCTCAATTTCGCTCCTGCTGTGGCCGAAGCCTATTATCAGCATCTTCCTTTGATTGTGATTACGGCAGATCGGCCTACAGCATGGATTGATCAGGCAGACGGACAAACCATCCGCCAGCAGCATATCTTCGGGAACTATGTTAAAGCATCGTTTCAGTTGCCTACTGATGTGATTACCACCAACACCTGGCAGTCGGACCGAACCGTTTCCCAGGCGCTGGATATGGCCTTGCAGTTTCCGCGCGGTCCCGTGCACCTGAATGTTCCCTTAGATGATCCTTTATATGAAGCTCTGCCCGCTCAACATGCTTTTCCCCGCGTAATTCGCACATTAGGAACAGTGGTGCAACCTGATGCCGATACGGTTGATTTCTTTTTAAAGTCCTGGAATAATGCTGGCAAAAGAATGATTCTCGTAGGCATTGGTAAGCACGACAAAGCCCTCGGCAGTCTGCTCGAAACTTTAGCTCGTGAAACCGAAACATTAGTAGTTGCAGAGAACTTGTCGAATGTCAGCGGAGAGCATATTATCGCGACTCCTGATCTTTTTTTCGGTGCTTTGTCAGCGGAAGAGAAACAAACCCTTCAGCCTGATATGCTGATAACTATTGGTCATTCATTGATATCAAAACAACTTAAACAATATCTGCGGAGATATCAGCCCAAAGTACAATGGCAGCTGCAATCTGAGATGCCTTATGCCGACACTTATCAGAGTCTCGGTTTTGTGGTGCCTGTTAAAGCAACGCGATTACTGGGAGTGTTGGCTGATGATCCGGATTTTAATGAGCTGGCGTCAGGGAAGGGAGATAATGAGCAATCGTACCGGAAATTAATCCGTGAAATTCAGCAACATGTTAAATCCCGGAGTGAGGCATATTTATCGAACCTGCCTTTTTCTGATCTGGCAGTGTTCAATGAACTGATGCCCATGATACCTGAGGACTGGGTTTTACAGATTGCCAATAGTACCCCTGTGCGCATCTCGCAACTTTTTTTGTCGCGTCCCGGTTTGCAGTACTTCGCCAATCGCGGAACTTCCGGCATCGAGGGGAGTGTTTCTGCTGCTGCCGGGTCAGCAACTGTTTCCGGAAAGCAAACCCTGCTCATCACGGGCGATTTGTCGTTTCTCTATGATTCGAACGGACTGTGGAACTGCAATTTCCCGGACAACCTTAAAATATTATTGCTGAATAACGGGGGTGCGAATATATTCCGGATTATTGGAGATCAGGAAATTACGAAAGATGCGCAGGAATTTTTTGACGCCTCGCATCAGGTGGATATTAAATCCCTTGTTTCAGCTTATGGAATCAAATATAGCAGGTGCGATCAGGTTGTGGAATTGAAATCAATGTTAACCCGGTTTATGCAGGAAAAGGGAGCATCGGTGTTAGAAGTGGTAACTGAAATGGATATCAACATGCAGACATACAAAGAATTATTTAAATATATCAGATAAAATGAGAAACTGGACAACCATCAAAGAGTTTGAAGAAATTAAATTTGAGTTTTTCGAAGGGATAGCGAAAATAACCATCAATCGTCCGCGTTACCGCAATGCATTCACGCCCGATACCATCAGAGAAATGATTGAAGCGATGGTTTTCTGCCGCGAAAATCAGGATATCGGAACGGTGATTATCACGGGCGAGGGTGACAAAGCGTTTTGCGCCGGAGGTGACCAGAACGTGAAGAATATCGCCGGATACATCGGGAAAGACGGGATTCCGCGTTTGAATGTATTAGACTTGCAGAAAATGATCCGGAGTCTGCCAAAGCCTGTGGTAGCCATGGTTAACGGTTATGCCATAGGTGGTGGTCATGTGCTGCATGTGGTGTGCGATTTATCCATTGCCTCCGACAACGCGATTTTCGGTCAGACGGGACCCCGGGTGGGTAGCTTCGATGCCGGATTTGGTTCTTCCTTTCTTGCCCGGGTAGTGGGGCAAAAGAAGGCTCGCGAGATTTGGTTCCTTTGTCGCCAGTATAGTGCTGCTGAGGCATTGGAAATGGGATTGGTAAACACGGTGGTTCTGTTTAGTCAACTTGAAGACGAAACCGTGAAATGGTGTATGGAGATGATGCGGCTGAGTCCGCTTGCCCTCCGCATGATCAAAGCGGGTTTAAATGCTGAACTCGACGGACAGGCGGGTATTCAGGAGCTTGCCGGAAATGCAACCATGCTTTATTACATGACAGAAGAAGCGCACGAAGGTAAAAAAGCATTCCTGGAAAAGCGCAAACCGGATTTCGGAAAATATCCAAAAATGCCGTGATGCTTAAATACTACATAGAATCATCCCGCCCCAGGACTTTACCTCTGGCGCTGGCGAATACAATTACAGGCAGCGCGCTGGCGTATGCAGATGGTGGGTTTCGCTGGTCTGTATTGCTGCTGGCGATGGTGACTACGTTGTTGTTGCAGGTATTGTCAAACATGGCGAATGATTATGGCGATTTCAGAAACGGAAAAGATACCTCCGAACGTATTGGCCCGAGGCGCATGGTGCAGGCAGGGAAGATAAGTCCGAGAGCCATGTTGCGCGCGATTGCCATTGTCGTATTCCTGATTCTGATATCCGGTACATGGCTGATTATAGAAGGGTTCAGTAATTTTAAATTGCAAACGGCTATTCCCGGTATGATCGTATTCGGTGTGCTTGGGTTGACTGCCATTGTTGCAGCGATAAAATATACGGTAGGCAAAAATCCTTATGGTTACAAGGCCATGGGTGATTTGTTCGTGTTTATTTTCTTTGGACTGATTGGCGTGTTGGGCACCTATTTTCTGCATACGGGTCAGTTATATGGCTTGTTGGTGCTTCCCTCGGTAGCAATAGGTTTCCTGAGTGTTGGTGTACTCAACCTGAATAACCTGCGCGATTATGAATCAGACAAGAAAACAGGTAAACGTACCCTGGTGGTTGTGTTAGGGTTGAGAAATGCCCGCTATTATCATCTTATTTTGCTGATGGGTGCAGTTGTTTTGGTTTCATTATACACCTTGCTTGATAGCCATTGTGGCTGGCAATGGATGTTCTGGTTGGCCTTTCCTCTCATTTTCAAGAATATGAAGGCTGTTGCGTCGTTCTCTGATCATAAACAACTTTTCCCGGAACTGAAACGCCTCTCGATGGCAAGTTTACTTTTTGCACTGTTGTTTGCTGCCGGTTTGTTGATTTGCACCTGATATTTTGTGATTATGCATGCCCAATTCTTCACTCGTACGTTTCATTTCAGGTTTCCGGCCGGAACCTCCCGGGGAGTGTTGTATTCCAAAACTTCATCGTTTTTGTTGCTAAAAAAAGCTGGTGTGATTGCTTTAGGTGAATGTTCGACTATTCCGGGACTTAGTCCTGATCCTGAAGGCCTGTATATGCCGAAAATAGAGGAAGTTTGCCAAAAACTGAATGCAGGAATTTTACCCGAAGATATTGATTTAAATGCATTTCCGTCTATTCGTTTTGGATTAGAAGTGGCATTGACGGATTTGCGTAATGGTGGTTTGCGGATTCTTTTTCCCTCTGATTTTACTGAGGGAAAGCAAGGCATCCCGATTAACGGGCTTATCTGGATGGGGACAAAAGATTTTATGAACGAACAAATCAACCGGAAATTAAAGGAAGGTTACCGTTGTTTGAAAATGAAAGTGGGGGCGCTTGATTTCGGGACGGAAGTGCAGATACTGAAAGATATTCGTGCGAAATTCGGACCTAATGAACTGGAAATCCGCCTGGATGCAAACGGCGCTTTTTTGCCGGAAAACGCTCTGTCGAGTTTAGAAACTTTGTCTGAGTATCACATCCATTCTGTTGAACAACCTGTTAAGCCGGGACAATATGAAACGTTGCAGCAAATATGCCGTTATTCTCCAATTCCAGTTGCACTCGATGAAGAGTTAATCGCATATCCCCCTGAAAAAGCAAAAGAGCTACTGAGAGAAATAAAACCGGCATACGTCATACTGAAACCCTCATTGCTGGGTGGTTTTGCGGTCTCTAAACAATGGATTGATGCTGCCGGGCAAACCGATACAGGCTGGTGGGTGACTTCTGCGCTCGAATCAAATGTCGGGCTGAATGCCATCGCACAGTGGGCTTTTACCCTGAATAACCCCTTGCCACAAGGACTCGGAACGGGACAACTATATCACAACAACATACTTTCCCCCCTTGTTATCAGAAACTCATCTCTTTGGTATGATGCTGATGCTGAATGGGAAAATATCACATCGGCACAGTAAATTATGAAACTCATTATTGGTGAACATACAATTGATATACAGAAAGAAACACTTTCTATCCTGAAATCATGGGCTGAAAAACCCTGGCATTGGGAGATTTACCATTTTCTTGAGCAATGGTTTGATCGTACGAAATATATTGAGCTGAATACTTCCGGTTCGACGGGTGACCCGAAGAAAATAAAGTTGCGGAAAGAAGCCATGATGTGTTCCGCGATGATGACGAATAAGTTCTTCCGGATGCATCAGGAAAGTATATCTTTGCTTTGTCTGCCTGCCTCTTACATAGCCGGAAAAATGATGCTGGTGCGCGCTATTGCAGGAAATTATACGCTGATAGCTGTGGAACCTGCTGCTAATCCGTTTGCTGACGAAAAATTGCCGGTAATTGATTTTACTGCCATCACGCCTTATCAGTTGGTACATGCTGCCAAAGATATACCGGGGAAGAAAATCCACCATATCATCGTGGGAGGAAGTCAGGTTACATCAGCCATGGAAAAGTTAGTGTCAGGATGGAAATCAATAGTTTATGAAACTTTTGGTATGACTGAAACTGCTTCTCATATAGCATTGCGTTGCATCAACGGAATCGAAAAATCGAGTTACTTTCATACACTTGATGGGGTAGCACTCAGTCTTGACAAGCGGGGGTGTCTGGTGATCGATGCCCCGCATTTATCAGCTGAGAAGTTGATTACCAACGATCTGGTGGAGCTAAAGGACAGCCATACTTTTCGCTGGATGGGGCGAATCGACCGGGTTATCAATTCCGGAGGTATTAAAATCTTCCCTGAACAGGTCGAATGCAAGTTACAATCGCTCATCGACCGCCCGTTTTTTATCGTCAGCAGACCTGACGAAAGGCTTGGTCAACAGGTTGTGTTGGTACTCGAATCGAGAGAATTGAGTGATTTGGAGCTAACTGAATTCCACCTCGCGATGAAGTCACAGCTTGATCGTTATGAAGTTCCCGGTAAAATTATTTGTGTTCCTGAGTTTGTATATTCAGCAGGGAATAAGGTCCTTAGAAAGGAAACGCTTGAACTTTTGAAAAACACACTGTCCGAATGACCTGTCATATCGAACAGTGATATCCCCAAAGTACAAAACTTATCTGTCTGGATTTAGTGAAATAAATCTTAATTCCTTTTCGCCAACAACTGCTTCACCAGCACCGGAATCTCTACCGGTCGTCTTGCTACGGGAACGCCGACTGCTTCAAAGGCAGCTATTTTCTCGGCTGCTGTGCCGCTTCCACTGGAAATAATTGCTCCTGCATGTCCCATGCGTTTGCCCGGAGGGGCTGTTTGTCCCGCGATGAATGCCACCACGGGCTTGCTGATTTTTTCCTTGATGTACTGTGCAGCACGTTCTTCGGCATCACCGCCGATTTCGCCGATAAGCACGATGGCTTCTGTTTCGGGGTCGTCTTCAAACATCTGTAATAACTCCTGATAGTATAGTCCGGCCACCGGGTCACCGCCAATACCCACACAGGTACTTTGTCCGAGTCCGTTGGTAGTCAGCTGATTCACCATTTCGTAGGTCAGCGTACCACTGCGGCTCATTAATCCTACATTTCCTTTCATGAAGATATTGCCGGGCAGGATGCCCACCAGGGCTTCGTCGGGGGTAATGAGTCCCGGACAGTTGGCGCCAATCAGCTTCACGCCTTTTTTCTTCAGGTAAGCCGTTGCTTTCACCATGTCGAGGGTTGGTACACCCTCCGAAATACACACCCCCAGTTCTATACCTCCTTCGGCAGCTTCTAAAATTGCATCGCCGGCAAAGGGTGCCGGAACAAATATAATCGAAGTATTGGCTCCGGTAGATTTCACTGCTTCTTCAACGGTGTTGAAAACGGGAATTCCTTCGTGGGTCTGACCGCCTTTGCCAGGTGAAACACCTGCGACGATATTGGTTCCGTAGGCTTTCATCTTGGCGGTGTGAAAACTGCCATCCCTGCCGGTAATACCCTGTACCAGTAATTTTGTGTTTTTATTGATTAATATGCTCATGTGCGTAGTTTTTTTGAATTCGACCCTTAATTTTTCTCCTGACTGCAACCTTTACACAGGCGCATGGCTTCCTGTGCTGCTTCGCTCATGCTGTTGACTACCGGAAGATTAGCTTGTTTGATGATTTCAAGACCTTCTTTGGCATTGGTGCCGGAAAGGCGCACCACAATCGGGATATTCACATCAATCTGATTCAGTGCGGTTATCAATCCCCTTGCCACATCATCACAACGGGTAATGCCACCGAAGATGTTGATCATCACTACATGCACGTTTTTGTCCGACATCAGCAGTTTCATGGCTTCCACGACTTTTTGCGGATTCGAACTGCCACCGATATCTAAGAAATTAGCCGGTTGTCCACCGAAATACTTTATCATGTCCATCGTCGCCATAGCCAGGCCTGCCCCGTTGACCATGCAGCCGATGGTGCCGTCGAGTCGGATATAGGACAAACCCTTTTCTTTCGCTTCGATTTCTTTCTTTTCATCTTCATCGGGTTCGTTGAGCGCGGCAATCGCAGGTTGACGGTATAAGGCATTGTCGTCGAAATTCATTTTGCCATCGAGCGCCAGCAGTTTTCCTTCATCGGTTACCACTAGCGGATTGATTTCTACTAAAGAAGCATCTGTATCTATAAAAAGCTGATAAAGTTTCTGGAACAGGTCAACTGCCTGTTTCACAAGATTAATATCTTCGAACAGTCTGAAGGCTATTTTACGCGCCATGAAAGGCGACATGCCCAAATCGGGGTCGATGATAAATTTATGAATGGCATCCGGATTTTCTTTGGCGACCTCTTCAATTTCAACGCCCCCTTCGGCACTGGCCATGAAAATAACGGATTTGGAGTTGCGGTCGATGGTGAGTCCCACGTAAAATTCGGAATTGAATTTAACTCCTTCGGCTACAAGCACTTTCTCCACCGTGCATCCCTTGATGTCCATACCCAGGATTTTACCGGCAGCAGCCCTGGCTTCTTCCATGCTTTTGGCTAATTTTACTCCACCGGCTTTCCCGCGTCCGCCAACCAAAACCTGTGCTTTTACCACCACCGGAAATCCGAGTTCCCCGGCAACCTCAGCCACTTCATCAATCGTATAACAAACCTTTTCCCTGGTGATGGGAATGCGGTATCGGGAGAAAAATTCTTTTGCCTGATATTCGTGTATCTTCATATTATAGCATTTAATTTATATGTTTTTTAAACCACAAACTAAGGGATTCATGTGGTTCAAAGTTTATAAATACGGATTCGACACCCTTTCCTTTCCGATGGTTGTTGCAGGTCCATGTCCCGGATATACCACGGTTTCATCTGGCAGAATCAATAATTTTTCAGTAATGTTGCGAATCAGGGTAGCATGATCGCCTTGCTCCAGGTCGGTTCTCCCGATTGAGCCGTTAAACAATACATCACCTGCAAAAAGCACTTTTTCTTTTTCGTTGTGGAAAACTAAATGTCCAGGACTGTGACCCGGTATGTGGATCGTTTTCAGCGTGATATTGCCAACGTTGATTTCCTGATTCTCCTGCAGATAAGTCCCGATGGGTTGCGCGTCTTCTGTTACCGGAAAGCCATAAATGACAGCACCGGCAACTATACGTTTCAATAAAAACTCATCTCCACCGTGTGCTTCCGGAGCAATGCCATAGGTGTCGAATAAAAACTTGTTTCCAAATTGATGGTCAAGATGCAGATGGGTGTTCAGGACTTTTACCAAGGTAAGTTTGTTATCATCAATGTAACTGCGCAACGCGTTTTTTTCATTTTCGAAACAACAACCGGCATCAATAACGATTGCTTTTCCTGTTTCATCGTGCACAACATAAGTGTTTTCCTGTATGGGATTGAACGTGAATATTTTAATCGTCATCATATTTTATTTGTAAGATAGGGTTTGAAAATATCTTCATACTGATAGAATCCTTTTTCTTTATTGATTAGATTCTCAGCAACGAAAACGGCCCCATTTCCAAAAGCTTCTCTCGAAATTGATTCGTGAATTAATCTGATAGTTTGATATTTAAATCCGAAAATAACCTGGTGCTTTCCAACTATGCCGCCAGCTCGCACGGAGTTAATCTTCGTTTTCTTCATTCCCAGCGATTCGGCAATTTTGATAGCTGTTCCTGAAACGCCATGTTTTTGTTTAAAATGTTCTTCAACGATTTCAATATCAACGAAGGGAGCAATACTCTTCAATACTTTGGCTGCAAAAATCAGGTAATTGACGCCAAGGGTAATGTTGGGAGACCAAAAAACGGTGCTGATTTTACCCAGTTTTTTCAGGTATGCCACTTCTCTTTCTTCATAATGGGAAACAGCTGAAATAATTTTTATTTGCCTTTCTGCGGCGGCTTTTCCGTATGAGTAGATTCCTTTTTCGGAGGAAAAATCAATGATGATATCAACCGGATGTTCATCCAGTAACTGTTCAATCTTATTATTGTGCAGAGAAAAAACGCACGCTCTATTATCGGAATCAATCTCAAGGATGTCTGAAACGTATCTGTTTTCTTGTTTGGATGACTTTCTCAGTACCCATTTCAATTCAAAATTTTCGTGTTTTAATAATACTGAAGCAACCGCTTTTCCTGTGTTGCCAAAGCCAACTAATCCTATTTTCATCGGTGTCTTTTTTACAAAGATTTGTATTTATTCTTATCACAAGAATGTTTTTTATCGCTCAAATATAGGTATTTTTTTTTATTAGAAGTTTTTTGTGACATATTTTCATTTATTTTATAATCAAAAAATATTGCTCCATCAGAATAAACCTGTATCTTTGAAATCAAAATTTTAAACCCCAATTTTATGAAGACAGAAGAAGACGATTTGTTGGTTTATGATGAAGACGAGGCTGTTAAGTTTATCTTAAATCATCTACCAGCAGAGGCCGGCAAAACCATCCCGGATGCCAAGGTGGAGTACGTATTGGACGTAATCTACGAATATTATGAAGAAAAAGGGTTGATTGAAGAAGATACCGCAGAAGAGGCTAATATCGATGAAGAAGATATGTTTTTATTTTTGAAAAAATGTGTCAAAAAGGATAAAATGGATATTACCGATGATGAAATCAGCTTGATTCTGGAAGGTGAATATGAATATGGTAAATCCATCGGCATTTACAGTTAGAATAGCATGTTTTATCTTTTTTATGGTTTAATTTGGACCATCTCATGGATTCCGATGAGGGTTTTGTATGTGCTATCCGACCTTATTTTTCCACTGATATATTATGTAGCAAGGTACAGGAGGAAGGTAGTAAGGCGTAACCTGCAACGTTCATTCCCGGACTATTCTCATAAACAGATTCTCCGGATAGAAAAAAAGTTCTATCATTTCTTTTGTGACTTGATGATGGAGATAATCCGTCAGTTACACGCGCCCAAACGTGAAATGAAGAAGCGTATGACCTTTGAGAATCTAGATTTATTGATGGAAGATGCTAAGCAGGGGAAAAGTGTCATGATCATGACCGGACATTATTGTAACTGGGAATGGACTTCGGTAATTTGCCTGCATTTGCCGCAGGATTTTTATGTGTGTCCCGTGTATATGCGCCTGAAAAACAAACATTTTGATAAATTGATGCTCAAGTTGCGGAGTCGTTATGGGGCTGTTGGCATCGAAAAAAATAGTGTTATCAGGAAAATGGTTGAGATGAAAAAAAACGGAGAAAAAGGTGTTTTTGGTATGATTTCCGATCAGAGTCCGAGGGCGAGTAACATTCGTCACAGGTTACAGTTTTTGAACCAGGATACGCCTGTATTTTTGGGAACGGAGCAATTAGCAAAAAAATATCGGTATCCGGTTTATTATTTAGATATCAAAAGGGAAAAGAGAGGATATTATCGTGCCATTGTAAAACCAATTGCGCTTGATCCTGCCGCAACAGAAGAATATGAAATTACAACGAAATTTATGAGTTACCTGGAACAAAGCATCCTGGAGAGACCCGGATTGTGGCTTTGGTCTCATAATCGTTGGAAACATAGTAAAAACAGAAGTTGAAAACAGCCATCGTAATATTGAACTGGAATGGGGGACATTATTTGCAAAAATTTCTTCCGTTTTTATTGCAACATACAGCTCTTCCTGATGTGGAGATTTATGTTGCTGATAATGGTTCAACCGACAAATCAGTCGTTCTGCTGGGAAAAAACTTCAAAGAGGTGAAAATCCTCTTGTTTGACAGAAATTATGGTTTTGCTGAAGGGTATAACCGGGCATTGGCTCAGATCGAAGCAGATTATTTTGTGATTCTCAACTCCGATGTCGAAGTCACAAGTGGCTGGTTAAAACCCATGTTGGATTATTTGGAGCAACATGCCGATGTGGCTGCTTGTCAGCCTAAAATTTTATCGTATGACAAGCGGACTTACTTTGAACATGCCGGTGCTGCCGGAGGCTTTATCGACTTTCTGGGTTATCCTTTTTGTCGCGGACGCATACTGGCTGTGACAGAGGAGGACAGGGGACAATATGATGAGGTGTGCGATGTTTTCTGGGCAACAGGCGCCTGTCTGTTGATTCGTGCGGATATTTTTAAAAATGTCGGTGGTTTTGATGATGATTTTTTTGCCCACATGGAAGAAATTGATTTGTGCTGGAGGTTAAAAAGCCGTGGCTATCGAATTGTCTGTGTTCCTGAAAGTAAAGTGTTCCATGTCGGAGGGGGTACTCTTCATGTAGAACATCCGCATAAAACATATCTCAACTTTAGAAATAACCTGCTTTTACTATACAAAAATCTGTCAAAACAAAACTTATTTCCGGTTCTTTTTGTAAGATTCTTTATGGATTATCTCGCAGCCTTCCAACTCTTTGTAACCGGTAAACCGCGAAATGCCAAAGCCGTTTTCAAAGCAAGAAAAGATTACCGCAAAATGCTTCCATCTTTTAAAAATAAACGCAGGGAAAATTTACAGAAAACTATCCGGTCGCATATCCCCGAAATAGCAAGGAAAAGCATTATCTTGAATTATTATTTGTTGGGAAAGAAGCGGTTTAGTGGTTAGTAAATCAACTAACAATTTACCACAGACCATTATTTACTTTTTCCGTTTATTCGGTTTATCTTCCGTTGATTTCTCGTACATTCTTGAGGTCAGATTGTTATCAAGACAGTATGTTGTAATTACATCCAGAAATAGTTTACCATATTTTTCGACTTTTGTTTTACCGAAACCGTGAATCTGAAGCAGTTCTTTTTCGGATAAGGGCAGAAAATCGGCCATTTCCCGGATAGTTTTGCTGCTTGCCACCAGGTAAATGGGAGTGTCTTGTGGCTCGCAAATTTTGTTTCGTAGTTCCAATAGCTTGAAATAAAGCAGCGGATGGCGGACATTAAACGTTTTCCCCGTGCTTGATTTCGAGTAGGAGTTGATGCTGAAGTCGGGTAAGGTAAATTTATTTTTCAGAGAGAAGTAATCCTCAACAGAAAATGGATGTTGTAGTTTATTCATGATGTAATGCTGCTGCGTTAATGATCCGAATAAAGTCTTAATGCCATCATTGTATGTTTGTGCGTTTTCTCTGTTGTCGGTTGTTGCGGGTGATTGTTTCAGCGTGTCGGTCAAGATTTTGATTTTTTCTGTAAAAAAAGTTGTGGCTGCGTCAATTCGTTCTGACAGGAAGTTTTCATCAACGTCATAATGCCCGAATATATGTTTAATCTGGTTGCTGAATTTTGAACCTACTTCTTCGAGATTTGAAAGTTGGCCGAGTATGTTTTTCAGATAATCTGTTGTCTCATTGTTGAAGGATGACGCAATTTCTTCTATTGACTTTATGAAACGTTTGAACTGATTGTTTAAACTGCTGAAATCAAACAAATGCCTCAGTACATACATCCTGAAATCATGCCGGGAGCGATCCAGTTCTTTTTCCAACATCTCCAATGGCAACTTTTGCTTTTCATAAGCCAGTATCTGCTGGTCATTCTCAATGCTGTATGGATTGATTTTACTCAGTAAGACCATTCCTTCCAGATTACTGCAACGACTCATGGCCACATAAACCTGTCCCGGTGCAAATGCTTCCCCGGCATCGATTACTGCCTTGTCGAAGGTGAGCCCTTGGCTCTTGTGGATGGTAATTGCCCACGCCAGCCGGAGAGGGTATTGGATAAATTTCCCGATGAACTCTTCATCAATTTTTTTTGTAACCGGATTGACGGTATAGCGAATCTCCTCCCATTCCATAGGAGAAACATCAATGGTGGAGTTATCCCCCGAACATGCTATGGTTATAGTATCTTCACCAAATGCCTTGATAATTCCTATTTTACCATTGTAAAATCTTCTCGGAGTTTCGGTGTCGTTTTTAATCAACATGACCTTAGCTCCGATTTTTAGGTGTAGGTCAGGATCAGTCGGGTAGTTTTTTTCGCTGAATTCACCTTCAACCTTGGCTAAGAAACGCTGTGTTTCACCCGGCAGTTTATCCAACTCTTCCGCGTTGATGCGATCGGCTTTGTAATTGTGAGTAGTCAGCGTGATGTAAGAGTCATTTGCTGGAGGAACAAACAAAGGATTGTATTTGCTTTGTAAAAGCTGTAAACCTTCGGTACTCAGGTTGTTATTTCTGACTTCATTTAAAATACCAATAAACTTTTCATCGGACTGACGAAAAATTTTGTCCAGTTCGATGTAAACCGGAGGCTTTTGCAGAATGGCATAGCTGTGAAAGAAATAAGGAGATTCATAATATTGAGACAACAACCTCCATTCTTCCTCATTAACCACGGGAGAAAGCTGAAACATATCGCCGATAAAAATGACCTGCACGCCACCAAAAGGTTCCTTTTGCCTGAATCTGACTTGTCGGAGGATAGTGTCGATGGCATCTAAGGTGTCAGCCCTTACCATGCTTATCTCATCGATGATGAGCAATTCCAGTTCCTGCAGAATTTTTCGTTTGAAAGAGCGCATTTTGCTTTTTTCAATCAGATTTTTCTTCCCTTCAGCAGTTGGAAAAAAGGGTGTAAACGGAAGCTGAAAGAAAGAGTGCATGGTAACCCCACCGGCATTGATGGCGGCTACACCGGTTGGAGCCACAATGGCAGTTTGTTTGGCAGTTTGTTTTTTTATATTATGTAAAAAAGTGGTCTTCCCGGTTCCGGCTTTGCCGGTCAGGAAAATAAGTTTATTGGTTTGCAGGGCAAATCCATGAGCAAGATCGTAAATAGGAGAGTAGGACATAGTTAATTATGGTTAGTTGTAAATGGTTAGTGGTCAGTAGAGACGCACGGCCGTGCGTCTTTTAGTGAATAATGAATACTGAATAATGAATAATGAATAATGAATACTGAATACTGAATACTGAATAGTTATGTTGCATTTTTAAAATTCTATAAAGTGAACAAGTGTCTGCAAATATCCGCAAAATCGGTCATAAAAGCAACCACATTAAAATTAAAAAAACAAAAAAGTCTGCAAGCGATGAACTGTACCCCAAAAGTTAGACAAAAAACTTTTGGGGTATTTTTATGGAAAAAATTAAGCGAAAGAATCTGAAACATAGTTATTCAGATAAAATTAAAGTTTTAGAATTATACAATCAGGGTTA
>JAQVNN010000037.1 GCA_028703105.1 Paludibacter sp. | reverse complement strand
GATTTGAATCAGCAACAACAACTTCAAGCACGTTATTTAGACAAACTTACCAAACTACAATTGCCCAATGGGGCTTTCTCCTGGTTTAACGGTATGGGTGAAAGTCGCTGGGTGACCCAATTTATTGCCGATGGTTTGCTAAAAGCACATGCTTTTACCGATTCAGAAACCATTAACAAGATGTTACTTCCTGCGTTGAATTACCTCGAAGGTGAACTTACAAAAGACTACCTGCAACTGAAAAAACAGGTAAAAGATTATGACAAAAAGATGAACATCAATTCTTTCCAGTTACATATACTTGCAATGCGGGCGCAAATAAAAATATCAGATTCAGCAACAACAGCAAAAGAAGCCATCGCATTTTATCTCAGTCAGACGGAACAATACCATGCTAAATTGAGTCTGTATGACAAAGCCCTTGCAGTAATCATCCTACATCACACCAACAAACCAACTGCTGTAAACGCCATCATCAAATCATTGAAAGAAAATGCATTGCGTTCACCGGATAAAGGCATGTACTGGGCCAAAAACAAGTCCGGTTATCGTTGGAATGAACGTCCCGTATCGGTACAGGTACAACTGATGGAAGCATTTAACTTAGTCCCGGGTAATGAAACCGAACTGGCACAGATGAAAACCTGGCTGCTCCGTCAGAAACAAACCCAACAATGGGAATCACCGGTTGCATCGGTCAACGCGATTTATGCACTCACCGGCATCGGCAACAACCTGCTGAATAACAAACAGCAATTCAGCATAACCGCCGGTAACAAGACTTTCGACACCAATCAGGGCATTTCCGGTACCGGCTACATCAAACAAACACTTACGAAGGAAGACATTAGTGAAGGCATCACAATTAACCGGGTTAATCAGCAGAAAACAACTTCACCAGCCTGGGGTGCCTTGTACTGGCAATACTATCAGGACATGGATAAAGTAAGATCATCGGGTAACGCCTTACAAATAGAAAAGCAGTTATTCGTAGAAAAAATCGTGGATAACCATAAGACACTTTTCCCCATCAACAGTCAAAACGTAAATGCAACCATGCAAAGCATCCAAAAGGGAGACAAGCTCATCACAAGAATGGTCGTTACGACCGACAGAGATCTCGAGTTCGTAGCCTTGAAAGACAATCGGGCAGCCAACCTCGAACCTGTCAACCAGTTATCCGGATGTAGTTGGAAAGAAGGTGTTGTTTACTACCGAACAGTAAAGGATGCTTCCACGCAATATTTCTTCAGCCAATTACCCAAAGGCACCTATGTGTTTGAAGATGAATACTTCGTGAATGCCTCTGGAAACTTTTCAGGCGGAACGGCATTAATTCAATGTTTGTATGCGCCGGAGTTTTCTGGCATGGGGAAAGGGGAACGTGTTAAACCTGTCAGGTTTTAAAAACCTGACAGGTTTGAAACGTACTTTCATTTCTGTATCAACAATTGCAAACATATCAAATTTAAAAACCTGACAGGTTTGAAACGTACCCCGCATTACATAAAAACATCCTACCTGTTGAAACCTTTTTATCTTTTGCTCATTTTTTAAAAGAAAAAGTTTTTATCTTTGTGAACCGTTGAATTAAAACAACTTCAATGGCGACCTGTTTTACTGAAAAACCGTACTACTAAGAAAAATAAGTTTACAAATCATTTAAAAAAATATACACATCATGTCAGATAATAAAATGGAAGAAGTTAAAAAACCCTCATCGGAAAAGTTAAAGGCCTTACAATTGGCCATGGATAAAATTGAAAAAGACCACGGGAAAGGAACCATCATGAAAATGGGTGACAATAAAGTGGAAGAAGT
Source organism: Paludibacter sp. (assembly GCA_028703105.1). Classification (GTDB taxonomy): domain Bacteria; phylum Bacteroidota; class Bacteroidia; order Bacteroidales; family Paludibacteraceae; genus Paludibacter. Next base: position 17,603 of record JAQVNN010000037.1, on the reverse strand, counting down.
GGCTGTTATTCCGACCGGTTCACTTGGATTGGACATCGCGTTAGGAGTAGGTGGTTATCCGCGCGGCAGGGTGATAGAAATTTTCGGTCCGGAATCATCCGGTAAAACAACCCTGGCTATCCACGCCATAGCTGAAGCACAAAAAGCCGGAGGAATTGCTGCTTTTATTGATGCAGAACATGCTTTTGACCGCTTCTACGCGGAAAAATTAGGGGTCAATACAAATGAACTGCTGATTTCTCAGCCCGATAACGGCGAACAGGCATTGGAAATTGCCGATCAGCTCATCCGATCTTCTGCCGTTGACATTGTGGTTATCGACTCAGTAGCTGCCCTGACCCCTAAAGCAGAATTAGAAGGCGATATGGGTGATTCGAAAATGGGTTTACAAGCCCGTCTGATGTCACAAGCGCTTCGGAAACTGACAGCCAACATCAACAAAACCAATACAACCTGTATTTTCATCAACCAGTTACGTGAAAAAATTGGCGTGATGTTCGGGAATCCTGAAACAACCACTGGTGGTAATGCATTGAAATTCTATGCTTCCGTACGATTAGACATCCGCAGAATTTCCCAACTGAAAGATGGTGATGAAGCTATCGGCAACCAAACTCGCGTAAAAGTGGTGAAAAACAAGGTTGCTCCTCCTTTCCGCAAAGCTGAGTTCGATATCATGTTTGGCGAAGGTATCTCCAAAACCGGCGAAATCCTCGACCTCGGAGTTGAATATGGTATCATCAAAAAAAGCGGTTCGTGGTTCAGCTACGGCGAAACCAAAATTGCACAGGGTCGCGATGCCTCTAAAAATGTAATCAAAGACAATCCGGAACTGGCTGCTGAATTGGAAGCCAAAATTGTGGAAGCGATCAGAAAAAAGTAAAAAGCGGAAAACGTAGGGGCGAACCTGTGTGTTCGCCCTCATGAGAATAGCAAATTATTAATCGCAAATAAAAAGTAAACGTGTGTTTTCTCAAAAGCAGGCGGTCTTTTTCTTAAAAGGCCGCCTGCTTTTTATTGGATGTCAGGGAGCAATTTCAAGTTCCTCCTCTATCTTGATGTATTCATCTATTATCCTCCTGACCTGCTGAGGTGTAACGCGACCATACACCTTATTCCCAACGGTAACTACCGGCGCTAAACCACAAGCTCCCACGCAACGGATCGAATTCAGGCTGAACAATCCGTCAGCCGAGGTCTCCCCTACGCCAATATTCAACCTACGCTTGAATTCTTCCAGAATCAACTCTCCACCCCTGACGTAGCAGGCTGTTCCCAAACAAATGGAAATATTGTACTTTCCTTTGGGTGTCATGGTGAAAAAGGAGTAAAATGTGACCACCCCATAGACCTTAGCCACCGGTATTTTCAATTCGTTGGCTATTGCCTGCTGTACGTCCTCCGGCAAATAACCTAAATGATGCTGAATCTCATGTAATACATTAATCAGTTCATGCTTATCATGTTTATATCGTGTACAAATGCTTTTAATCAGAACTTCAGCAGTTTCAGATAAATGTGTGTCGATTATCATATTATTTGTGTGCCAGATTATGTTTATTAAAATATTTCGTATGCAACAAACTATGCGCCTTTGCGCTCATGGGTTTTTCCAGAAATTCCGCATAAAGTTTTTGAATATACGGATTTTCGTGTGACTTACGTATGGTTTTCAATTCATCTTCCAGGTAAATAGCCTGCTGACGTTTACGCAGTATTTCCTCTTTACCATGATGGTAAGGCTGTCCACCACCACCGATGCAACCACCGGGACAGGACATGATTTCAATGGCATGGTACTGACTCTTACCCGACTGAATATCTTCCAATAATTTACGGGCATTTCCCAAACCATGTGCAATGCCTATTCTCAACGGCAATCCGTCAAAATCTATGGTTGCTTCCCGCAATCCTTTCATGCCACGCAATTCGTCAAAATCAAGTCGTGGCAACTCTTTTCCGGTATGTAGTTCGTAAGCTGTACGAACCGCTGCTTCAATCACCCCGCCGGTGGTTCCGAAAATAACGCCGGCTCCAGTCGATTCTCCCAAGGGCTGATCAAATTCTTCATCGGGCAGGGAATTCAGATCCACGTTGAATAGTTTTAGAAAATAGGCCAGTTCGCGGGTGGTAAGCACAATATCTACATCCGGATTCCCATTCACAGCAAATTCTTTACGACCTCTTTCGTATTTTTTAGCCACACAAGGCATGATGGAAACTACAACCATGTTTTTACGGTTGATTCCCAACTTTTCAGCAAAATAGGTTTTAGCAATGGATCCAAACATCTGCTGTGGTGAGCGTGCTGTTGACGGGATATCAAGCATATCCGGAAACTGATGTTCGAAAAAATTCACCCAGGCAGGACAGCAAGAGGTCAGAATCGGTAATTTGACTGATTTATCTCCTTTTAGATAGCCATTCAACCGACGAAGCAATTCAGTTCCTTCTTCCATGATGGTGAGGTCGGCTGCAAAATCGGTGTCAAACACATAATCGAATCCCAGACGACGCAGCGCAGCGACCATTTTACCGGTAACCAGCGTGCCGGGTTTGTTGCCAAACTCTTCTCCCAACGCAGCTCTCACGGCAGGAGCTGTTTGCACTACAACTATCTTTTGGGGGTCAGCAAGCGCACGAATGACAGCGCCGGTTTCATCTACTTCAGTCAGCGCACCGGTGGGACAAACAGCTAAACATTGTCCGCAAAACGTACATTCCGAATGCATCAGATCATGCTGAAAAGCAGGCATAACGACTGAATTAAAACCACGTTGAACAGCAGTCAAAACTCCAACTGTCTGAACCTCATTACACATCATCTCACAACGGCGGCACATGATGCATTTGTTCGGATCACGAATAATAGCAGGTGAATCATCTATACGGTAAGAACTTTGTCCCCCGGTATAATGTAATTCCCTGATACCCAACCGGTGCGCCATGTTTTGCAGCTCACACTGGCCTGATTTAGCACAAGTCAGACATTCGGCAGGATGATCAGACAGAATCAACTCCATTACCGTGCGACGGGCATTGATGACCCGTACTGAATTTGTTCTACATATCATTCCTTCAGCAACTTCAGTACAACAGGCCGGTGCAAGATTCTTCCTCCCCTCTACTTCTACCACACAGATTCGACATCCACCGGGTTTGTTTTCGATATTCATGTCATGTAGCTGCATGTGGCAAAGTGTAGGAATGTCAATTCCAACTTTCGTTGCTGCTTCCAGAATGGTAGTTCCCTGGGGAACACTGATTGTTTTATTGTCAATTCTTAAATTTATCATGATAGTTTCAATGCAGAATAAATGATTAATTAGAAAAAATGAAATGGCTATTCAACAAAAATTGCATCAAACTTACATTTACTAAAACAAATACCACATCTGATGCAAACATCCTGGTGAATCTCATGCACTTTCCCTTTTTCTCCGGTAATGGCTTCAACCGGACAGTTGCGTAAACAAAGCGTACAACCTGTGCAATTTTCTTCAATGATACTGAATGTTATCAAATCTTTACATTGTTTAGCCGGGCAGGTTTTTTCATAAACATGCGCTTTATACTCGTCATAGAAATTTTGCATGGTAGAAAGCACCGGATTCGGAGAAGTCTGACCCAATCCACACAAAGAAGTTTCCTTGATGACTGTTGCCAATGCTTTCAGTTTTTTCAGGTCATCTTTTTCTCCTTTTCCTTTGGTAATTTTCTCCAACATCTCATGCAGACGTTTATTTCCGATGCGACAAGGAGCACACTTTCCGCAGGATTCATGGAGTGTAAATTCAAGATAAAACTTAGCAATAGAAACCATACAATCATCTTCATCCAGCACAATCATCCCTCCCGAACCCATCATCGAACCGGCTTCTATCAGGTTATCATAATCAATTGGAGTATCCAGAAATTGCTCACCCAGGCAACCTCCCGAGGGACCGCCGGTTTGCACTGCCTTGAATTTCTTTCCGTCTTTGATACCACCTCCGATATCAAAAACAATCTCCCGCAAAGTCGTTCCCATCGGTACTTCAATCAGCCCCACATTATTAATCTTTCCGGCCAGCGCGAACACCTTGGTACCTTTTGATTTTTCAGTTCCTATATTACTGAACCAGTCAGCTCCTTTGTTGATAATTACCGGTATGTTGGCAAAGGTCTCCACATTATTGACATTGGTAGGTTTTCCCATATAACCTTCTACCGAAGGGAAAGGCGGCTTGTAAGTCGGTTCACCGCGACAACCTTCCATCGAATGGATCAACGCTGTTTCTTCACCACACACGAATGCTCCCGCCCCCAGCCGAATATCAATAGAAAAATTAAAATTGATTCCCAATATGTTTTTCCCCAGTAAGCCAGCTTCTTCAGCTTGCTGTAATGCTTTTTGCAAACGTTTAATAGCCAGGGGATACTCCGCACGAATATAAACCAGCCCCTTATCAGCACCAATGCTGTATCCGCAAATTATCATGGCTTCAATGATAGAATGGGGATCCCCTTCGAGCAGAGAACGATCCATGAATGCACCGGGGTCGCCTTCATCTGCATTGCATACCACATATTTTTCATCACCTGGTGACCGGCGTGTAATCTCCCATTTCAACCCCGTAGAAAAACCACCACCTCCCCTGCCCCTGAGACCTGATTTCTTAACGGTATCAATTACCGACTCAGGGGTCATTTCCGTCAGACATTTGGCAAGGGCGGCATAACCATCTCGAGCGATATATTCCTCAATATTTTCCGGATCGATGATACCACAATTTCGCAAAGCGATGCGGAACTGTTTTTTGTAAAAGTCCATGTCCCTGGCTTCTGTCACCCGTTGTTGTGTTTCAGGATGGATATAAAGCAAACGCTCCAGCTTCTGCTTTTTAATAAAATGCTGATATACCAACTCCCCGGCGTCTTCCGGAGTAACCTGCACATAAAAGGTATTATCCGGGAGAATCTTCACGAGCGGACCTTTCTCACAAAAGCCAAAACAACCTGTTGTCACCACCTGAACCTCATCCGACAATCCACGTAGAATAACTTCCCGTTGCAGGTTCTTTTTCAGCTGTTCAGATTCCATCGCTCTACAGCCTATACCACCACAAACAAAAATATAATTTCTGGCCATGTCTTTTAGATTTATTTGGTCTATGGTCGCCAGTTTACAGTCACTGACAACTATTCGTGTTATTCGCTATTCGCTTGAAGATGAGCACACAGGTTCGCCCCTACGTTTTCCGCTATTAAACCGTTTTATAACTTGCCGGAATAATTCCGTCAACCAATTCGTGACCGATAATGTATCTGTCGATGATCTCCTGCACTTTGGCCGTATTCACATAACCAAAGACAACCGGTTCTTCTCCCGGCATAGTCACTTCAACGGTTGGTTCAGCGTAGCAATACGACATGCAACCGGTTTGACATACAATTGCGTTGACATTTCTACGTTTTAATTCTTCAACAAAATAATCATAAGTATCCTTCGCACCGGAAGCGATTCCACAGGTAGCCATAGCCACTTTTACAATTACAGGGTCGTCGTTTAAACTACCAGGTACTACATGAGAGGAAACGGTGGTTTTTTCTTTTATCTTATTCAGATCCTTCACCGATTTGATGCGTTTCATATTAGTTTAGTTTAAAGCATATGAGACATCAATCTGATATGCCAAAATAGATTTAAAGGTATATGTACATTAATTGCCATACAAAGATGCAAAAAAGAAATCAATAAATAAAGAAAAATTTCTCTATTTATTGATTTCTATCATTCAACGTGAGTTTAAACAAAAAAGTGAAACCCAACGGTTTCACTTTTTAAACGATATTTTGTACATCTTTTATCCCAAATAACTTTTAAGAAGCTTACTTCTCGAATGAGGTTTTAATTTACGAATGGCCTTTTCTTTGATCTGACGTACACGTTCACGGGTAAGTCCAAACTCATCTCCAATTTCTTCAAGTGTCATTTCAGGGACTCCCAGTCCAAAGAATTTCTTCACGATATCCCGTTCGCGATCAGACAAAGCATGCGCCAACACCCGTTCAATCTCTGTTGAGAGAGACTCATTGATAAGTGTACGGTCGGCATTCGGAGAATCGTCATTAATCATTACGTCAAGCAAGCTGTTATCTTCTCCTTCCACGAAAGGAGCGTCAACAGAAATATGACGACCCGACACCTTCATGGTATCTGATATTTTTTCTACAGGAACATCCAATTTTTCGGCCAGTTCTTCGGCAGAAGGTCTGCGTTCGTTTTCCTGTTCAAATTTTGAAAAGGCTTTATTTATTTTATTCAGAGAACCAACCTGATTCAACGGAAGGCGTACAATACGCGATTGCTCAGCCAAAGCTTGTAAGATAGATTGACGAATCCACCAAACAGCATAGGAAATAAACTTAAATCCACGGGTTTCATCAAACTTTTCAGCTGCTTTTATCAGGCCAAGATTTCCTTCATTAATTAAATCCGGTAAGCTGAGGCCCTGATTTTGATATTGTTTTGCAACAGAAACAACGAAACGAAGGTTAGCACGAGTCAATTTTTCTAAGGCAATTCTATCACCGTTTCGGATGCGCTGAGCAAGTTCAACTTCCTCTTCAACCGTGATAAGATCTTCACGACCAATTTCTTGCAGATACTTATCCAGAGATGCACTTTCTCTGTTAGTAATCGATTTAGTAATTTTTAGTTGTCTCATTCCTCTTTTGAAAATTAGCGTGCAAAGTTAGTAAAATTATTCGATATTTCAAACACCTGAAAACTATATATTTAAGCATTAAACGTTTCTGCATGAAAAATGTTTTATCTTGTTGATAAGTTTATATTAAATTTCATTAAAAAACGATCCCTTGTTATCGTAACAAAGGACCGTTGTGATTGCAAAAAGTCTTGTATCTAATCTGAAATTAACTGTTTAAATCTACAGCGTAATAAGCAGTTTTACCATTCGGATAAAAACCGGTAATCCATAGCACTTTATTTTGATCGGCATTATCCAAAACCGTTTTCATGGCCATCTCGATATCCCTCTCATTACTCATCTTAATATTGTTTATTTTCAGTATGATATAGCCGCTTTTAATACCTGCATCATTAAATTTCCCTTTGCTGATTGACTTAACTTCAACGCCATAATCAACTCCAAACTTTTCTTTGATTTTGTTATCCACTTCTTTGAATGTGGCTCCCAACAAATCAACATTTACATCTGAAGAAACCAAGTCGGTATTACCCTGACGATTTTTAAGCTCTACTTTCAACTTTTGCTTTTTATTATCACGCAGTATATCAATGGTAATTTTATCACCGGGACGATAACGTCCTACTTGTTCCTGAAGCTGCGCAACCGATTTTACATCCACACCATTCACATTGGTGATGACATCTCCTGATTTTACACCCGCCTTTTCAGCAGCACTGTTTTCGACTACATTGGCCACATAAGCACCCTCAAAAGTGTTTAATTTCTTCTCTTTTGCCAACTCACCATCAATATCCTTGATTTCGACACCCAGCACAGCCCTTTGTACAACACCGTACTGGCGAATATCAGAAACCACCTTTTGTACAATGCTCGACGGCACTGCAAAAGAATAACCGGCATATGAACCTGTCTGTGACGCAATAGCAGTATTGATACCCACAAGCTCTCCACGGGTATTCACAAGGGCGCCTCCACTGTTACCAGGATTCACCGCAGCATCGGTCTGTATAAATGATTCTATTTTCATGGCAGCATTCAGGATGTTGATGTTCCTGGCTTTTGCACTCACAATACCGGCTGTAACAGTTGAGGTAAGATTAAATGGATTACCCACCGCCAATACCCATTCACCAACTTTCAGGGAATCAGAATTTCCAAATATAATAAATGGCAACTCTTTTTCTTCTATCTTCAACAAAGCAATATCTGTGTTGGGATCAGATCCCACTACTTTCGCAGTAAAAGTTCTTTTATCGTTCAACACCACCTCAATCTCTTTTGAATTATCAATCACATGATTATTTGTTACAATATACCCATCACTGGAAATGATAACCCCGGAACCTGCCCCTTCCCTAATTTGCGGTTGTTGCTGACGAAATTGCGGTCCGAAAAAGTATTCAAAAAACGGATCTTCGCCAAACCCCCTTGACTGCATGACTTCTGATTTAACCTTCACGTGCACTACAGCATTCACTGTCAATTCCGCAGCTACGGTAAAATCGGTATCTCCTGCTCTGGATGCATTTTTGAAGTTTGCATAACTGGCAGGAACCTGATCGAAAGAAAAACCTCTCTGACTCTGTTCGGTATTGTTTTTATTTATCACGTAATTAGTGGCTACAGTAACCAACACTACAAGAAACAATAAACCGATAACCTGAAAAAATTTATTTCTTCTCATATACATCGTTTTTAATTAAACAAATTATGCCGGATTTTTAATTTCCGGCACAAAATTACACAAAAGTCGTTCCGCTGAAATCATTTGTCAGCTTGATTTGGTGTATTTTAACATTTTGATTTTAACATTTAAAACGGATTAACGAAGCACAGACATTAAGTTAATTTTAACCAGCCCTTTTTCGTCTAACGTCTAATGTCTAACGACAGGAATCAAGAGTCAGTAGGCTTTAGACATTAGACATTAGACATTAGACTGTTTTCAAACAACCCCCTGCGACAGCATCGCTTTTGCAACTTTTAAGAATCCTGCCACATTGGCACCTTTCATGTAATTGATGTAGCCATCCGGTTCTCTGCCATATTTGACACATTGCGCATGAATTTCTGACATAATCTGTTGTAGTTTGGCATCTACCTCAGCTGCTGTCCAGTTGATGTGCATGGCATTTTGTGTCATTTCAAGTCCGGAAGTAGCCACACCACCTGCATTTACAGCTTTTCCCGGACCGTAAATTATTTTATGGGCAAGGAATAAATCTATCGCCTCCGGAGTACATCCCATATTAGATATTTCTCCCACACACTTTACACCATTATTAATAAGCATTCGAGCATCATCAGCATTTAATTCATTCTGAGTAGCACAAGGTAATGCAATATCAACCTTTACCTCCCATGGTCTTTTTCCGGGGAAAAACTTAGCACCAAATTTTTCGGCATAAGGCGCAACCACATCATTACAACTGGATCTCAACTCCAGCATATAATCTATTTTTTCTCCTGATATCCCGTTTTCATCCAGCACATAACCGTCCGGACCGGAAATGGTTATTACCTTAGCCCCCATTTCAGTCGCTTTTAATGCTGCTCCCCAGGCCACATTTCCAAAGCCGGATATGGCGATGGTTTTACCTTTGATGCTTTCACCTGCCGTTTCCAACATCTGACTAACAAAATACAAACCACCGAAACCAGTTGCTTCGGGACGAATCAGGGAACCGCCGTATTCAAGCCCTTTCCCTGTAAACACACCGGTATTTTCACGAGCCAATTTTCTATACATACCATACAAGTAACCGATTTCGCGCGCTCCTACACCAATATCTCCCGCAGGAATATCCGTTTCCGGTCCAATATGCGGCCAAAGCTCCAGCATATAAGCCTGACAAAAACGCATCACTTCTGCGGGCGATTTTCCCCTGGGGTTGAAATCGGAACCTCCTTTTCCTCCGCCCATAGGCAAAGTAGTCAGCGCATTTTTAAATATTTGTTCAAAACCCAGAAATTTGAGAATCGAAAGGGTGACAGAAGAATGAAAACGCAGTCCTCCTTTATAAGGACCAATGGCATTGTTATACTGAACACGGTAACCCAAATTCACCTGCACATCTCCTTTGTCGTCAACCCAGGGAACCTTGAATGTAAAAATCCGATCTGGTTCAACCAATCTTTCCGCAATTTTTGCTTTTTCAAATTCCGGATGTTCATTATAAACATCTTCGATGCTCGTGAGAACTTCTCTAACCGCTTGCAGATATTCCTGTTCTCCGGGATGTTTCGACTCAAGCGACACCATGATTTTTTCAATATTCATAAACAATAAGTTTAAGTTTGTTATTGTGATTTGATTTTGGAATATTAGCTTTGTAACAAAATTTTTCTCATACGATCATTTCTTCCATATAAGAAACGAAACTTAATACCATTTTGTTTTATCAGAAAAAAAGAACAACAGGACATATCAACAAATACAATTATCCTGATTAATATCAGCATTACAGGTTCAAAATTAAAAAAAAATCAATATGTACAGGACAATCAAACAGCTTTATTTTAAAGATACTTCATTTGCTGATTTGATGAAGCATCGTATTTACAACATTTTATTATATGCAAGCAAATACGATTCATTCATGCTTGAAGAAGACGGTAGAATCGATGAACAAATTTTTAATGAATATACCGCACTCAACCTGAGATATCCTCCCAGATTCACATTGGTATCAAACGAAGAAAATGCAAACAACATATTACAAGAAAGAGATTTTGATCTGATAATTTCGATGCCAAGCGGAGATAGTATCAATCCTTTTGAATGGGCTAAAGGCGTTAAAAAGAACTATCCAACAATCCCGATCGTAGTGCTGACTCCATTTTCAAAATCTGTTTCAAAAAGAATATCAAATGAAGACTTTAGTGCAATTGATTATGTTTTCAGCTGGTTAGGAAATCCGGATCTTTTATTAGCAATTACCAAGATGCTGGAAGACAAAATGAATGTGGAAGAAGATGTTGCCTCTGTAGGGGTACAGGTCATTCTGTTTGTCGAAGATTCCATCCATTTTTACTCCTCTATCCTGCCTCATTTATATAAATGTGTGTTTAAACAATCTCTCTCCTTTATGACGGAAGCGTTAAACGAGCATGAACAAATGCTGAGAATGCGTGGCCGCCCCAAAATCATGTTTGCCAGAACTTATGAAGAAGCAATGTCAATTTACCTGAAGTACAAGGATAATATGCTTGGTATCATCTCTGATATTAGTTTTCAAAAAAATGGGAAAAAAGAAAAAAACGCGGGAATTGAGTTATGTGAAGAGATAAGAAAAAAGGATAAATTTATTCCGATAATTATTCAATCATCCGACGAAAAAAACAAAGAACATGCAGATAAAGTAAAAGCTGCTTTTATCAGTAAACAATCCAAAACTCTTTTAACAGAATTAAGAGACAGAATCAACCTTAATTTTGGTTTTTCTGATTTCGTTTTCAAAAATCCCAATACCGGTGAAATCGAAGCTCAGGTGAGAAATCTGCGGGGTTTACAGGATGTGATTTTCACGCTCAGCGATGAGTGCCTGCTGTATCATGTTACGCGGAACAATGTTTCCCGCTGGCTTTATTCCAGGGCAATGTTCCCATTAGCAGAGTTTTTTAAAAACACCAACATTTACGATCCGGGCATTGAAGATTTGAATAAACTTCGCCAGGTTTTATTTGGAGGCATCGTCAAATACCGTAAAATTAAAAACCGTGGAGTGGTAGCTGTTTTTCAACGGGAACGGTTTGACCAGTATTCAAACTTTGCCCGCATTGGGGATGGTTCAATGGGTGGTAAAGGACGTGGACTGGCCTTCATTGACTCCATGATTAAACGAAATGAAATACTTCAGCAACACGACAATGTACAGATAGTTATTCCTAAAACTGTCGTGATATGCACGGATATATTCACCGAATTCATGGAAATGAACGATTTATATCCTATAGCATTATCAGATTTGCCGGATGAAGAAATTCTGAAACATTTTTTACATGCCAGAGTCCCCAAAAAACTAATTGCTGATTTATATGCCTTCCTCGGCGTTATAAGCACACCAGTGGCCGTTCGTTCTTCCAGTCTGCTGGAGGACTCACATTACCAGCCTTTCGCGGGAATATATTCGACTTATATGGTTCCTTATAACCACGAAAGCCGAACGCAAACACTTTCATTGGTTACAGAAGCAATCAAGGCTGTCTATGCGTCAGTTTATTTTCAACAAAGTAAACTATACATGACTGCTACTCAAAATATAATTGATGAAGAAAAAATGGCCATTGTATTACAGGAAACCTGTGGAAATCAACATGGGAATCACTTTTATCCGTCATTTTCAGGTGTTGCCAAATCATTGAATTACTACCCGATCGGAGCTGAAAAACCGGAAGATGGAATTGCCAATATTGCCATGGGACTTGGCAAATACATTGTTGATGGTGGAGTTACTTTACGGTTTTCTCCGGCTTATCCGCATAATATCTTACAAACAAGTAGCCTGGAATATGCATTAAGGGAAACACAAACCTATTTTAATGCCCTGGATTTGAACAATATCCATTTCAGACCTCAGGTTGATGATGGATTTAACTTACTTAAAATCAATGTACAAGACGCATTAAAAGAAGGAACATTGAGATACATTGCTTCCACTTATGACGTACAGGAACAGATGATTTACGACAGCATTTATGAAGGCGGAAGAAAAATCATCACCTTTGCCAATATTTTACAAGACAATGTATTCCCTTTGGCAACTATTTTAAAAGATGTACTGCAAATTGCACACAATGAGATGGGACGTCCTATTGAAATTGAGTTTGCGGTGAATCTTGATTATTCGGAAAACAAACAACACACTTTTTATTTTCTCCAGATAAGACCAATTGTTGACAGCAATGAAAATATAAATGAAGATATTGGAAAAATTCAGGTTGAAGACACCATCATTAGCAGTAACAACGTGTTAGGTCATGGCATAACCAATGATATTTATGACATCATCTACGTAAAACCAGAAGCATTTAACGCATCAAGAAATCAATTGATTATGTATGATATTGAGAAACTTAACAAAAAGATGGTGAAAGAAAACAGGCATTACGTACTGGTTGGCCCCGGCAGATGGGGTTCGCTTGATCCCTGGCTCGGGATTCCGGTTAAATGGCCACACATCAGTCATGCAATGGTCATTATTGAATCAGGTTTATCCAACTACAGAATTGAACCCAGTCAAGGCACCCATTTCTTTCAAAATCTGACATCTTTCGGCGTTTCTTACTTTACTGTCAACCCTTACAACAAGGATGGCTCATATGATTTCGAATACCTGAACAATCAATTAGCAGTTTATGAAAGTGAATACCTGAGGCATGTTCGTTTTACTGATCCGATTGTCATAAAAGTGGACGGAAGAAAGAATATTGGTGTGGTTATGAAACCTTCCAACACGTTAAACTTAGTCGAATAAATATTGTATATCCGGACAAGTTTATTATTTTTGCACCTGCTTTTTGAAAAAGCACAAAATAAAATATAAAAATAATGACAAAAGGGAAAAAAAGGACAGGCCATCCGAAAGGTCTGTATTTATTGTTCTTAACTGAAATGTGGGAACGTTTCAGTTACTATGGGATGCGAGGTATCCTGATTCTTTATCTTACAAAAACTTATTTAGAAGGCGGACTTGAAATCAGTGCGCAAAATGCAAGTCTGATATATGGTTTTTTCACTGGTTTTGTATATTTTACTCCCTTGATTGGAGGCTGGATTGCCGATAAGTGGTTGGGACAACGGCACGCTATCACCATTGGAGGTATCACCATGATGCTGGGGCAACTTGCTTTATTTGCCGTAAACACCCATGCCGGATTATTCACAGGTCTTGGTTTATTGATAATAGGGAACGGGTTCTTTAAACCCAATATCTCGACTCTCGTAGGCGGATTATACGAAGAAGGAGATGAAAAAAGAGATGCAGCTTTCTCCATTTTTTATATGGGGATAAATTTAGGCGCCTTTATGGCTCCGTTAATCATTGGATTCCTGACAGATAATTTATTTGCTTCTACCATAACAAATGAAATGGGTGAAGTAGTTATCAGTTATGGTTATCGTTACGGTTTCCTTGCCGCTGCAGTGGGTATGTTCGTTGGGCAGATCTTTTTTAATGCCCTTGCTGAAAAATATTTAGGAAATATCGGAAAAAGGCCAGGTTCACTCCAGTCTTCAGCAATTGATCTGGATGCAAAAGTTGACACCCAAAAACCACTCACAAAAGAAGAAAAACAACGCATCACGGTTATTTTCATATTGTTTGTATTTGCCATTTTCTTCTGGGCAGGTTTTGAACAAGCAGGTTCATCTTTAAGCCTATATACCGATAAATACGTTGACCGTGTTGTGTTTGGATTTGAAATTCCAACTGCATGGTTCCAGTCTGTTAATCCTTTATTTATTGTATTGCTTGCACCCTTGTTTGGTATGTTCTGGGTTTCCAAAATAGGCAAAAAACTGACTACCCCGATTAAGATGGGGCTTGGAATGATTATTCTCGGTGTTGGTTTTTTCTTCATGCTGGGCGCTGTTGCTGAAAGAGGCGGTGACATTCAAGATGTAAGTATCAAAGCCAGTCTGATCTGGTTGGTGCTTACTTATCTCGTTCATACCCTTGGGGAACTATGTTTATCACCGGTAGGTTTATCGGTCGTAACAAAACTATCTCCTCCCAAATTAGCTTCTGTATTGATGGGTGTTTGGTTGCTCTCGTCATTTTTTGCCAACATCGTAGGTGGATTCTTAGCATCTTCAGTCGAATCCATGGGCGCAGGGAAAATTTTCCTCTATGTTTCTATCTTTGTAATAATCTGTGGTATTATCCTGATTTCACTCAACAAGAAACTGTTACGCATGATGAATGGGGTGAGATAAAGCAGATAAGAGTTTTTCAATAGAATTATATTCATTCTCTCCAACTTTCCAGCAATTGTTTTCAATGACAATTGCTGGATTTGTTTTTTCTACCGCAGCATATCCCACTCTTGCCAGTGCCCGTAAGGTCCAGTACATACTCATTTTATCACCTTGAACTGACACTTGCTTGTCTAATTTATAATTCATGGAAAAATTGCCGTTAGTAGGATTAAAAACATAATTATTGCTTTTAAAAGCCTCATTGAATTTGCCGTTCAATACAAGATCTTCAGGAACACCAACTTCCACTCCTCTATCTGCTGTCATTAGCCACACGCGATCGGCTGCCTGCAACGCCATATCGAGTTCGTGAGTTGAAATAATAATTGTCTTACCCGTTTCATGTGCCATCCGGTGAAGCAACAACATAATTTCTACGCGGTTAGGCAAATCAAGATGCGCTGTAGGTTCATCCAATATGATGATTGGTGTATCCTGAACAAATGCTTTGGCAATCATGACACGCTGCCGTTCACCGTCTGATAACTCTGTAATAAGCTGATTTGTCTTACTTTCCAGATGTACCATGGCTATGGCTTTTTGCACTAATTTTTCAGTATCTTCATTTATTCTTCCCCACCAGTTAGTATGCGGATGCCTGCCCATCGCCACAATCGACCGTACCGTTGCATTTTCAATATCAATCCTTTCGGTTAATACCAGTGACATCAACAACGCTCTCTCTTTGGAAGAAATCTCTTGTATATCTACATCATTGACAATTGCTTTTCCGGCAAGTGGTCGTTGCAAACCTGATAAAGTACGCAACAAAGTACTCTTCCCACTCCCATTCGGTCCAATCAGGCAAACCATCTCCCCGGGTTTAGCCAACAAATTTAAATTGGTTTGAATTACCGTATTTTTATTCCGATGGTGATAACCAATTGTAAGAAAAGAAGTTTTCAGAATAGTCATAAAATCCTATGATAAAAAATGTTGTAAATAATTTTCTGTAAAATTATGTCAAATAAAACAAATTCTGCATAGTTTTTTTGTTATTTTTGCAAATTATAAACACACAGCAATTTTATATTCTTAATTATGCCACCCAGGAAACCAGTCAGAACATCTATAACACCAAAGGAAGAAACTAAAACTATCCCGCTGAATGTATCCGGAAAGAAGAAGAAAAAAACAGCCGGCAATTCAGATTCACCGGGAGTCTGGAAACAATTTGCCGGATTCTTGAAAAGTGACCGCTTACATTTTATCATTGGACTAACCATCTTTCTTGTATTGATTTATTTATCTGTCGGTATGGTTTCTTATTTTTTCACCGGGGCTGAAGATCAGAGTAAGATGGAACTCTCCCTGGAAGAATTACATGTTGTCAGAAAAGACATTCAGAATGTAACTTCGGTAGCCGGAGCCCTCTTTGCACACTATATCATACACAAAGGTTTTGGAATCGGAGCTTTTGCTATATTGTTTTTTGCCGGGATTTTATCTTTCCGGCTCATGAAAAAGAAAATATGTTCTCTCTGGAAAGCCTTTTTCCATGCATCTTTTTGGCTGATATGGCTATCAATAAGTCTGGGATTTATTGACTCCTATTTCAAACCTCCGTTTTTTTTCCTGCTGGGAGGCGAACATGGAGTTTATGTGAGCGAATGGCTGATTTCTTACATCGGAGAACTAGGTCTTGTGATGACCATTGGAGGCTCATTGCTTATTTACAGTATCATTACGACAGCCAAAACCATTACTTTCCTGAGAAATTTATTTTCCGGAAAGAAAAATAAAACGGATGATGATACCGAAGAAGTGATAGTGGACATGGATGATGAAGAAAATTCACCCAGTGTTGCCGTAGGGACAGAAATCGTTCCCGAGGAATGGATCAAAAGTCCGGCGAAAGAAGATCAGGAAGATGAAGAACCATATTCATCAATTTCCGGTGATGTTGCCTTTGAGATTGAAAAACCACTTAATGAAGAAGAAAACAAGCCAGTTGACCTGAGTGAGTTCCAAAACAATAACGAAGAAAATGATGATCCTTTTTACAACCTCGATAAATTAGGAAAATACGATCCGACGCTTGATTTATCAAGGTATAAATTTCCAACGCTCGATTTGCTGAAAGTTTATGGAACCGACAACGAAACGTTAATCGACATGAAGGAGCAAAATGCAAATAAAGAGCGTATTACAACCACTCTTCAAAATTACGGAATCGAGATTAAAACCATCAAGGCAACAGTCGGCCCGACCATTACCCTATACGAAATAGTACCGAAAGAAGGAGTAAGAATTTCTAAAATACGCAACCTAGAATACGACATCATGCTGAGTCTGGCAGCTACCGGTATTCGTATCATCGCTCCTATTCCCGGTAAAGGAACCATCGGAATTGAAGTTCCCAATGCCGACCCTCAGGTAGTTTCCATGCATTCAGTTATTGCCTCCAAAAAATTTCAGGAATCGAAATTTGAACTGCCGATTGCATTTGGACGAACCATCACCAATGAAATTTTCATGGTTGACCTGACCAAGATGCCTCACCTCTTAGTGGCAGGAGCAACCGGTCAAGGTAAATCGGTTGGATTAAATGCTATCATCACCTCGCTTTTATATAAAAAACATCCGGCTGTACTGAAATTTGTCTTAATTGACCCCAAGAAAGTTGAATTTAACATCTACGGGGATATAGAAAAACATTACTTGGCTAAACTACCGGACGGCGAAGATGCCATCATCACTGACACAACAAAAGTAGTAGAAACCCTGAGTTCATTGTGCCGCGAGATGGATGACCGTTATGATTTGCTTAAAAAAGCGCATGTGCGTAACATCAAGGAATACAACGAAAAATTCATCAACAGACAATTAAACCCTGAAAAAGGACATAAATTTCTGCCTTACATTGTGGTCATAATCGATGAGTTCGGCGATTTAATCATGACAGCCGG